>JANLYO010000086.1:0-31105 GCA_031365665.1 Rhodoferax sp. | reverse complement strand
CTGAGCGCGCAGGTGTGGGTGACCGAGATCGACCCGATCAACGCACTGCAGGCAGCGATGGAGGGTTACAAGGTCGTGACCATGGAGTACGCTGCCGAAAAGGCTGATATCTTCGTGTCGGCCACCGGCAACCGCAACGTCATCACCTACAAACACATGGCGGCCATGAAAGACCAGGCTATCGTCTGCAACATCGGCCACTTTGACAACGAAATCGACGTCGCCTCGCTTGAAAAGTGCAAGTGGGAAGAGATCAAGCCGCAAGTTGACCACGTGATTTTCCCGGCCAAAGGCAAGCAGGCTTCCAAGCGCATCATCTTGCTGGCCAAGGGCCGCTTGGTGAATTTGGGTTGCGGCACCGGCCACCCCAGCTTTGTGATGTCGTCCAGTTTTGCCAATCAGACGATTGCGCAGATCGAACTCTTCACCAAGCCGAAGGAATACAAAGTCGGCAAGGTCTACGTGTTGCCCAAACACCTGGACGAAAAGGTCGCCCGTTTGCACCTGAAAAAGGTCGGCGCCATGTTGACCGAACTCACCGACGAGCAGGCTTCTTACATTGGCGTCAGCAAGGCGGGTCCTTACAAAGCCGACACTTACCGCTATTAATGCGGGCTGACCAGCTCCTGCTGCAACGCAGCATCGCCAGTTCCCGCTCGCAGGCGCAGCGCCTGATCGCCTCGGGCGTGCGCTGGCGTGCCGACATTGACGTGCAGGCTGGCGCGTTGGAGGCCTCATGGAAACGCATCGGCAAAAATAGCGACGAGCTGCCCACAGATGCGCAGATCGAACTGCTGGACGCGTCAGAGGCCAAATACGTATCGCGCGGCGGGCTCAAGCTCGAAGGTGCGCTTCAAAGCAGCGGCATTGTGGTCAGGGGCAAAACCTGCCTGGACGTCGGCCAATCCACCGGCGGGTTCACCGATTGCCTGCTGCAACAGGGGGCCGATTTTGTTGTGGGTGTTGATGTGGGCAGCGGCCAGTTGCACCCCAATTTGCGCGCGCACCCGCGTGTTCTGGCGCTGGAAAACGTCAACGCCCGAAATTTGAATGCTTCTGAATTAATAACGCACTATTCAAATTTCATGCGACTTGATGCTGCAATTGACCAATCGAGTGAGCCGAGTGACCCGCCTCCCCAGCCCACCCAGTTTGACCTGATCGTGGGCGATTTGTCTTTCATCTCGCAAACCTTGGTGTTGCCGGCCTTGGCGCCGCTTTTGAAGCCGCAGGCCGATGTGCTGATGCTGGTCAAACCGCAGTTTGAGTTGCAGCCCGGGCAAGTCGGCAAGGGCGGCATCGTGCGCGAAGCGGCGATGTACGGCATCGTGGAGGCCCGCATTAGAGAAACCTATGCCGCGCTGGGGCTCCAAGTGCTTGGCTGGTTTGACAGCCCGATCACCGGTGGCGACGGCAACCGCGAATTTTTTGTGCACGCAAGTTATGACATCAAAGCCACATCATGAATTCTGGCCAAAAATTTCCCATCAGTATTGAGTTTTTCCCGCCCAAAACGCCTGAGGGCGTTGAAAAACTGGCCGTTGTGCGGCAAACGCTTTATTCGCTGAAGCCGCATTTTTTCAGCTGCACCTACGGCGCCGGCGGGTCCACGCAAGATGGCACTTTGCAAACCGTGCAGGCAATTTTGGCGGACGGTTTTCATGCCGCGCCGCATTTCTCTTGCATTGGCGCAACCCGCGCCAGCGTGCGCGCCCAATTGGCGATTTTCAAAGCGGCAGGCATTCAACGCATGGTGGCGCTGCGCGGCGATTTGCCCAGCGGCTACGGCGGTTTTGGCGAATTCAAATACGCCAGCGAACTGATTGAATTCATCCGCGCTGAAACTGGTGGCCACTTCCACATCGAGGTGGGTTGTTACCCCGAGGTGCACCCCCAGGCCAAATCACCCGAGGCTGATTTGCACGCCTACCTGGCCAAGGTGCGCGCCGGGGCCAGTTCTGCAATTACCCAATACTTCTACAACCCAGACGCGTACTTTCGTTTTGTGGAAGACACAGATGGCTTGGGCGCCACCCTGCCTGTGGTGCCGGGCATCATGCCCATCATCAGCTCCACGCAACTCATGCGCTTCAGCGATGCGTGCGGCGCGGAGATTCCCCGCTGGATTCGGCTGCGGCTGCAAGCATTTGGCGACGATACGGCTTCGATCAAGTCCTTCGGCCTCGACGTGGTGACCGACCTGTGTGAACAACTCGTCGCCGGCGGTGCCCCAGGGCTGCATTTTTACTGCATGAACCAGGCTGCGGCGACCGTGGAGATTTGCAAGCGGCTGGGTTTTGCGTAATATTGCTATATTAATAGTAGCAAATTATTCATATAGTACGTGACCTAATGCCAAATTAGGCTTGAAATTCGTCCTGAGAGTCGTTTTTTGATCCAATAATTAACATGGATGTTAACAATTTATTGAGATGCCGTATTTGCAGGCTCGCTGTGGATCCGGGGCTGCACAGGCAGCTTCAAGCAAGCTCGGCTGCCTTGCGGTTGACCAGGTAAATCCCCGGCAGAATCAGCGCCAAACCGATCAAATGATGCTGGCGCAGCGGCTCGCCCAGCACTATCCAGGCGATCACTGCCGTATAAATCGGCCCCAGGTACAGGATGACGCTGGCCCTGGCTGCACCAAGCTCACGCTGCATCACTGAAAACGCCAAATAAGCGCCGTAACCTGGGAAAAGCGCCGCCGCGAAGGCCAAGCCAAAACCGGGCCACACCAACACGGGCAGGGGGTTCATCACCGCCTCATAAATCGTGAAAGGCAACATCACAAGTACGCCTGCCAGCGCAATCACCGTCAGGCGGGCGCTCGCGCTCAAACTCGACTGCCATTTCTTGAGCAGCAGCGAATACACCGACCAAGACGCTGCGGCTGCGATGATCCAGGCGTCGCCTACCACCAGCTTCACGCCCAGCAGGTCGAGCCACTGGCCTTTGAAAATCACATGCAACACGCCCGCGAGCGCGATGACAACGCCGATAACCTGCACCGCCGTCACCCGCTCTTTGAGCCAAAAGGCCGACGCCGCCACCACCAGCACCGGCGAGACGCTGTACAAAAGCGCGATATTCACCGCCACCGTCGTCTGCCCGCCGATGTAGACCCAAGCGCCGCAAATCCACATGCCCAAAGTGCCCAAGGCCAGGTAACGCCTCCAGTCCTGCAAAATCTGCGCGCGCGCCTGCCAAAGCTCCCCCCAATACCCCAAGCTGAACAAAAACCCTGCCATCAACCATCGAAAAGAGGCCAGCGCATGCGGCTCGATCACCCCCGGCGCGCTGCGGGCCACCAGGTAGTTGATGGCCCAGAAGGCGGGGGTGACAAAGATCAGGGCCAAGGCCAGGCGATGGCGGGAGGGGGACAACATGCCCAGATGATAAAAAGAAACGCGCAATAAAAAACGGCAGCCGAAGCTGCCGTTGGAGGAGTCAGACGAGTTGAGCCGTTAGCCTCTCAGTTAGCGTCTCAACTTACACCGACGCTTTGCGGCGGCGGGAGAGGGCCAAGCCAGCCAAGCCCAGACCGAACAGTGCCAAGGCGCCTGGCTCAGGAACGGTGCTCATGCGAACTTCGGTCACGATCTCGCAGTCATTGCGCTCACCGCAGAAAATATTGACAAACGGATCCAGCGGGTTCAGATCCATGATGACAGAGTTCACCGTTGCACGGAAACGGAACTCCAACTTGTAGTTGTAGCCACCGATACTGAAGAACGAATCACCATTCAACGGTGCGGTAGTGTAAAGATCATCGCAGTTGGTGCCCAGCGGGTTGGGAGTCTGAGCGCAAGGCAAATCAAGGTTAGACGTCTCCAAGAAGAGCAGCGGGCTGACGCCGTCGATCTTTCCAAGCGCAGGCGCATCAAAATGGAAGGCACCGTAAACTGGTGTGCTGTCCATATAGCCAAAGTCGGGGCCGTATTTGATGATGTTGTTATGGTGGATAAAGGTGTCAATCAAAGACCAGCCGCCGTTGGTGACTGCAACGCCAACATTGTGAATCACCTCCAGCTTACTTTGAAGCTGCAGCGGATTGGAGCCAGGAACGGTGGACGGGATACCCCAAGCAACGCTTTGGTGGGTTTGGAAACCATCCAGGAAGCCACCGACGTTCAGGGAGCCTCCCACTGGGACAACCACGTCATTCGTGCCAAACGTCAAATTGCAGCCCGCGCCGGTGGACACAGGTGCCGCGAGGCTGTTGGCACAGGTGGAGCCAAACGGAAAGGGGAACGGGCTGTTGATAAAGCCACCGTCAGAGTGGTAGGCAAACCCGGGGATCGGGGCCGCCTGCGCAGAAAGGGCCATGGCACCAAAAGCCAAGGCTCCTGCAATTTTGTGTAGTTTCATGTCTGAACTCCTTGAGTAAATGAATGAGCTAACGGCCCATGGAATCAATCAAAGCAATATCAATGCCAGGTTTCAATTTTTGTTATTTATCAATGACTTAGAAAAAACACAGCCAATGTCGGAAGAGGGCATGTAAAAAAAATCGACATTTATCGAGCTGCCCACCAATTTGACCGCTTGGTTTTTCAGCCGGGTTGCGTTGCCGCCACAGTGGCGGCCAAATCGCTGGAAAGTCATTTGCCGTGTACCACTGGGTCGAAATAATGGGGCGTGACGGCGTTGTACCCAGTCCTATACTTTGCCGTTTAATCGGCGGAGCCACAGACTATTGGCCCACCACTTTCCCAAAACCCGCCAAAGGACGCGAAAACCATGTCAACAGTACCGGTATTTGACTACGACAAAGCATTTTCCCGCAACATTGGCTGGGTCACCAAAGACGAACAGGCCAAACTGCGCAAAGCGCGCATTGGCATTGCCGGCATGGGGGGCGTGGGCGGCGCCCATTTACGCACATTGGCGCGCTTGGGCCTTTCGAGATTCAATATTTCGGATTTTGACGATTTTGACGTGCATAACCTCAACCGCCAGGCGGGGGCATTTGTCTCGACTTTGGGCAAATCCAAGCTGGAATCGATGGCGGTGCTGGCGCTGGACATCAACCCTGAAATCGAGCTGCGCAAGTTTCCCAAAGGCGTTCTTCCGGACAACGTGGACGACTTTTTGAAAGACGTCGACATATACGTGGATGGCCTGGATTTTTTTGCGCTGCCCGCGCGGCGCATGGTCTTTGCCAAATGCCGGGAAAAGGGCATCCCGGTCCTGACGGCGGCACCCCTGGGCATCGGTGCCGCATTTCTCTATTTTTCCCCGACGGGGATGAGCGCGGAAGACTACTTCAAGTGGGAGGGTCATGAAGTCAACGAACAATACGCCCGTTTTATCGCCGGTTTATCGCCCGCGATGCTGAATCGCGACTATCTGGTGGCGCCGGAATCGGTGAGCTTCAAAGAAAAGCGGGGTCCCTCGACCATCATGGCGTGTGACCTCTGCGCGGGCGTGATGGGCGCGTCTGTGTTCAAGGTGCTGCTCGGCCGTGGCGACCTCAAGGCCGCGCCTTGGGGCATGCACTTTGACGCCTACCATCAAAAGCTCAAATTCACCTGGCGCCCTTGGGGCAACTCCAATCCGCTGCAATGGGCGATGCTCAAGTTCATCCGCCCTGTCTTGGGCATGAAATAAGCGACGGGTTCAGCATGGCAAAATCGCGCCATGAAAATATTGTTGACTGGGGCGGCGGGCTTTATTGGCATGACTGCCGCGCTTCGCCTGCTGGCGCGCGGCGACCACGTTGTCGGCCTGGACAACCTGAATGACTACTACGCGGTTTCGCTAAAACAAGACCGCCTCAAACGGTTGACGCCGCACGGCAGTTTCAAGTTTGCCCAATTGGACGTGGCTGACCGTGCGGGTGTTTCAACGCTTTTTGAAACTGAAAAATTTGACCGAGTCATCCACCTTGCCGCGCAGGCTGGGGTGCGTTACTCGCTGCAAAACCCCCATGCCTATATCGACAGC
This sequence comes from Rhodoferax sp., assembly GCA_031365665.1. Lineage (GTDB taxonomy): Bacteria > Pseudomonadota > Gammaproteobacteria > Burkholderiales > Burkholderiaceae_C > JANYCG01. The sequence goes on along the minus strand of JANLYO010000086.1, from coordinate 25,159 downwards.
AATATTGTTGGATTTACCAATATTCTGGAGGGTTGCCGCCACGCTGGCGTGAAACACTTGGTGTACGCGTCCAGCTCTAGCGTGTATGGCGGCAACACCAAAATGCCGTTCTCAGAGCACGACAGTGTGGACCACCCCATCAGCCTGTATGCCGCCACCAAGAAGGCCAATGAGCTGATGGCCCACACCTACAGCCATTTGTACGGTCTGCCCACAACGGGGCTTCGCTTTTTTACGGTGTACGGGCCATGGGGTCGGCCAGACATGGCGCTGTTTTTGTTCACCAAGGCTATTCTTGAGGGGCGACCGATTGACGTGTTCAATCACGGCGACATGCAGCGCGACTTCACGTTTGTAGACGATATTGTGGAAGGCGTCGTTCGCGTGGTCGATAAAGTGGCCACCAGAAACCCGGGATATGACGCCGCCACAGCCGACCCGGCGACCAGTAACGCGCCTTATCGTGTGTTCAATATTGGAAACAACAGCCCTGTTCCCTTGCTGGATTTCATCGCTTGCATCGAAAAAGCGCTTGGAAAAACGGCGACCAAGAATCTACTGCCACTGCAAGATGGCGATGTGCCGGCAACCTATGCCGATACCGATGCCCTGAACGACTGGGTCGGCTTCGTGCCGGGCACGCCGATCGATGCGGGTGTGGGTCGATTTGTCGAGTGGTACCGCGCCTATTACAAGGTATAGCGTTTCACGCGAGCTTGCCGTTTGGGGCAAGTTTGGAAAGAATATGCTGGGCACCGACCTCGCACAAGTCCAACACGTGCTCGAACCCTGCTGGGTTTCCGTAATACGGATCAGGAACGTCAAGCCCCTGGCCAATTGGGGTCGGCTCGATGCCAAAGTTGAGGAAGAGGTGCAGCTTCCGGCTCTGCGTTGCCGGACAAATGCGCTGCAACTCCGCCAAGTTGCTGGAGTCCATTGCAAAAATGGCGTCAAAGTTCACAAAATCGTGTTCGCTCACTTTTCGGGAGCGGCTTTTCCCCATTTCGTAGCCTCTGCGCAACAGTGCTGCTTGCGCCCTCGGGTCAGGTTTTTCGCCAAAATGGCTGGCATGTGTGCCCGCAGAGTCGATCGAGAATTGCGGGCCAAGACCAGCCCGCTTTGCCGTGATCTGAAGTACGACCTGCGCCATCGGAGAGCGGCAAATGTTGCCCATGCACACCACAAGAAGCTTGTTCATGGGGGTAAATTTTAAGGACGCTGGGCCTGCCGCGATACTGTCGGATGTGAAAATTTGGTCGCGTGGGCAATATTCCTCGAATGTTCTGTCGATTTGTGCCACCAACGGGGCAGATGTGCGGATTTGCTATCAGTTTTGCAGGCAAATGCGTTATATTCACGCAAGGTCAATCGACTGTTGGGCGAGTTCGCCCTAGACGCCTTGAAGAATGGAAAATGTCATGAGAAATCCTTGCGAGCAAATTGGAATGATGCTGCGTTGGGCGCTACTGGCGCTGATGGCAGCTTTCTTGGCGGCCTGCGCCCAGGGGCCCGTTTACCCGCCAGCGCCTTCAGGGGCCGCAAATGAGGGCTACAACTACAAAGTCGGCCCTGGTGACTCTTTGAATATCATTGTCTGGCGAAATCCTGAATTGTCGATGTCTGTGCCAGTACGTCCCGATGGCAAGTTGACCACGCCTCTTGTCGATGAATTGCTTGTGCAGGGCAAAACGTCTGTCGAAATAGCAAGAGATGTTGAAAAGGCTCTCGCCAAATATGTGCGGGACCCCGTAGTGACGGTGATCGTGACCGGTTTTGTTGGGCCCTATAGCGAGCAAATCCGTGTGGTGGGCGAAGCGGCAAAACCGCAGTTTTTGCCTTACAAGCAGAAAATGACGTTGCTGGACGTGATGATTGCCGTTGGCGGACTGACGGATTTTGCCGATGGCAATGCAGCCACTATTTTTAGAGCGTCCGAGGGCGACAAGCGTTACTCTGTGCGAATCAAGGATCTGATTCGACGTGGCGATATTTCTGCCAACGTCGAAATGAAACCCGGCGATGTGCTGATCATTCCTCAAGGCTGGTTCTGACTGAAGGTGTGGTGCTTGCTGTTTTTCGGGCTCAGGCCTGGGGTCAAGCCCACCGGCACCATGTCTAGCGACACAGGATTTTGAACCTCAATGGATGAATTAATTAGTCAGTTGTCGACGATAGCCAGGGGCATGTGGAAACACCGCTGGCCGGGGCTAATTGTTGCTTGGGTTGTTGGCGCGATCGGGGCGGCGGTAGTTTTGTGGGTTCCAGACAAGTTTGAGGCCAGCGCGCGAATCTACGTGGATACCCAATCGATCCTGAAACCTCTGATGTCGGGTTTGGCGGTGCAGCCCAACGTAGAGCAACAGGTTGCCATGTTGAGTCGGACGCTGATCAGCCGCCCCAACGTGGAGAAACTGATTCGCATGGCCGACTTGGATCTTGGTCTGAAGTCGAAAGACGCCCAGGAAGCCTTAGTGGAGCAGGTCACAAAGGCCGTGCAAATCAAGAATGTTGGGCGGGACAATTTGTACACCATCAGTTATCGGGATAACGTGCCGGACAAGGCCAAACGGGTTGTCCAGTCGCTTGTTTCCATATTTGTGGAGTCCAGTTTGGGGGATACAAGAAAGGACTCTGACATTGCCAAAAAATTCATTGATGAGCAGATCAAGGGTTACGTTGCGAAGCTCGAAGAGGCAGAAGCCCGGTTGAAAGAGTTCAAATTGCGAAATATTGAGACTCAAGCGGCTGACGGCAAGGATATGACAACCCGGATTGGCGACGTAACCAACCAGTTAAACCAGGCAAAACTCGAGTTGAAAGAGGCAGAGAATGCCCGCGACGCCGCAAAAAAACAGTTGGATTTGGAAAAATCACAGACGGTTGGCGTTGCCACCCGCAGCCTTTTGCAGGAGTCTGCAGCGTCTGTTGCGACGCCGGAGATTGATGCACGGATCAATGCGCAGAAGTCAAACATCGATAACTTGCTGCAACGCTTTACGGACAGCCATCCGGATGTGATCAATGCTCGCAAGCTCATCAAGGATCTGGAGGATCAAAAGCGCAAAGAAGTGGCTGAGTTGCGTAGGGCTGCAATGGCGGTTCCGATGGCGCAACAGCAGCAAAGTGCAAGTTTGGCGGCCCAGGAGCTGGGGCGCATGTTGGCAGGATCTGAGGTGCAGGTTGCGTCACTGCGGGCTCGCGTTGGCGAATACGAGGTGCGCCTGAAGCGGGCCCGTGAGCTAATGAAGACTGCGCCTCAAATCGAGTCTGAGTTTTCCCAATTGAACCGGGACTACGCCATTAACAAAAAGAACTATGAAGATTTAGTCGCTCGTCGGGAGTCTGCCGCCTTGTCTGGCGACCTTGAGGGAGCTTCCGGCATCGCGGATTTCCGGTTGATTGACCCACCCAGAGTCGCCCCTCAACCGGTGGCGCCAAATCGGTTGCTGCTGCTCCCTGTGGCCTTGTTGGCTGCGTTAGCCGCAGGACTTGCAACTGCATTTATTACGAGTCAGTTGCGCGCCGTTGTATTCGATGCCCGCGGATTGAGAGAGTTGGCAGGGCTGCCTTTGTTGGGCGTTGTGACCCTTGTTGAGAGCGATCTAGGCCGTGCCCGGGTTCGGACTGACTTGCGGAAGTTCATCGGTGCGTCAGGTGGCCTGATTGGTGTGTTTGTAATGGGTATCGCTGCGTTGGCGTACTTTACTGGTCGAGTGGGTTAGATCCAATGACGAGTTTGATTGAACAAGCAACGTTAAGGCTCGAGCAGCTCCGCAGAGCCGGCGTTTCAATGCCGGTTACCGCGCCGAATGAAGCAAAAAAAGAGGCGAATAGTTCTGGATTGAAATCGCCTGAGGTCAAGGTTATACCGGGCCCTGAAATACATCCCGTCGTATCGCGGCGTGTGGAAATTGATTTGGAAGCATTGTCTGCAGCGGGCATCGTCAGTCCTAATTCTCCGCGTTCGCAAATAGCCGACCAATTTCGGGTGATCAAGCGACCCCTCATAAGCAATGCCCAAGGCAAGGGTGCTACAGCTATTGAAAATGGCAACCTGATTATGGTAACCAGCGCACTTGCTGGCGAAGGCAAGAGCTTCACGGCAATCAATCTGGCCATGAGCATCGCGACCGAGCTAGATACTACAGTCTTGCTGGTCGACGCTGACGTCGCTCGTCCATCCGTGCTGCGAGTTCTCGGTTTGCCCCCTAGTCCTGGTTTGCTGGATTTGGTATTGGACGACCAGCGGGACATGTCGAGCGTTCTGTTAAGGACCAATATAGAAAAGCTCACGATCCTGCCAAGCGGCACACCCCACGAACGCGCCACAGAGTTACTGGCCAGTGACGCAATGATAAAGTTGCTAGTCGATATGGCGAACCGCTATGCTGATCGAATCATCATTTTTGATTCCCCCCCTTTGTTGCTAACAACAGAGTCGCGGGTTCTAGCAACCCACATGGGCCAAATCGTGATGGTCGTCAAAGCGGAAAGCACCCTGCAAGCCGATGTTCGCCATGCGCTCTCGAATATTGAGTCCTGTCCTGTCAAGTTGTTGGTTTTGAATCAGGCCAGGTCTGCCTCGCAGGGCACATATGGCTACGGCTACGGATATGGTCAGCAGGAAGAAGTAGCGCAATGAAACTGCGTTGTTCGGTTTTCAGCGGGCAACCTGCAAGCAGATCACGCGGATGTGGCGGGCGTGAACCCAGGAGTCTGGCGCTGACGTTTGCATTATTGTTCGTTCCATGTTGCAACGCCTGGGCGCAAAACGAAGTGGGTGATCAAGTATCCGTGCCATCCCCCTCTGGACGGGTGGGGGTTTCAATCGTTCCCAGAGTGACACTGACGGAAATTCTGACGGATAACGCTAGGTTATCTGCCAATGGCAAACAGTCGGAGCAAATTACGGAACTGAGCCCCGGTGTGAACGTCTCAAGCAGCTATGGACGGATCAAGGGGTATTTTGACTATTCGCTGGTGGGACGCATGGCAGCCCAAAGCACCTCCGCGAACAGCATTCAAAATGCGTTGACCTCATATGGCTCGGTGGAGGCAATTGATAGCTTTGCTTTTTTGGATTTCAGTGCGGGAATCGCGCAACAATCCATATCTGGATTGGGGGCGCAGTCTGCTGGCGGTTATTCGGTCAATGGAAACCAAACCGAATCGTCAACATTGCGCCTGTCCCCCTATTTACGCGGTAGTCTCAGTTCCTTCGCAGACTATGAAACCCGGTACAGTTTTTCATCAAATCGAAACGGATCTGTAGGGGCTTCTGAAGTCACAACCAAAGATATTCTCCTGGTGTTGAAGGGACGTCCCTCGGCAAGCCGGTTGGGGTGGTCGCTACAGGCGGGGCAGCAATCGGCCAGTTATTCGCTCGGGCGTACGAGCGAATCTGACTCTGCCACAGGCGCTTTGAGTTATGCGGTTAATCCTCAGATTGTTTTGACAGCCAGTGCCGGGCAGGAATCCAACAACTTCAATGCCGCAGGCAAGGAAAGCAGCGTGACCACTGGCCAGGGATTGCAATGGTCGCCGGCGCCAAATGCGAGTTTTTCTGCCTCTCGCCAAACGCGGCCATTTGGTCAATCCCACAGCCTTAGCTTCAATTACCGTACAGCCCGTACTGCCTGGCGCTATACCGATGCGCAGGATGTTACCAACACACCAAGCCAATCCTTTCTAGGTAGCCAGGGCTCAATTTACGATCTCTATTTCGCGCAATTCGCCTCTGTAGAACCCGATCCCATCAAACGCGCAATTCTTGTGAATAGTTTTTTGCAAACCAACGGCATCAGCCCCAATGCCATCGTGGTCAGCAACTTTTTAACTTCCGCAGTGGCGTTGCAAAGGCGGCAAGACCTTTCCTTTACGTTGCTGGGTTTGAGAGATACGATCACGGTTGCCATGTCGAGAACCAACACTTCCCGGCTTGATTCGGTTAGCACAGCTATTGATGACCTTTCAAACTCGACCACCGTTCGCCAAAGTGGCTTAAGCGCGACTTACTCGCACAGGTTAACTCCCGATACAACAGTCAATTTGTCTGCTGCGCAGCAGCAGTCTTCCGACTCAAAGGGGTTGCAGGAGACGTCAACAAACTCCATGACCTTTGGATTTTCCACACGACTGGGGCTTCGATCCACTGCAACAGTCAGTGCCAGGCGTGCGATATTTGACAGCACCACCAGTCCTTATAACGAAACTGCAGTAACCGGAACCATCAACGTTCAGTTTTGACCCATGTATGAAGCCTACTATGGGTTGACGAGCAAACCCTTTCAGCTCAACCCGGATCCCCATTTTTACTTTGGCAGCAAGCAGCATCGGCGTGCCAGAGCCTATCTCGAGTATGGCATCCAGCGAAATGAAGGCTTCATCGTCATCACCGGTGAAGTTGGCGCCGGCAAAACAACAATAGTACGGGGGCTTCTGGAGAGTCTGGATTCAGACTCTGTAGTCGCCGCCAATTTGGTCAGCACCCAGCTGGATGCCGAGGATACGCTGCGTATGGTGGGTGCTGCCTTCGGCGTGGTAGTTCGGGATTTGTCCAAATCTGACTTGTTGATGTCGCTGGAGGCCTTTTTGGTAACCCAAATTAGCCAAGGGAAGCGCTGTTTGTTGATCGTCGATGAAGCGCAAAACCTCACACCCAGAGCGGTAGAAGAGTTGCGGATGTTGTCCAATTTTCAGTTTGGCAAGCAGGCATTGCTCCAAACGTTTTTGGTGGGGCAGCCGGAATTTCGTGAAATTTTGCAGCATCCCAATATGCAGCAATTGCGCCAGCGAGTGACGGCGACGTGCCATATTGGCCCCATGGATGTGGAAGAGACCCGGGGATACATCGAACATCGACTTAAATGTGTGGGTGCCGACGGACGCCCCAGTTTTGAAGCACAGGCTTTTGATGCTATTCACACGGCGACTGGCGGCATTCCACGTCGAATCAATGCAGTTTGCGATCGCTTGTTATTGCTCGGATTTTTGGGAGAGAAGGATAACTTCACCGAAGAAGATGTTGGCTTGGTCGTCACTGAAATACAAGAGGAATCAGGCAGCAGCATTTTGCCGTCGGCGCAGGCCGGCAATTCATCGAGTCGTTCGGGTGGAATGGAATCGGGTGAATCAGGCTACGACATCGACCTCGGACGGCTCGAGTTTGAGTCAAGCTCCCTTGACCAAATTGGGGGGAAGCTCTCAAATCTGGGGCAGGACAACGTGAAAGAACGGCTTGGCCGGATCGAAAGAAGCTTGCATCGCTTAGAAGGTGTTGACAATGAAATATTGGCAGCGTTGCATGGCCTTGTAAGGGCATTGAAAAAAAATTAACGGCCAGATATTTGGCACGAACTATGAGCGAAGCGTCAACGAAACCACCATTTGTGCGGCCAGTAATTTGCGTTGTCGGTGCACGGCCCAACTACATGAAGATGGCTCCTATTTTGCGCGCCCTGCGTAACCATTCGCCACCCATCCCGCTCCTGTTGGTACATACCGGCCAGCACTATGACAAGGACATGAATGACCGCCTGTTCGAGGACTTGAAGCTGCCTCGGCCAGACATCAATCTCGAAGTTGGATCTGCGACTCATGCGGTTCAAACTGCCGAGGTCATGCGTCGCTTTGAGCCCATTGTGGATCAACACAATCCGTCTTGCGTTTTAGTCGTTGGTGACGTAAATTCGACGCTCGCCTGCGCGCTCGTTGCAGCCAAAAAAGGCATCCCAATTGCCCACGTTGAAGCTGGCTTGAGAAGTTACGACCGGCGCATGCCTGAAGAAATCAACCGGATACTTACAGATCAGATCGCGGATCGCCTGTACACCACCGAACGCAGTGCCCAGGAAAATTTGCGGCTTGAAGGCATTCCAGCGGAACGTGTCAGTTTCGTGGGCAACGTGATGATCGACTCTCTCGTCGCCAGCCGACCGGCTGCACGATCGCCCGTCGGCACATTGCAGGGGGCGGGCATCGAGCCTTCGGTGCTAGAGGGGGGCAACGGATACGGCGTCGTGACCTTGCACCGCCCATCCAATGTTGATTCACCGGAGATATTTCGAAAAATCCTTGGAATATTGGGCGAAGTTGCCTGTCAGTTTCCCCTGGTTTTTGCGCTGCATCCCCGCACCCGAGCCAACATTGATCGGTTCAACCTTGCCGACCTCATTCAGCCTGGCCGGATGTTCCTTTTGCCGCCTCAGGGGTACCTGGAAATGCTGGGGCTGATGGCAGGGGCTCGAGTGGTACTAACTGACTCTGGCGGCCTGCAGGAAGAGACTACGGCGTTGGGAGTTCCTTGTTTGACGCTTCGGGAAAATACAGAGCGCCCCATTACGGTTGAACAAGGCACCAATATTCTGGTGGGGTCTGACCGTGCTGCAATACTGAAAGAAGTGCAGGAAATTCTGGCTGGGCGCGGGAAAAGCGGTCGCGTGCCGGAGTTGTGGGACGGCCGCGCGGCCGAGCGCATTGCGGCTGACCTGTGGGTCTGGCTACATGGGCAAACACCGTCCCTTGCGCAATAAGCACTTGCCAAAAATGCCAACAGTTTCCAGCACCAAACCGGTCAACGCGTTAACCATTGATGTCGAGGATTATTTCCAGGTATCGGCATTTGCGCCTCACATCAAGCGTTCGGAATGGAATGCACGTGAGTGCAGAGTGGCCAGAAATGTTCAGCGTATTCTGGACTTGCTTGAGCAGCGCGGGATTAAAGCGACGTTTTTCACCCTGGGCTGGGTCGCTGAGCGTTATCCGGCATTGATTCGCCAGATTGTTTCCCAAGGCCATGAACTTGCCAGCCACGGGTACGGTCATGAACGTGCCAGCGACCTGACCCAAGAAGCCTTCTTCGATGACGTTTCCCGCGCCAAGTGCATTTTGGAAGACCTGGCTGGCGTTGAGATCAAGGGATATCGGGCTCCGAGTTTTTCTATTGGCGCTGGCAACCTTTGGGCTTTTGACAGCTTGGTTCGAGCAGGGTATCGCTACAGCTCCAGTGTTTATCCCATCAAACATGACCATTACGGAATGCCGGATTCACCCCGGTTTGCCTACAAGGTACGGCCAGACCTGCTGGAAATTCCGGTGACTACCTTGCGGGTGATGAACCGCAATTTGCCCTCCAGTGGCGGCGGTTATTTCCGGTTGTTTCCCTACGCGTTGTCGCGATGGATGTTGAAACAAGTGAATCAAGGCGATGCGCAATCTGGAATTTTTTATTTTCACCCCTGGGAAATTGATGTCGGGCAGCCGCGCATTGCAGGCATCGGTAGCAAAACAAGATTCCGCCATTACGTCAACATTCCCCGCATGGAAGGTCGATTGAAGAAATTGTTGGGTGACTTTAGTTGGGGCCGGATGGATGAGATTTTTCTGGGCAAAACTCATCACGAGGCGGCACTTGCCTGAGCCCAGCCTATTGAGTGTTGCTCGGTTGCCGATTGAAGACCTGACCGTCGCCAAGCGGTGGGATGAGTTTGTCGCGATTTGCCCAAACGCCACTTTTTTTCATCGTGCTGGGTGGCAAAAGATAGTCAAAGACGTCTTTCGCCATGACACCTACTTTCTCTATGCTGAACTGGGCGGCGAGATTGTCGGCGTGTTGTCTTTGGCGCACGTCAACAGTTGGCTGTTTGGAAATTCCCTGGTGGCTTTGCCATTTGCGGTTTATGGTGGGGTTGCCTCGAATCACGACGCTGCCGTTGAGTTGCTTGAACGAGAGGCCCAGAAGATTGCCCAACAGCTTGGTGTGGCCCACCTTGAGTTTCGCAATATAGATTCAAAGCACGCCGATTGGCCGACCCAAGATCTTTACGTCACTTTCAGAAAAGAAATTTTGCCGCAGGAAGAGGCCAACATGCTGGCCATCCCGCGCAAGCAACGAGCGATGGTGCGAAAAGGCAGCAAGAACGGTTTGATCAGTGAAATCGACCATAACGTTGACCGATTCTTCAAACTCTACGCGGACAACGTGCATCGCCATGGCACCCCGGCGATGCCCAAGCGGTATTTCAAGGCGCTCCAAGAGGAATTTGGCCAAGACTGTGAAGTCCTGACCGTCACCGGTCCGGACGGTCGCTTGTTGAGCTCGGTCTTGAGTTTTTATTTCCGGGATGAGGTGCTGCCTTATTACGCGGGTGATGACGAGTCAGCCCGTGAGTTGGCCGCCAATGACTTTAAATACTGGGAGCTGATGCGGCGCGCCTGTAGCAAAGGCTTGAAAGTATTTGACTATGGGCGAAGCAAGCAGGGAACCGGCTCTTATTCATTCAAGAAAAACTGGGGCTTTGAACCCCGCCCTCTGCATTATCAATATTGCTTGTACAAACGGGACGCAATCCCGCAAAACAATCCGTCAAACGCAAAATACCAGCTACTGATCAAAACTTGGCGCCGCCTTCCAATTGGGGTAGCCAATTGGCTGGGGCCATTCATCGTGCGCAATCTGGGGTGATGGTCGTCATGCGCAACATTTTGCTGCTGGTGCACCGCCTCCCCTTTCCCCCCAATAAAGGCGACAAGGTTCGGTCTTACCATTTGCTCAAACACCTCGCGAAAAACAACCGTGTTTTTTTGGGAACTTTTGTCGATGACCCTGCGGATGAAATCCATCGCAGCACAGTGCAGGAGTTTTGCGCTGACATGCATGCGGCCAAGCTGACGCCATTTCGTCAGAAGGCACTGAGCATGCTTGCCTTGCTGACCGGCACTGCACTCTCCCTGCGTTATTACCAAGACAGCGGTTTGCATGGGTGGGTCCAACGGGTCGTTGCCAAAAACAAGATGGATGCAGTTGTGATTTTTTCCTCGGCCATGGGTCAATACGCCCATGCCGGTTCGAGGGTTCCGCTATTGGTTGATTTTGTCGACGTGGATTCCGCCAAGTGGTCGCAATATGCCTCCAACCACCGCTGGCCAATGTCCTGGCTGTACGCGCGTGAAGGCAGGCAATTGCTGGCCTATGAGCGCAAACTTGCGGCGCGCGCGACCCGGTCGTTTTTTGTCACAGAGAATGAAGCACAATTGTTTCGGGAAATGGCGCCAGAATGCGCCAACCGTGTGGCGTCCATCAGCAACGGTGTCGATTCCGATTTTTTTTCACCTGATCCTGGCCGGGTCAGTCCACTGCATCACGGCCAGGTCTCAGTTGTGTTCACAGGTGCAATGGATTATTGGCCCAACATTGACGCTGTCACCTGGTTTGTCAATGACATGCTGCCTCAGTTGCGCGTCAGGTGCCCCGCGCTTTGTTTCTATATCGTTGGCCGCAGTCCGACGTCGGCCGTGTCGTCCTTGGCGGCGTCGGACGTCGTGGTGACCGGCACGGTTGATGATGTTCGCCCCTACTTGCAATTTGCGACATTGGTAGTGGCCCCATTGCGGCTTGCCAGAGGGATTCAAAACAAGATACTGGAGGCCATGTCGATGGCGCGCCCCGTTGTTGCTTCAAGTGCATGCGTCCAAGTCATCCATGCTTCACCCGGCCAGGAGGTGATGGCTGCTGAAACCGCAGAGGAGTTTGTCAACCAGATCGACTTGTTGTTGCGTTCGCCTGAGCTCGCCACCCAAATCGGATTGGCAGGACGCGATCGTGTGGTGCAAGACTACAGTTGGGCCGCCCACTTGGGCAAAATCGACCCCTATTTGACCCCTAACACCAGCCAAGTTCCTGATCTTCCCGCATGACAACCGCGCAGCAACATTCACAAATGCGGCCTATTGGGTGGCGAGTAGCTATCCCCACCATCGTCGTGCTGATCGGCATCACGATTGCCGCTTATTGGGAAACCGCCAGTTCCATCGTCCTGATCTGGATGCGGTCTGAGACTTTCACCCACGGTTTTCTGGTGCCGCCCATTGCCGGATGGTTGATTTGGCGGCAGCGTGCGCAATTGGCCCGCATTCGGCCAACGCCTCATTTTTGGGTGTTATTGTTGGTGGCCGGTGCCGCAATTGCCTGGCTACTGGGTGATTTGGCGGCCGTCAATGCAGTTACACAGTTGAGTTTTGTCGCGATGATGGTTCTGCTGGTGCCGGCGCTACTGGGTCTGGCGGTCACACGCGCCATCATTTTCCCGCTGGCGTTCCTGTTTTTCGCGGTGCCGATTGGTGAATTCGCCATGCCGCAATTGATGGTGTGGACGGCAGATTTCACCGTGGCAGCGCTGCGCTTGACGGGCATTCCGGTGTACCGAGAGGGTCTTCAGTTTGTCATTCCCTCAGGCAATTGGTCGGTTGTTGAAGCCTGCAGCGGCGTACGGTATTTAATTGCTTCCGTCACGGTGGGCACTCTGTTTGCGTACCTCAACTACCAATCGACCCATCGGCGTCTGCTGTTTATTGGCGTTTCGATTCTGGTGCCCGTGCTTGCCAATTGGCTGCGGGCCTACATCATTGTGATGTTGGGACATTTCTCGGGCAACAAGTTGGCAACAGGCGCAGATCATCTGGTGTATGGCTGGCTGTTTTTTGGCGTTGTGATCATGGTGATGTTCATGGTTGGGGCGCGTTGGTCGGAGGCGGAAGAAACCAAAACAAGCGACGAGCAGCTTTCAGTTGTGGGCACTCAACGCGAGGCGGCACCTGCCAAGTACTTTTTTGTCGCACTGTGTTTTGGGATATTGGTGTGCCTGCCGCAGACGCGGCTTCTGACCATGAAAAAACCGCCGGTTGGGTTTGCAGCGGAGCTCAAAGAGTTACGGCCGAAAGAACCTGAGTGGCAAGCAGCCCGGCCTGAGGGGCTTGAATTCAAGCCGGCTTTTCAAAACCCGTCTGCGCAATCCAACTCAGCCTTCAGTTCCGGGGGCAGACAAGTAGGTCTCTATATTGGGTTTTACCAAGATCAAGACGCCAATCGAAAACTGGTGAGCACCAGCAATGCTTTGGTGGAGGGCGCAGCTTCCAGCTGGGTGGTCGTGAAAAGTGCCCAAAACGCGCTTGCGTTGAGTGGTAAAAACGAAACCCTGCGGACAACTGAGCTGCGTGAGCAGTCTGGCGGAAGCGGATTAGCTGGCAGCCGCCTGGAAGTCTGGCAAATTTACTGGATAAGTGGCACTTTGACCTCCAGTGACTACGCCGCCAAAGTTTATAGTGCGTTCTACCGTTTGTTGGGGCAAGGTGACGATTCGGCGGTGATTGTGGTCTACACGAAGAAAGACGCCGGAAGCGGGTCGCAAGACGTTTTGCGGCGATTTTTGGATGACCATTACCCGCAGATCGATGCCAATTTATCGGCACTAAAGCGTCAAAACTGAGGGTTTTGAAACCCACGAATTGTCTATTTTGTACACATTGGAGAGACTGAAATGACTGTGGTTGCAGTGATCGGATTGGGTTACGTCGGCCTGCCCCTTGTGGTGGAGTTTGGCAAACACCTTCGCACCATTGGGTTTGACATCGCCGTCAACAAGGTGGAGTCCTGCCTCAAAGGGGTGGATCCATCACGTGAACTGTCTGACGAGGAGATGCGCGCGTCGCCTCAAGCAGAATATACGGCTGACCCCAAAATGCTGGCAGAGGCCGACATCATCATCGTGGCCGTGCCCACCCCGGTTGACAACGCGCACATCCCGGATTTCCGGCCCCTGATCGGCTCCAGCACCAGCGTTGGCCGGCACATGAAAAAAGGGGCGATCGTGGTGTATGAATCCACTGTGTACCCCGGCGCGACCGAAGAGGTTTGCATCCCGGTGCTGGAGCGCGAGTCCGGCATGAAATGGAAGCAGGATTTCTTTATCGGGTATTCACCAGAGCGCATCAACCCCGGCGACAAAGAACACACGCTGACCAAGATCCTCAAGATTGTTTCTGGCGATTCGCCGCAGACGCTGGACAAAGTGGCCAAGCTGTATGAAACCATCATCATTCCGGGCGTGCATCGCGCCTCCAGCATCAAGGCCGCTGAAGCGGCCAAGGTGATTGAGAACACGCAGCGCGACTTGAACATTTCGCTGATGAACGAGCTGTCGATCATTTTTGACAAACTGGGGATCGACACCACCGAAGTGCTCGAAGCCGCCGGCACCAAATGGAATTTCCTGAAATTCAAACCCGGCCTGGTGGGTGGCCACTGCATCGGCGTTGACCCGTATTACCTGACGCACAAGGCTGAAATGCTGGGCTATAACCCGCAGGTGATTTTGGCGGGGCGGCGCATCAACGACGGCATGGGCAAGTTCATCGCCGAGCAGACCATCAAACACATGATCGCGGCGGGCAGTTACATCAAGGGCGCGAAGGTCAATGTGTTGGGGCTCACATTCAAGGAAAACTGCGGCGATTTGCGCAACTCCAAAGTGATCGACATCATCAACGAACTGAAATCTTATGGCGTTGAGGTTTATGTGACCGACCCGCAGGCCGAGTCAGAAGAGGCCATGCATGAATATGGTGTGCCACTGCTGCCGTGGGATGAATTGCCGCGTGCCGATGCGATCGTTGCCGCTGTGGCACACAAGGAATTTGCAGCGCTGGGCATGGAAGATTTTGCGAAAAAGCTGGTCAAGGGCGGCGCCTTCATTGACGTCAAAGCAGCATTTGACCGAAAGGCGATTGTGGCGGCGGGGTACAAGCTTTGGCGTTTGTAGAGCCAGGCAATTTTTGGACGATGCAACGGGGATTGCCCGCAGGTTGATAGGCGTGAAGTTTGTTAACTTCCATGTTAATAATTTGCCACTAAAACATCTTGCAACCAGATATTTGTGAAAAATAGATGCTTAGGTCACGTGTTATATGGTTCTATAGCTATTATAGTAGTAGCAATCCAAATTGAGGCAAAAGCGTTGACGTTGAAATGATCCTGAAGCATGCGATACGTTTGAGTCTTGATCGAACCGCGATCCGGCACGGTTGGGTGCTGTTGTCCGGTTCTTTGCCCGCGCGTCCTGATGCCAGTTGATCCGCGCCCGCTTGTTCTGCATGTCATGTACCGTTTCGATACCGGCGGGCTGGAAAACGGCGTGGTCAACCTCATCAACCACATGCCCCGCGAAGCCTTCCGCCATGCCGTGCTGGCGCTGACCGAGATCACTGATTTCCGCGAGCGCATCAAGCGTTCGGACGTTGATTACATCGCCTTGGCCAAACCCCCTGGCCAAGGGTTTTGGCAATACCCCAAGTTGTTCAGCCTGTTGCGCAAGCTGCGCCCCAGCATCGTGCACACCCGGAATCTGGCGGCGCTTGAAGCCCAGCTGCCTGCCTGGGCGGCGGGTGTGCCGGTGCGTGTGCACGGCGAGCATGGACGCGACGTGGGCGATCTGGATGGCAGCAACGTCACGATGCAGCGCGTGCGGCGCGTGTACCGGCCCTTTGTCAACCACTACATGGCGCTGTCGCGGGATTTGGCCGACTACGTGCAAACCAAAGTGCGGGTGGCGCCCAGCGCGATCACGCAGGCCTACAACGGCGTGGATGCCGAGCACTTCTCACCCAGCGCCTCAGGCCAGCAGCCGATTGAAGGTTGCCCGTTTCACCATGGACGCCATTTCCTGGTGGGCACCGTGGGCCGCATGCAAGCCGCCAAAGACCAGGCCATGTTGGCCCGCGCGTTTGTGAAAGCCATTGCCTTGGCCCCGGAGTTGGCGGAGCGGCTGCGCCTGGTGATGGTGGGCGATGGGCCTTTGCTCGGCGAGGTGCGCGGGGTGTTGGCCGCTGCAGGCCTGCAGCATCTGGCCTGGTTGCCCGGCGGGCGCAATGACGTCGCACAGGTGATGCGCGGCTTGAACGTATTTGCCTTGCCATCCTTGGCCGAAGGCATCTCCAACACGATTTTGGAGGCCATGGCTTGTGGCTTGCCCGTGGTGGCCACTGCGGTGGGGGGCAACGCAGACCTCGTGCAACAGGGTAAAACAGGTTTTATCGTGCCGCCAGGAGACCCTGAAAACATGGCGCTGCGTCTGGTGGAATTTGCGCAGAACGCAGAACTTGCCCGAAATTTTGGCGCGGCTGGCCGTGCACGAGTCACTTCTGCGTTTAGCATGCAAGCGATGGTGAAGACCTACCAGGATGTCTATGAGAGCCAGCTGCAACGTCGTTTCGGGGCGCTCGCCCTAACGGCGTGATTTTCCCACCGTCATAATTACCGTTCCCACCGCGTGAAATAACCACCCAACACCATGTGCGGCATTACAGGAATATTTGACACCCGAGGCCAAAGCGAGATCAACCGCGCCGTGCTGCAGCGAATGAATGACTCGCAGTGGCACCGCGGGCCGGATGAAGGCTGCCTGCACCTGGAGCCCGGTGTGGGTCTGGGGCACCGGCGTCTGTCGATCATCGACATCGCCACCGGCCAGCAGCCCCTGTTCAATGAAGATGGCTCAGTCGTTGTCATCTTCAACGGCGAAATTTACAACTATCAGGAACTGATCCCCGAGTTGCAGGCGCTGGGCCATGTGTTTCATACCAAGAGCGACACCGAGTGCATCGTGCATGCTTGGGAGTCTTGGGGCGAAGACTGTGTGAAGCGTTTTCGCGGCATGTTTGCGTTTGCCCTGTGGGATCGCAAGCAGCAAACCTTCTTCATGGCGCGTGACCGCATGGGTGTCAAACCCATGTATTACGCGCTGCTGGACGGCGGCACTTTGCTATTCGGCTCGGAACTGAAATCCGTGCTGGCGCACGGGGGCATGCGTCGCGACATTGACCCGCTAGCGGTAGAAGAGTACTTCGCGTTAGGCTACGTTGCTGAGCCGCGCACCATCTTCAAGCAGGCGTTGAAGCTGCCGCCGGGGCACAGTTTGGCGATTCGACGGGGTCAACAGGTCGGCGCGCCCAAAGAATATTGGGATGTGCGCTTCACCCTGGACAACCCGATCTCCAGCGAAGACGCCCAACTTGAATTGGTACAGCGACTGAAGGAGTCGGTCAGGTTGCGCATGATTGCAGAAGTGCCCTTGGGTGCCTTTTTGTCGGGGGGCGTCGACAGCAGCGCCGTGGTGGCCACCATGGCGGGGCTTAGCGCGGAGCCGGTCAACACCTGCTCCATCGCGTTTGACGATCCAGCCTTCAATGAGTCTGAATTTGCACAAAAGGTGGCAGATCGTTATAAAACAAACCATCGGGTCGAGACGGTCATCAGCGACGACTTCGATCTGATCGACACATTGGCCGCTCTTTACGACGAGCCTTACGCCGACAGCTCTGCCATCCCAACCTACCGCGTTTGCCAATTGGCCCGCAAACACGTGACAGTGGCGCTCTCCGGCGACGGCGGCGACGAAGCCCTGGGCGGTTACCGGCGCTATCGCATGCACTTAATGGAAGAGAGCATGCGTTCCCGCCTGCCCTACGGCGTGAGAAATACTGTGTTCGGGGCCCTGGGCCGCATTTATCCTAAAGCCGATTGGGCGCCACGTGTGTTTCGCGCCAAAACAACTTTTGAGGGCTTGGCGCGCAGCTCGGTGGAGGCGTATTTTCATTCGGTGTCCATTTTGCGCGGGCCTATGCGGGAGGCGCTTTTCAGTTCGAAGTTCAAAGCCGAACTCGCCGGGTACAGCGCATTTGAGGTGTTCAACCATCATGCTGAAAAATCTGATACCCAGGACCCGTTGGCATTGATTCAGTATTTGGACTTCAAAACCTACTTGGTCGGTGACATCAACACCAAAGTTGACCGCGCCAGCATGGCGCACTCGCTGGAGGTGCGTGAACCCTTGATGGATCATGAGCTCGTCGAATGGCTGGCAACCCTGCCGTCGTCCCACAAGATCAAGGGGCAGGAAGGCAAATACCTCTTTAAGAAGTCCATGGAGCCGCATTTGCCCAACGATGTGTTGTACCGTCCAAAAATGGGGTTTTCGGTGCCACTGGCGCGCTGGTTCCGAGGCCCCCTGCGGCAACGCGTGCGAGACGCCGTATTGGGCGAACGATTGGCCAGCACGGGCTGGTTCAATCCAGCGTATCTGCGCCGATTGGTGGACGACCACCAGTCGGGCGCCAGCGACTATAGTGCGCCGCTTTGGACACTGCTAATGTTTGAGGCATTCCTGCGCCAAGTAGTGGATGTGGGCGGCCAAAATGCGGGCGCAAAGACGACCCCGGAACTTGCAAGCGCAAGCGTATGACGCTGAAAGTTCTGCACGTCCTGGACCATTCGATACCGCTGCACAGCGGTTATACCTTTCGGACACTTTCCATACTGCGTGAGCAGCGCAAGCTCGGATGGGAGACTTTTCATGTCACCAGCCCCAAACACCTGGGGGCGGCACAAGCGGAAGAAGACATTGACGGCTGGCATTTTTATCGCTCCCTGACAAGCGCCAGGCTTAGCTGGCCGGGCCTTGGCCAGTTGGCCTTGATGCGTGCGTTGGAGCGTCGCTTGCTTGAGGTTGTGCGTGAGGTTCGGCCCGATATCTTGCACGCCCATTCACCGGTGCTCAATGCCATTCCAGCATTGAACGTGGGAAAACAGCTCGGCATTCCAGTGGTGTACGAAGTCCGCGCCTTTTGGGAAGACGCTGCGGTGGACCATGGCACCACTTCGGAGGGCAGTTTGCGCTACCGCATGACACGTTGGCTGGAAACGCGGGCGATCAAACGTGCCGCCCATGTATTTACCATTTGCGAGGGCCTTCGGGCCGATATCGCAAAGCGCGGTGTGCCTGCCAGCAAGGTAACCGTGATTCCCAACGCTGTGGACATTGAGTCTTTCGAACCTGGTGGCCAACCTGACCTCATCCTCAAGAAAAGCCTGGGGCTGGATGGCGCAACCGTGGTCGGTTTCATTGGCTCTTTCTATGCCTATGAGGGCCTGGATCAGTTGCTCAGCGCTCTGCCGAGCATTCTTGAGCAATGCCCTAAAGTCCGTTTGCTGCTGGTGGGGGGTGGGCCGCAAGACGAAGCGTTAAAGACCCAGGCCAGCCACATGGGCATTGCAGACAAGGTCATTTTCACAGGGCGTGTCCACCATTCCGAAGTTCAGCGTTATTACGACCTCATCGACGTGCTCGCCTACCCACGACATTCGATGCGTCTAACTGAGCTTGTCACCCCGCTTAAACCGTTGGAGGCAATGGCACAGGGGCGGCTGTTGGTGGCGTCGGACGTGGGTGGACATAAAGAGCTGATTCGGGATGGTCAAACCGGGGTGCTTTTCAAGGCTGGCGATGTAGCCGCCCTCGCAGATGCAGTCGTCAATTTGCTCCGTGCCCATGGAAGTTGGGCTTCGATTCGATTGGCTGGCCGCAGATTTGTTGAGGAAGAGCGCAATTGGAAAGCGAGCGTCGGCAATTATGTCGAAGCTTATCGTGCTGTCTGTGCGGGCGGGCATCCATGACATCAGAGCTGAAAAGTACGGGCCCGCATCTTGTCGTGTTTAGCAGCCTTTTTCCGAATCAACTTCAGCCAATGAATGGGTTGTTTATCAAAGAACGCATGTTTCGGGTTGGAGAAAAGTTGCCCATATCGGTGGTGGCACCGGTGGCATGGTTCCCATTCCAATCTTTAATCCGGCAGTTGCGCCCGGATTTTCGGCCCAAAGCGCCTGGGGATGAGGTTCAAATGGGGGTCGAGGTGTTTCACCCCCGCTATCTGTCATTTCCCGGTGTGCTGAAGTCGATGGACGGATTATTCATGGCCTTGTGCTGCCTGCCGCTCTTGATGAGGTTGAAACGCCAAAAGCGCCTGGAAATTCTCGATGCCCATTTCGCTTATCCCGACGGGTATGCCGCCAGCTGCCTCGGGCGGTGGTTAGACGTGCCAGTCACGATAACCCTCAGGGGGACAGAATCCCGCCACCTTGAGACGCCAAAATTGAAACCCTTGGTGCAAAAAGCATTAAGTCGTGCAAAACGGGTGTTTTCCGTATCGGAATCTTTGCGCCAAATCGCCATCAAACATGGCGCCGCAGCCTCAAAAATTCTGGTGGTGGGCAATGGGGTGGACATCTCCAAATTCGCGCCCACTGATCAGGGTGC
Source organism: Rhodoferax sp. (assembly GCA_031365665.1). Taxonomy (GTDB): domain Bacteria; phylum Pseudomonadota; class Gammaproteobacteria; order Burkholderiales; family Burkholderiaceae_C; genus JANYCG01. Next base: position 5,237 of record JANLYO010000086.1, on the reverse strand, counting down.
CGCTCGCCTCAGCCTGGGATTGACGGAGTCCAATAAAGTCCTTGTCACTGTAGGTGGTCTCGTAGAACGCAAAGGATTTCATCGGGTCATTGCGGCGATGCCGGATGTTTTAAAAAGGCATCCTCAGGCCGTGTATTTGATTATTGGAGGCCCCAGTGCAGAAGGTGACTGGACGAAGAAGTTACAACGGCTGGTGGCTGATATGGGGCTTGTGCATGCCGTCAAATTTTTAGGGCCCGTTGCGCCTGAAAAGCTTAGCGTTCCACTCTCTGCCTCAGATGTATTCGTTTTGTCAACCCGCAACGAAGGTTGGGCTAACGTCTTGTTGGAAGCGATGGCCTGTGGGTTGCCTGTTGTCGCCACCGACGTTGGCGGCAATAGCGAAGTCGTGTGCCGTCCTGAAATCGGCGTGATTGTGCCATTTGATGACCATGAGGCCTTGGTCAACGCGATAGTCCAAAGTCTCGACCAGGCTTGGGATACCTCTGCGATCCGGAATTATGCGCAAGCCAATACCTGGGGCAATCGGGTCACGGTCTTGGTGAATGAATTTCGGGCCATAAGTCTTCAGCAGTCGGCGAGTCAGGGAACTTAATCGTCCCTCCAACAGAAATCAGTGAACATATGAAAGTTACGATTATTGGGACAGGTTATGTCGGATTGGTCTCAGGCGCATGTCTTGCTGAAGTCGGCAATGACGTGATGTGCCTGGATGCCGATCCTGCAAAAATCAAGGTGTTGAAAGAGGGCGGCATACCTATTTTCGAACCAGGATTAAAAGAAATGGTCCAGCGCAATGTTGCTGCTGGTCGCTTGCATTTCACCACGGACGTGGAAGCAGCGACGCAATTTGGCACGATTCAATTTATTGCGGTGGGAACGCCACCTGACGAAGATGGATCGGCTGATATGAAATATGTCGCAGCAGCCGCGCGATCCATTGGCCGGCATATGAGTGACTACAAGGTCATTGTGGACAAGAGTACGGTACCCGTGGGAACCGCAGATATAGTCAAAGCGGCGGTTGCTGAAGAATTGGGCAAACGGTCGATCAACATTCCTTTTAGCATCGTCTCCAATCCTGAATTCCTCAAGGAAGGCGCAGCCGTGGAAGATTTCATGCGGCCTGACCGCATTGTCGTTGGCTGCTCGGACGATCAGGGTGTCCATTACATGCGCGGGCTCTACGCGCCATTCCAGCGGAACCATGATCGTTTGATAGTCATGGATGTCCGCAGCGCTGAACTCACCAAATACGCAGCAAACGCGATGTTGGCCACGCGCATCAGTTTCATGAATGAAATGGCTAATCTGGCTGAAAAATTGGGTGCGGATATTGAGCAGGTTCGACGGGGCATCGGCAGTGATCCACGGATTGGCTATGACTTTCTGTACGCAGGGGCAGGTTACGGGGGCTCATGTTTCCCCAAGGACGTGAAGGCCTTGATCAAGACAGCCAAGGACGCCGCCAGCATGGATCTTCAAGTCCTGAAGGCTGTGGAATCAGCCAATGATGCGCAGAAACATGTCTTAGGGGCCAAAGTGAAAATGCACTTTGGAGCGAATCTTGAAGGACGCCATTTTGCGTTGTGGGGTCTGGCTTTCAAAGCCAATACAGACGATATGCGGGAAGCCACCAGCCGCGAAGTCGTCAAGGATCTGCTGGATGCCGGAGCCACAATTACAGCGTATGACCCGCAAGCAATGACGGAGGCCAAACACTGTTTTCCGGGTGAGCCCCGTTTGGGGTATGCCTCGTCGCCCATGTCTGCTTTGGATGACGCCGACGCGCTGTTGATCGTCACCGAGTGGAAAGAATTCCGAAGCCCTGACTTTGCTGTTATCAAGGGCAAACTGAAATCGCCACTGATTTTTGATGGGCGCAATTTGTATGACCCGGCTGCGGTACGTGGCATGGGGTTTACTTATTTGGCAATCGGCCGGTGAAAACCGCTGATAGCCTGGGCTATTGTTTGGACATGTTGAACTGACATGGGTTTGTACACTGCATTCGTTGCGGCGGTCTTGTTTCCACTACAGGAGCGGCTCAAGGGGCACGGAACCGTCGCTGCCCGTCGGCAGATGGAGGACGTCCAATGGCGGACTGGCAAAGAGGTCGCCGAACGCCAGCTTGAACGTTTGAAGGAATTACTTGAAGACGCGGGTGCCAACGTGCCCTACTACCGCAATCTTTTTGCGAATATTGGTTTTGATCCTGCGGCGATTGAAAGCATAGAGGGTCTGCAAAGTCTGCCCTTTCTCACCAAGGTAGTCATCAAAGCCAATACGGAGGCGCTCAAGCATGACCGGGCAGTTGGCCTTGCCCGCTTCAACACGGGTGGCTCCTCCGGTGAGCCATTGATTTTTTACATCGGCAACAAGCGTGTGAGCCACGACGTGGCAGCGAAATGGCGGGCCACGCGCTGGTGGGGCGTGGACATTGGCGACCCTGAAATTGTAGTTTGGGGATCTCCCATCGAGTTGGGCAAACAGGATCGGATTAAGCATTGGCGTGACAAGCTCCTGCGCACGCAGTTGTTGCCCGCTTTTGAAATGTCTGAGCAAAAACTCGACCAGTTCATTGAAACCATACGTTCAGCCAAACCCCGCATGTTGTTTGGCTATCCGTCGGCGCTTACGCTCATCGCGCGCCATGCCCAAAAGCGGAGCGTGCCGATGGATCAGTTGGGCATTCGCGTGGCGTTTGTGACTTCGGAACGCCTGTACGACGATCAACGCGAAACGATCTCCAGCGTGTTCGGTTGCAAGGTGGCCAACGGTTATGGCGGGAGGGATGCTGGCTTTATCGCGCACGAGTGTCCCAGCGGTTCCATGCACCTGACGGCTGACGACATTGTGGTTGAAATCATTGACGAGGAGGGTAAAACTCAACCGGCTGGCGTAGCTGGAGAAATTGTCGTGACACACCTGTCAACCAACGATTTCCCCTTTATTCGCTACCGTACAGGTGATATTGGCGTGCTGGAGGCAAACCAGTGCGACTGCGGGCGTGGCCTGCCCCTGCTTAAAGACATTCAGGGGCGCAGCACAGATTTTGTTGTGGCTGCCGATGGCACAGTCATGCACGGCCTGGCACTCATTTACATTTTGCGAGATTTGGCAGGGGTTACTTCGTTCAAGGTGATCCAGGAGTCGCGCCAATTGACCAAGGTGCTTCTGGTGGTTGACAACGCTTTCAGAACCGAATCTGTTTCAGAAATTCGGCGCGGATTCAAGCAGCGCCTGGGCGAAAAAGTAGACGTCGTGGTCGAGCTGGTGGACGCAATTGCCGCTGAGAAATCAGGCAAGTTCCGGTATATCGTCAGCCATGCGTGACATACCTGTTTTATTGATCGTGATAGCAGGCTGCATTGTTGCATTGCGTCAACCCTGGGTCGGCATCATGCTTTGGACCTGGCTCAGCATAATGAACCCGCACCGATATACCTACGGCATTGCCTACAGTGCACCGTTGGCATTGGCAGCTGCACTGTCCGTCGTGATTGGTTTTGCAATATCCAAGGAGCGTGAATCTCCGTTTAAGGGAGCGCCGATTGTTTTTCTGGTCACGTTTATGGTGTGGATAACGTTTTCATGGTTGCAGGGTTTAGCTGTTGAAGGTGATTTTGAGCAATGGAAGAAGGTCATGAAAATCGACGCCATGTTGATCTTTGCTTTGGCGCTCCTTCATTCCAAAAAACATATTTTTGCCTTGGCATGGGTTTGCACGGGTTCAATCGCTTTGCTGGGGATCAAGGGCGGAATCTTTACGTTGATGACGGGCGGCGGTTTTCAGGTCTCGGGTCCACCCGGATCGTTCATTGGAGGAAACAATGAATTTGCGCTCGCCTTGGTGATGGTCATTCCATTGTTGAGATTTCTTCAGACCCAATTACAGGGCAGATGGTGGAAACTTGGGATGACAGGTTCCATGGTTCTGTGTGCGGCCGCTGCCTTGGGTTCACAATCCAGGGGCGCGCTTTTGGCAATAGCCGCAATGACCATCACACTGTGGTGGCGTAGCAAAAGCAAAGTCTCTTTGGCAATTGGGTTGATCATTGTTGCTGTCCCGCTTGTGCTGTTCATGCCCGACACCTGGTTTAACCGCATGAACACAATTCAAACGTATGAGGAAGACCGCTCAGCCATGGGGCGAATCAGCGCCTGGTGGGTCGCCTGGAACATCGCGCTCAAGTATCCTGCGGGCGTAGGTTTTGATCCGGCTACACCTGATTTGTTTGCCAAATTTTCACCCTATCCGGAATATATTCATGCAGCGCACAGCATCTATTTTCAGATTTTGGGCAACCACGGCTTTATTGGGCTTATTCTTTTTATGCTGATCTGGGCGACAACCTGGCGTGCGGCTGAACGCCTACGCAATGCAAAAAACCTACCTGCGTCTGCACAATGGACCGTTGAATTGGCGTCCATGTGCCAAGTGTCCTTAGTCGGTTTTGCCGTGGGGGGGGCCTTTCTGAGTTTGGCCTACTTCGATTTACCCTACAACGTGACAATTCTCGTCATTCTCGCCAAGGTCTGGGTGGACAAAAAAGGCTGGCTAACAGAGCCCACATACACCCCTGGATGGCGCACCATCCCGGGGTTGGTGGCAGCGCCCAAGCCCGCCGCAGCCCATGCTTAAGTCCCTAATGGGTATGCGAGCAGGCGGGGGCCCAAGCGCGCGCCTGTCCGTGCTTATTTTCCATCGCGTTTTGGCTACGCCAGATCCTCTCTTTCCGGGGGAAATAGATGCTGCACGATTTGACTTGATTTGCGGTTGGCTCAAGAACTGGTTTAACGTGCTTTCGCTTGAAGAGGCCGTAACCCAATTAACGGCAGGGGCACTTCCCCAACGCGCTGCCTGCATCACCTTCGATGATGGTTATGCCGACAACTGCCACATTGCATTGCCGATTCTCAAGCGTCACGGGCTCAAAGCCACTTTCTTCATTGCGACCGGGTTTCTCGATGGTGGGCGAATGTGGAACGACTCCATCATTGAAACCGTTCGCGCCCGCATTGGCTCGGTGCTCGATGCATCATTCCTGGAGCTAGGCCTCATGCGACTTGGTTCGATAACGCAGGGCAGGCAGGTGATTGACACCTTGATCGCCAAGGTGAAATACCTGGGCATTGCGGAACGGGTTGCAGCCATCGAGGCCTTGGCTGGCGCATCGGCAGTTGAGTTGCCGACAGACCTGATGATGAACTCCGTCGACGTGAAAACACTATTG
>JANLYO010000067.1:0-9718 GCA_031365665.1 Rhodoferax sp. | reverse complement strand
CATGTTCATCGGCCAGCACGGGTCCTGGAACCGGCGGCCCCACAGCGGCTACAAAGTAATCTTTGTGGCGTTTGAGGCCGGCCAGCCAGTGGGTGCGCCGCTGGACGTGTTGACGGGTTTCCTCAGCGGCGACGGGAAGGCCTATGGTCGCCCGGTGGGCGTGGCTCTGGACCGGCAAGGCGCGCTGCTGGTCGCCGATGACGTCGGCAACGTCCTTTGGCGTGTGTCCGTCGCCCAATGACACCGCGGCCTCTTGAGCGCGCAATGCACAAAGACAATGCCGCTTGAATTCATCACACAGCGAAGGCCATCAATCCCACTTTCATCCGCCTGATCTGTGCGCTGTCGCACATACCTGTTGGCGCAATTCGCTTAGGGTCAAGGCACGCCATGAATACAGATTCCGACATGCCTGCCGCCATCGCGCAAACCACTCCCAATGACATTGCCTTGTCAGGCAACTGGACCGCGCGCCGCATCAGTGGGGTAGTGGCGCAACTCGACGGGCTCAAAGCGCCGGCAACGACGCGCATCCAGGTCGACGGTTCACACATGGACGCGCTGGACACGGCCGGTGCCTGGGCGATTCACAAGCTTCTGCTGCGGCTGAAACATGAAGGCTGCGAAGTGACCTGGCACGGTTTGCGACCGAAAAACGCTGGTTTGCTCGAGGCCGTGGCACAACAGCAGGCCGATCAGGCGGGCAGTGCCGTGCTGGCTGACAAACCCATGCCCTCCCTGCTGGAGCAGCTCGGCTGCGGTGTGGCGTCGGCCGGCGAGCAGGCACTGGCACTGCTGGCCTTTGTCGGCGAAACTGCTGTGTCCTTGGCGAGTTGCATTGCGCACCCTGCGCGCCTGCGCTGGCGCCCGGTGCTGTTCAATATCCGCAGCGCCGGCTTCGATGCCTTGCCGATTATCGGCCTGCTGTCATTCCTGCTGGGCATCGTCGTCGCGTACCAGGGCGCCGACCAGCTACGGCAATACGGGGCAAATATTTTTGTCGCCGATCTGGTCGGCCTGTCCATGTTGCGCGAGTTCGCGCCCTTGATCACGGCCATCATCCTTGCCGGGCGATCCGGCTCGGCCTATGCCGCGCAGATTGGCACCATGGCCGTCACAGAGGAGATTGATGCCATGCGCACCATCGGCATCCAGCCGCTTGAGCTGCTGGTGTTGCCAAAAATCATGGCGCTGGTGATCGTGATGCCGCTCCTGACAGTGTTTTCCGATGTGTTAGGGGTCTTTGGCGGCATGTTGATGGCCCAGGCCCAACTGGGTGTGAGTTTCAATGAATTCCTGGACCGGTTTGTCAAAGCCGTCAGCACCACGGCATTTCTGATCGGCATCGGCAAGGCGCCGGTTTTTGCCGCCATCATCGCCACGGTGGGCTGTTTTCAGGGGTTCCGTACCAAGGGCGGCGCCGACAGCGTAGGCCGCCAGACCACCCGCAGCGTGGTGCAGTCTATCTTTTTGGTGATCGTCGCCGATGCCTTGTTTTCGATCGCCTTCAGCGCGCTGGATCTCTGACATGCGAAACCAGGCGCACACCAGCAACTCGGCCATCGAAGTGAAAGATGTCACGACGCGTTTTGGCACCCATGTCGTGCATACCGCTCTGAGCCTGACGGTGCAACGCGCCGAAGTGTTCGCCGTGATTGGCGGCAGCGGCTCAGGCAAATCAACCTTGCTTCGCGAAATGATCTTGCTGCACCGGCCCGATGAAGGCGCCATTCATGTGCTGGGCGAGAACCTGAAAAGTCTCAATGAAGAAGAAATCCTGGATCTGCGCAGGCGCTGGGGCGTGATGTTCCAGCATGGCGGCTTGTTCGGCTCGCTCACAGTGCTCGAAAACATTGGCCTGCCCCTGCGCGAGCACACCACACTGGACGACCGCCTGATCGACGAAATCGCGGCCTGGAAACTGGCCATGACCGGCCTCAAGCCCGAAGTGGGCCGGCAATACCCGTCGGAGCTCAGCGGTGGCATGTTGAAACGCGCTTCGCTAGCCCGCGCGCTGGCGCTGGATCCGGAACTGCTGTTTCTGGATGAACCCACTGCCGGCCTGGACCCGCACAGCGCCCATGGCGTGGACGAACTGATCCTCAAGCTACGCGAGTTGTTTGGGCTGACGATTGTCATGATCACGCACGACCTGGATTTGCTGTGGCAGGTGGCGAACCGCGTGGCCGTGCTGGCCGAGGGAAGCGTGCAGGGCATCGGCACCATGGCGGAACTGGCCCAGCTGTAAAAACCGTCGATCCGCCAGTTCTTTGAAGGCGCACGTGGCCGCGCGGCAAACCGGGCTAACGAGGCAACCGGAGAAACATCATCGAAACCCGGGTGAACTATTCCATCGTCGGCGCGTTCGTGTTGGTGCTCGGCGCGGCGCTGGTGGCCATCGTGTTGTGGCTGGCGGCGGGTGGTGCCTGGCAGAGAAAATACGACCACTTCCAGGCCGTTTTCGACGAGTCGGTGGCCGGCCTGAATTTGAATGCGCCGGTCAAATACAACGGCGTTGACGTGGGTAAAGTCAAGACCATCGAACTCGATGCAGGTAATCCGCAACGTGTCAACCTGCTGCTGGCCATCGAGCGCGGCACACCGGTCAAGGTCGACACGGTGGCGATGCTCAAGACGCAGGGGTTGACTGGCATCGCCTATGTGGAACTCAGCGGCGGCGCGGCGGCCTCTTTGCCTCTTCAGTCCTTGGCAGGCGTCCGCTACCCGGTGATCCAGACCAAAGCTTCGCTTGGCGCGCGGCTGGAAAACGTGCTCACCAGCGTTCTGGCCAAACTCGACAGCACGTCGAGCAACCTCAACGCCATTCTGAGCGACGCCAACAAGGCGGCTTTCAGCAGCGCGCTGGCCGACATTGCGGCGGTGGCCCAGACGCTGGCGGCGCGCAAGGGCATGCTGGACGCGGGCCTGGCCAGCGCTGCAAAAACTTTTGACAACACGGCCCGCGTCACGGCTAACCTCGGGCCGGTGATCGAGCGCATTTCAAAAGGTGCTGAGGCGGTTGAAAAAATGGGCCAGGAAGTGTCCCTGACCAGCCAAAGCGCCGGCAAGACGATAGACGTGGTGGGCAACGACGTCAAGCGTTTTGGCACGGAAATCCTGCCCGAGCTGGAACGCCTGCTGGGCGAACTGGGCACGCTTGCGACGTCGCTTCGGCGCCTGAGCGAACAAACCGAACGCGACCCGCGCGGCCTTCTGTTTGGCCGCCAGCCAGTGCCGCCCGGCCCCGGCGAACAAGGTGCCAAACCATGACCCTGCGCAACTTTCTAACTCGTGCAAACCGGTGGCGCACAGCCGTCTTCGGGCTAGCCGCCCTGGCTTTGTGCGCGTGCAGCCTGCCTGGCGCGAAAGACAAGCCGCAGACAGCCCACTATGCGCTGGAGATGGGCCCGCGCGCATCCTCGGGTTGGGCGGCGCAGACGCCAGCGCCTTTGGCATCAATGGAGGCACTCCGGGTTGGCGCCGCCACTTTGATCGTCAACCCGCCGCGCGCGGCATCGGGGTTTGATAGCTCACGCATCATTTACGTGCGCGAGGCGCACAAGCTTGAATATTTTGCCAACAGCGAGTGGATCGACCCGCCGGCGCGCATGTTGGGTCCGCTGCTGGTTTCGGCCATCGAGCGTCGTCGCACATTTGGTGCGGTGGTGCTGAGCGCCGGCGCGGCAGCGGGCGACCTGCGGCTGGACACCGAAATCGTGCGGCTGCAGCAGGAGTTCCTGGCCAGCCCGTCGCGGGTGCGCTTCACCCTGGTTGAAGACAAGACGCGCCGGGTGCTGGCCTGGCGCGAGTTTGACGCCAGCGTTCCCGCTGCGAGCGAGACGCCGTATGGTGGCGTCGTTGCTGCCAACTTGGCCGTTCAGGGCGTGCTCGCCGAGCTTGCACTTTTTTTAACTGAAGGAAAAAAATGAATTCCACCAAACTGATTGCAATTGTTCTCATCGGCCTGGGCTGCCTGGGCCTCATCTACGGCGGCTTCAGCTACACCAAGGAAACCACCGGCCTCAAACTCGGACTGATCGAACTCAAAGTACAGGAACGAAAAACGGTCAACGTGCCCTTGATTCTGAGTGGTGCCGGAATCGTGGTGGGCGTGTTCCTGCTGGTGCTTGGGCGAAAATGAAGACAACTATTAACATGGGTGTTAATTTGTTTGCAAAATCATCGCTGTGTCAGAATTTTTAAAGAAAAAAAGCCTCCAAGTCTCAAAATATTTGCGTAATATGCTATTAATAATATAGCTATTCAATGGACAGTCATTCGGCGGGCAATTTGAGCCCAGGCCGGGTTTGCCATTTGTTTTGCTGCATCGCTCATAGTTTGCCCAGCACCGGCGCGCTGGCAAACCGATCATCATCCCACTCGGTGATGTACGGATTGGCCGGCATCAGTGCGTTGTGGCCATTGACCAGCATGGGTTTGGTGCGCAACTGCGGGTGGCTGATGAGGTCTTGCACCGAGTTGATCGCGCCGTAGGCGGTCTGTGCCGTACTGAGCCGCGCCACGGCCTGGGCGTAGTTCACTGTGCCAAATACCGCCTGCACTTGGGCCTCAAGCGCATCGCGGTTTTTCACCCGCAGGTCGTTGGTGACGTAACGCGTGTCGGAGGCCACAGAGGCATCCTGCATGAAGGATTTGCAGAAGTTGAGCCACTCGCGTTCGTTTTGAATCGACAACACCAGCTCGCGCCCGTCCTGGCAGGTGAAGCTGCCGTAGGGCGCGATGCTGGGGTGTTTGAGCCCGACCCGCGCGGGCGCGCCTTTGCCGTACTTGGCGTGGAGATAGGGCACGGCCATCAGGTCGGCCGCAGAGTCAAACAGCGATACCTGGATGCCGCTGCCGCGCCCGGTTTTGTAGCGTTGCAGCAGCGCCTGCTGGATGCCGATAAGCGCGTTCATGCCCGAGGTGATGTCGCAAATCGACACGCCGATGCGCCCCCACGGCCCCGGCGCGCCGCTCACGGCCACCAGCCCGCTTTCGGCCTGCACCAGCATGTCGTAAGCCTTGAGTTTGTGCAGCTCGCCCGATTCGCCGTAACCCGAGAGGTCGCAGGTGATGAGCTGCGGGTAGGCCGCACGCAGGTCTGCCGAGCCCAAGCCCAAACGCGCGCAGGCGCCCGGCGCGAGGTTCTGGATAAACACGTCGGCGTTGGAAATGAGGGCGCGAAGTTCGGCTTTGGCCTCAGGCAAGGAGAGATCCAATTGCACCGACGCCTTGCCCCGGTTGAGCCACACAAAATAAGACGACTCGCCAAACACGGCCTTGTCATAACCCCTGGCAAAGTCGCCTTCGGGCCGTTCGATTTTGATGACCCGCGCGCCCGCGTCGGCCAGGCGGCTGGAGCAAAAGGGCGCCGCCACGGCTTGCTCGAGCGCGACGACGGTGATGCCGTCCAGCGGTTTGGGGGGGGATGGGTTGGGGGTCGAGGTGGACGAGGTGGGCGAGGTCATAAGCTTGCTTCAAGTTTCAATTCGCCGCGCTCCAGCGTGAACGTGGTGCAGTCCACGCGGTCTAAAAGCGAGCGGTTGGATTCGGTGATCAGCACACACAGCTCGGGGCGAAGGTGGTGCAATTGCGCCAAGGCCTGCGCATATTGGCGAGCCAGGGTGGGAGCCAGGCCCTGGAAGGGTTCGTCCAGCAGCAATAGGCGGGTGCCGACCATCAAGGCGCGGGTGAGTGCCGCCATCTTGCCTTGCCCGCCAGACAGCGCCGAGGCGGAGCGCCCCAGCATGGGTTCGATCAGCGGCACGGCAGCAACGGCTTGCTGTAGGCGGAGGTCGATCAATGCCTCGGGAAGGCCGATGGATTCACACGGCAATCGCAAATTCTCGAGCACGGTCATGGTGGGGAACAACACGCGCTCCTCGGGCGCATACCCCACACCGTGGCGGGCGCGCTGGTGGGCGGGCTGCTGCTGCAAATCCATTGCGCTGGATGGTTTGCCGTGCAGGTCGATGCCGCCCAGGGCGATGGTGTCCAGGGCGATGCTGCCCGTGCGCAGCGGCAAAAAGCCCATGATGGTTCGCAGCAGCGTGGTTTTGCCTGCGCCATTGCGGCCCAGCACGGCGTAGATCGCGCTGGACTTGAACTCTGCGTCAATGCCGCGCAACACGCCAATACCGGCAATGTCAACCGAAAGCTGGTGCAGTTTGAGCATGGCTTGCGGCTTAGTGACCCAGCACGACGCTGCGCACTTCTTCGTTGTTCATCACCACTTCAGGCAGGCCGTCGGCGGCGATGCGTCCGGAAATCCACGCGGCCACGCGGGTGGCGTATTGGGTGACGATATCGGCGTCGTGTTCAACAAAAATAGTGGTCACACCGCGCTGCGCCAGGGCTTTCATGATGGTCGCCATCAGGGCGTGTTTTTCGTCGGCGGCGACGCCGCTGGTGGGTTCGTCCATGATCAAAAGTTTGGGGCGCAACACCAGGGCCATCACGATATCCAGCAACTTGCGGTGGCCTTCGGGCAAGCTGGCGCACGGGTCTTGGGCACGATCTGCTAGGCCTACCAAGCTCAGGCTTTGCTGGATCTCAGCGGCGTCAACACACTGGCCCAGCGGGCGAAAAAGGCTGAAGCGGCCGGTGCGCGCCGCCACGGCAAGCGCCACACTTTCTTCGACTGTGTGGTCCAGAAAAAGCTGCGGCAACTGGAAGGATCGCCCCACGCCGAGTTGCACGATCTGGCGCGGGTGCATGGCGGTGATGTCGGTGCCGTCAAAATGAATCTTCCCGCCGTTGGGTTTGATGTAACCCGTCACCATGTTGATGAAGGTGGTTTTGCCAGCGCCGTTGGCACCAATCACGGCGAGCCGCTCGCCCGCTTGCAGGTCAAAGTCGATGTTGTCAGCGGCCACCACGCCGCCGAATGACAGCGTTAACCCGCGGGTTTGCAAGAGGGCGGCCATGTCAGGGACGGCCTTTTTCAGGTGAGCCCAGTGCGCCAGGCAACGCAGCTTTTGATTTGGGAAGCCATGCCACCAAACCCGCTGGCGCTACAAAAATCAAAATGAGCAGCACGACACCGATCACCAATTGCCAGACGCCGGTGAGCGCTGCTGCCGCAAACAATTTCAAAAATTCAAAAACGATCGCGCCCAAAAACGCGCCCACCGGGTGCAAAGTGCCGCCCAGCACCGCGATGAACACGTATTCGCCCGAACGCACCCAGTAGCCCATCTCCGGTGTGACCAACCCCTGGATCAGTGCAAACATGCCGCCTGAAAATCCACACAGGCCGGCCGAGGCAACGTAGCCGGTATAAAAAACACGTTTGGCCGAAATGCCCAGGTACTCCAGCCGCACTTCGTTGGATTTGATGGTCGTCAAGGCCTGGCCCACGGGAGACTTGTAAAAGCGACCGATCAGGCCGCAGGCGGCCACCAGCAACACGCAGCTCAAGCCCAGCAGCCAGGTCTCAAAACCAGCGCGTTCCAGCATCTGGCCCAGAAAAGGTGGCCGCTCCATGCGCAGGCCGTCGGTGCCACCGGTGAGGTTGTAGAACTTGCCCAATACGGCAAACAGCACCATCGACAGCGCCAGATTCAACATGCCAAAGAAAATACCCCGGTAACGCACCATGAAGAGGCCAGTCACCGCCCCGGCCAGTAGGCCCACCACCAGGCCCAGCAGCAACAGCAGCAGGCCGTCCGCCTGGGGGTAGGCGCGTGCCAGAGCCACCACGGCGTAGCCCGAGAGGCAGGTGAACCCAGCATGCCCAAACGACACCTGACCGGCGCGAATCAGCAGTGAAACGCCCAGGGCGCTGGCGCCATACGACAAAGCGATGATGAGCGGCGTTTTCAGCCATGGAAACGCCAACCCCAACGCCAGCGTGAGCGCGGCAATCAGCCAGGGGAGGATTGGCAACAGCATCAGACCTGGCGCACGCTACACCCGACGCGCCTCGGCCACCGCAAACAGGCCTTGCGGACGCCACAGCAACACCACCAGCATGATCAGATACGGCACCAACACGTCCAACTCGGGCAGCAAATACACCGCAAAGGCTTTGCCCATGCCGATCAGCAAGGCCGCCACCGCAGTGCCCGTGATTTGGCCCAAACCCGCCACCGCCACCACCGCGAACGACAGCACCATCATGTCCCCGCCAATGCCCGGCACCAGCGACGTGGTGGGCGAGGCCAGCGCGCCGCCGAGCGTGCCCAGCACGGCACCTGCACAAAAGGTCAACAGACCGACCTTTTTTGCATTGATGCCCATCGCCTGCGCGACTTCCCGATGGTGCGTGACGGCCATGATCTGCCGCCCAAAACGGGTATTGCCCAGCGACCAGCGCAGGCCCACAAACACGGCGACCGCCACGGTGGGCAGCAGCAGCAGTTGGTAGGCGGTGTAGGTGACGACCCCGACTTTCAAGTTGCCCATCGCATCGACGGCATGAGTGACCGACACCGGACTCGTGCCCCAAATCAGGCGCTGCAAATCCTCCAGAATCATGAACACCGCAAAGGTGGCCAGCAGTTGCATGACTGGGTCCAGGTGGAGAATGCGCCGCACCAGGCCAAACTCGATCACAGCGCCCAGCAGCAGCCCGACCACTAACGCGCCCAGCAGCAGCGCCAGGAGCGACAGTGGAATTGACTGCCCATTGCCGATGAGTTTGCCCGCCGTGGCCGCCGCATACCCACCAAAGGCGTAGAGGCTGCCATGGGCCACATTCAGGATGCGCATCACGCCAAAAATCAGCGTCAGGCCCAGCGCCACCAAAAACAGCAGCGCCGCCTGGGTGAGGCCATCCAAAAACGCCAGAAGAACGAGGGAGGCGTTCATGCGCCTGACGTCAACAAACCGATGGGGAGGAAGATGAGGCGGGCAAACGCACTACTTGATCGCCCGGATCCTGGAGTCCCTCATCAACTCAGGCTTCAAGGTTTTGACCCACTCGGGCGATTTGGTGCCCACCGGGTTTTGCACCATGGCGCCGGGGTAGACCGTCAAATTTTGAAGCACGGAGAACGGGTAGGCGGCGCTGGTGGCGGTGACGCCCAACATCTGATCTTCCAGGCCCTGGCCGTCTTCGCGCATTTGCACGGGTGCGGTAAGGCCGCGGAACTTGAGTGTGCGCATGGCGTCGGCCACCTGCTCGGTGCTGGGCCAGTTGCCGTTATTGGCTTTGATGGCGGCGCTGTGGGCGTCGACGACTGCCTGGATCGCGGCGACCGCGTGGTAGGCGGAGTAGATCGGGTATTGGTTGGTTTTGGCGCGGAATTTTTCAACGAAAACCTTGTGTTTTGCGTCATCCTTGTATTCAGGGTGCAGAAAATAGTGGTCGCCGCGCATGCCGACGATCACGCCATCGGGCAGCGCCTTGCCCACACGCTCCAGTGAGCTCTCCGCCAGCGGCAGCACCCAGGTGGAGGTTTTGATCAAACCGCGCTGGGCCGACTGGCGGATCAGCGTGTCGAGCTCACCGCCCCACGAGGTCGACAAAATCACATCCGGATTCAGGGCCTGCAAGCGGCTGATCTCCGAGCTGAAATCGGTGGAACCAAACTTGGGGAACAACTCGGCCACCACCTGCACGTCGGGCTTCATGGCGCGCAGGGTGTTGATGAAAATCTCCCAAGAGTCGCGGCCCCAGGCGTAGTCCTGGTTGACTACCGCCAGGGTTTTGAAATTGGGGTGGGTACGCAACAGGTGCAGCACGGTGGCGACCATTTCGGAGGTGGCATTCGCC
>JANLYO010000057.1:0-13678 GCA_031365665.1 Rhodoferax sp. | reverse complement strand
TGTTCAAACTGATGGCCTACAAAGACGAGTATGAGGTTGCCCGCCTGCACACCGACCCCGCCTTCCATGCCAAGATCAATGCGATGTTCGAAGGTGATTTCAAGCTTAACTACCACCTCGCGCCCCCTTTGATCGCCAAGCGCAATGCCAAGGGGGAACTGCAAAAATCCAAATTTGGGCCGTCAACCCTGCTGGCTTTTCGCTTGCTTGCGCGCCTTAAGGGGCTGCGCGGCGGCACGTTTGATGTGTTTGGCCGCTCTGCCGAGCGGCGCACAGAGCGGGCTCTGATTGATGAGTACAAAACCAGCCTTGCAGATCTGCTCCATACGCTTGCGGCGTACAACCATGGGGTGGCAGTGGAAATTGCAAGAATCCCGGAAATGATCAAAGGCTACGGGCACGTCAAGGAGCGCAATCTGGCGGCTGCCCGTACGAAATGGGCGGCGTTGCAAGCGGACTACGCGAACCTCGGGGCGGCACAGCGGGCAGCTTGAAAAGCGCCCTGCGGCCGATTATTGGGCTGGCCTAAGAGCCCTTATGCAATTTGAATGCCTGGATCATGCCTGATGCATATCATAAGCTATAAAAAACATAGCAAATTGATTTAAAATCACCCGCATACAATCTAGGGTTGCGCCCCCAAAACCCTCAATTGCTTGGCGGTGATGGGTGGCATCTCAATTTTTGTCTGTTCTGTGTGGAGTTGACTGTGTTTATTTCTTCTGCTTTTGCTCAAACTGCCCCCGCCGCCGCTGCGGGAGGTGACATGCAATCTTCGTTGATGAGCATGTTGCCGCTGGTATTGATGTTTGTCGTGCTTTATTTTGTGATGATCCGCCCCCAGATGAAAAAACAGAAAGAACATCGCAGCATGATCGATGCCTTGGCCAAGGGGGATGAGATCGTGTCTGCCGGCGGCGTGTTGGGCAAGGTCTCCAAACTGGGCGACTCCTATTTGGGACTGGAAATTGCCAATGGCGTCGAGGTGCAAATCCAGCGCAGTGCCGTTGTCCAGGTATTGCCAAAGGGAACCATCAAATAACCGAAAGATCAAGCAGATCAAGCAACGGGTCGTTTGAGTAAATTGTCCGCATGAATCGTTATCCCGTCTGGAAATACGCCATCATTTTGGTGGCCCTGTTGATTGGCAGCCTGTACACCCTGCCGAACTTTTTTGGTGAATCGCCGGCAGTGCAAATCTCCTCGGCCAAGTCCTCTGTCAAAGTTGACGGTGACACACTGACTCGCGTACGAGAGGCGCTGAAGGGCGCTGGCATTTCGGCCGAAGCCATTGCGCTGGAAGGCGCGTCTGTGAAGGCGCGGTTCGGCTCGCCAGAAGTGCAGCTCAAGGCCAAAGATGCGATTCAAAAAGCACTGATTCCCGAGCCTGCCAACGCGGGTTACGTTGTAGCCCTGAATTTGTTGTCGCGTTCACCGGCTTGGTTGGCGTCGCTGTCGGCAGCGCCAATGTATCTGGGCCTGGATTTACGGGGTGGCGTGCACTTCATGCTGCAAGTCGATATGGCGGCGGCCCTGACCAAAAAAGCCGAATCGCTTTCAGGCGACATCCGCACGGTGTTGCGTGAAAAGAACGTACGCCATAGCGGGATCAGCCGCAACGGGCAGCAAATTGAAATCAAGTTCCGCGACGCCCCCACGCTGGCACAGGCCAAAACGGTCATTCAGGATCAGTTTGCCGACCTGGAGCTGACGGATTCCGCTGATGGCACTGAGGTCAAACTCGTGGCAGCCATCAAGCCCCTGTCGGCCAAAAACGTGCAGGATCAGGCGCTCAAACAAAACATCACGACCCTGCACAACCGTATCAACGAACTCGGTGTGGCTGAGCCGGTCATTCAGCAGCAAGGGCTGGATCGCATTGTGGTGCAACTGCCGGGCGTCCAAGACACTGCCAAAGCCAAAGACATTCTCGGTCGCACGGCCACGCTGGAAGTGCGCATGGTTGACGAAACCGGCGAGGCGCGCGCTGCGGAGTCCGGCAGCGGGCCGGTGCCGTTTGGCGCGGAGAGATTTCTCGAGCGCAGTGGACAGGCCGTCATTGTCAAGAAACAGGTCATCTTGACGGGTGACAACCTGACCGACGCCCAGCCCGGCTTTGACAGCCAGACGCAGGAAGCGGCTGTTCACTTGACGCTGGATGCCAAGGGTTCGCGCATTTTCAGGGATGTGACGCGGGAAAACGTTGGCAAACGCATGGCCATCCTTTTGTTTGAAAAGGGCAAAGGCGAAGTGGTGACGGCACCTGTGATCCGCTCCGAAATTGGTGGCGGTCGGGTGCAAATCTCTGGGCGGATGACGACGGTCGAAGCGGCCGACACGGCGCTGTTGTTGCGTGCGGGCTCACTGGCTGCACCTATGGAAATCATCGAGGAGCGCACCATTGGCCCGAGCCTGGGCGCTGAGAATATTGCGAAGGGATTCAACAGCGTCACCTGGGGCTTTGTCGCTGTTGCGGTGTTTATGTGCGTTTACTACATGCTGTTTGGCGTGTTTTCAAGTGTGGCATTGGCTTTCAACCTGTTGCTGCTGGTGGCGGTGTTGTCCATGTTGCAAGCCACGTTGACCCTGCCGGGCATGGCGGCGATGGCCTTGGTGCTGGGCATGGCCATTGACGCCAACGTGTTGATCAATGAACGCGTGCGGGAGGAGCTGCGAAACGGCGCGTCGCCCCAGGCTGCGATCAACGCCGGATACGACCGTGCCTGGGCGACCATCCTCGATTCCAACGTGACCACGCTGATCGCTGGCCTGGCCTTGCTGGCTTTCGGTTCGGGCCCGGTGCGCGGCTTTGCCGTCGTGCACTGTCTGGGCATTCTGACCAGCATGTTCTCGGGCGTGTTCTTTTCGCGGGGTTTGGTCAATTTGTGGTACGGTCGAAAAAACAAGCTCAAAAATGTATCGATTGGCACAGTGTGGCGTCCTGAGCCACAAACTGGCGTCAAAGTCGGCTAAAGCGGGGAAGACATGGAGTTTTTCAAAATCAAGCGCGATATCCCGTTCATGCGGCATGCGCTGGTATTCAACCTCGTTTCGTTGGCAACTTTCCTGGCGGCGGTGTTTTTCCTGTTTTCGCGCGGACTGCATTTGTCTGTCGAGTTCACGGGCGGCACGTTGATGGAAGTCAGTTATTCGCAACCGGCTGACCTGGGCGCGATTCGCGAAAAAATAGCATCGCTGGGTTTTGCCGATGTGCAGGTGCAAAATTTTGGCACCGCGCGAGACGTTTTGATCCGCATGCCAGCCGCCAAAGGCAGCACTGCCGCACAACAAAGCGACAAAGTGCTGGCCGGACTCAAGACCGTAGACCCCAGCGCCAGTTTGCGCCGTACTGAGTTTGTTGGCCCGCAGGTGGGAGATGAACTCGCGGTCGACGGCCTCAAAGCGCTGGCCTTTGTAGTGGCGGGCATCATGATTTACTTGGCCTTGCGGTTTGAATGGAAGTTTGCTGTGGCGGCCATCATTGCTAACTTGCATGATGTGATCATCATTCTGGGGTTTTTTGCATTTTTCCAGTGGGAATTCTCGCTACCGGTGCTGGCGGCGGTACTGGCCGTATTAGGCTATTCCGTCAACGAGTCGGTCGTGATTTTTGACCGAATTCGCGAGAATTTCCGTCGCTACCGCAAGATGACAACCGTGGAGATCATTGATAACGCCATCACCTCCACCATCAGCCGTACCATCATTACCCACGGTTCTACCCAGCTCATGGTGTTGTCAATGTTGCTGTTTGGCGGCGCTACTTTGCACTATTTCGCTCTGGCGCTCACCATCGGCATCTTGTTTGGCATTTACTCCTCCGTTTTCGTGGCGGCGGCGATTGCCATGTGGCTGGGAATCAAGCGCGAAGACCTGATCAAAGGCGGCGTAAAGAAGGAAGAGGATCCCAACGATCCGAACGCTGGAGCCACGGTCTGATATAAACCACCCATGGCCACGCAAGCACCTCCTACCCGAGCCCAGTTGGCAGCCGAGACGCGCAAGCGTTTCGTGACAGAAGCTGGGCGGATCATGGCAGACATCAGCGTGGCCGTGCAGGGGCATTTGACCAGCTTGATGAACGAAAGTGTGCGTTTGCGAGAGGCGCAGAGCCGCCGTGACGCCTGGACGTTCTATCAAAAAGCACGCGGCACCTGGCTCGATGGCACGATGAAGGCTTGGCAAAAGGCGCTGGTGCCGCCCACCGCGTCCAAAAGCTTTAACCTCAATGAAGACAGTTTCCAGCTCGTCGGAACCGACGTCGTGGACAACAAGATTCTTGTTTCCCGTCTGGTGCGCGGCGCGCTTGAAAAACTAAGCGCGCAAATTGATGATCTCAAAATCCGCATGCGTGTGCTCGAAGGCCACGCCGAATTTGAGGATCACGATGTGTTGCGGCCAGAGGTCGTTATTTTGCCCATTGTCGAACAGTGGAATGCTGCTGGCATGCAGCGTGATTCCTGGCCGTTGGTCCACGACGTGGTGCAGCGCATGCTCGCTGAGCGTTTGCTTGCCGCCTATACGCAGGCCAACGAATTTCTCATCAAGCAAGGCGTTTTACCGACGATTGAGCTTAAAGACCGTGTCAAACGCGTGCCCAGTTCAGACTCTGGCCAGCCGCCGAAGCCAGCTTTCAGGCCATCGTCCTACACGGAAGCGCAGGGCTCCACTTTTGGGATTGACTCTGGCAATTTTGTGGCACCTGTGCCGCACAGTTCACGCGCGGGTTTTGGCACCAGCGGCCCAGGCCAAGGTGCGCAGCCGCCTGAACCCCGGTCAGACGGTGCCTTTGGCGGGCGTTTGGGGTGGCAGGGGGCAGGGCAAAGGGAGGCCGGGCCTTCCGTGCAGCCTCGAAACTCCGGCCCACAACATGTGTCTGGCCCGCAGCAAATGCCAGGTCAGCATCATCAACGCGGGGACCAGCCTTCTTCACCTCAACCGGGGCAGCATCAAGGTTCGCAGGCGGGCAATCAAGCTTATGGCGGGGGGGCGCACGAAGAAACCCGCATGATGACCTCGACGACGCCTTTAGCGCGCGCTCGCAGCCGTGCGCAGGGGGTCATGGGCCAGCTCAAGCGGCTTTTGGTGGGGCGCGTTGGCCCGGAAGCCGAAATTTCCAGTTATCGCAGTCCTTCCCCTGGCCTGGCAGCAGCAATCGCCGTGCGGCCACCGCCAGAAGGCCGCAGTGCCGACTATGGCGATGGCGGAACCGTTGTTGACGAATACACGCCCGCAGGAGTTGCCAAAGCCGCTGGCCGCCTGCGCGAAGAGACCAACGAGCTCAAGAAAAAGGCGGAGACCAAGGGTGAAAAGGCGATTATTGAAATCGTCGCTCTGATGTTCCAAGCCATTTTGCAAGAAGAGCGTATTCCCCCAGGCATCCGGGTCTGGTTTGCCCGCCTGCAAATGCCGGTCTTGCGGGTCGCGCTGGAGGAGCCTGATTTTTTTGGAACTCTCACCCACCCGGCGCGCCAGTTGATCGACCGCATGGGTTCCTGCGTCATGGGTTTTGACGCCAGCGGCATTCATGGCCACGCGCTGGAAGTCGAAGTCAAGCGGATTGTCCAGGTCATCGAACAATATCCTGAAACCGGCAAGCGGGTCTACCAGCTTGTCTATGAAGAATTCCAGAAGTTTCTTTCCAAATTCTTGACCGAAAAAGGACCCGCCCAAAAAGTTGTGAGCGTGGCCCAGCAGGTTGAGCAGAAGGAAACCTTGACCATCCAATACACCATTGAGATGCGCAATATGCTCAAGGACATCCCGGTGCGGGACGAAATCCGTGAGTTTCTTTTCAAAGTGTGGGCAGAGGTGTTGGCGGTTGCGGCAGTGCGCAAAGGTCCTCAACATGCCGAAACCATTGAGTTAAAAAAGTCGGCATCTGATCTGGTTTGGTCCGCCGGGGCGAAGCCCAACCGCACGGATCGGGCCAAGGTGATCGCCGATCTGCCCAAGCTGTTGCAACGTCTGCGTACCGGCATGTCGTTGCTGGGCTTGGCGCCGAGCCAGCAGGATACTCACATCAAAACCGTGAGTGACACACTCGCGGACGCGTTTCTGTCCAAAACCAAGGCGGTGCCGCAAGAGCAAATTGATGCCATGGCCAAACGTCTGGCGAACTTGGAAGATTTTGTGTCTGAAGACGGCATGGGTGATTTGCCCTTGGACGCCGAGAGTATTGAACTCATGTTGGGCATTGATTCTTCCACTATCGATGTGGTGGCAGACGGCGGTTCAAAACCCACCAATGCCATGCAAGCGTGGGCGGCCGAGTTGCAACTGGGCGCCTGGTTTACGCTGGATCACAATGGCCGTGTGGCGCAAGTGCAGTTCGCTTGGCGCAGTGAGCGCAAGCATCTGAATTTGTTTGCAACAAGCTCGGGCCACAGTTATTTGATTCAGGCAGGTCGTTTGGCGGCGTATTTGCAAGCGGGCTTGCTGCTGCCGCAGGAAGAAGAAACGCTGACCGTTCGCGCCACCCGCGACGCACTGGCCAAACTCGAAGCCAACCCGGAACGTTTGCTCGGTTAGCGCCTCAAGCAGCGCCGACGCGCTGAAACAAGCCGCCAGGCAGACGGGCGATCACGCCATCGAGTTCAAGCGCCATGAGTTGGGCTTGCAGGTCGGGGGTGGGCAGGCCGGTTCTGGCCTGGAGGGCGTCCAGGCTGGCAGGATCAAAACCCAGGGCTTCGAGCAAAGCGCCTTCGCCATAGGGCTCCGTACTATCGTCCTCAGGCTCGCCAAGCTGCACTGCAGCAGACACGTACTCCAGATGCAAATCCTCCAAAATATCCTGGGTGGTCTCCACCAGTTTGGCGCCCTGGCGGATCAGCGCGTGGCAGCCCCGTGATTGCACGGAGTGGATCGAACCCGGAATCGCAAAAACCTCTTTGCCCTGCTCTGCCGCCAGCCGGGCGGTGATCAATGAGCCGGATTTCAAGGCCGCCTCCACCACCAGCGTACCTTGCGCCAACCCGGCAATGATGCGGTTGCGCCGGGGGAAATTAGCGACCAATGGCGGCGTGCCCAGCGGAAACTCGCTCACGATCAAACCGCGCTGGGCGATTTTGTGGGCTAGCGACAGGTTCTTCTTTGGGTAAACACGGTCCAATCCGGTTCCTACGACGGCGATGGTCGGCAATTGCGTCTCATGGTCAGAGTCGTTGGTCTCATCCAACGCACCTTGGTGGGCAGCACTGTCAATCCCGAGCGCCAGCCCGGAAATGATGGTCAAGCCCGTGCCTTTGAGCGATTTAGCGAATGCCCGTGCAGTCTCGACGCCCTGTGCGGTCGGGTTGCGGCTACCGACCATGGCCAGGCTTCGTTGCACGTTGAAAAATGGCCCGTCAGCGCCCAAGTGCCCGACACCCAGCAAGTAAAGCATCAGCGGGGGATCTTCGATATTCAACAGTGTGGCGGGATACTGCTCATCGCCCAGGGCCACAATCTGCCGTCTCGCCACCGCATCGGTTTTCGAAGCCCGCGAAGAAGATCCATCAGGCGCGGCTTGCAGCCATGCCCAGGTGGTTTCCAGCAGTGCGGCCCATTCAGGCGGTTCAACTTTCAGCGCGCGCGCTTGGGCGGTGCTGACGATCTGCGTCAACGCCGATACCGGTTGGTCAAAAATCGCCTGCGGCAGCCCGAACGCCGCGAGCAATTTGCGGGCCGTGTCGTTGCCGCAGCCCGGCGTGAGCGTGAGCCGCAGCCAAGCGGCGAGTTCAGCACGCTGCATGCGACGGGCGTGGCAGGAAAGTGGCGGGCGCAGCTGCGCGTTCAGCGCGGGTTCACCAGACGGTCACCCACCTTGACACCTTCGGTGATGTCCAGAATCAAGGCGTAAGACAGGCGGTCAAAGGTGCGAAACACCATCAAAAGGCCGTTGCGTTCGTCCGGCAACTGCATCGCTTCTTTGGCTTCGGTGGTTTTGTCGGTCAGCACGAGGCCAGCCTTGAGGATCGCCAATACGTGGCCACTCTCGACGCCATCCTTGCTGCCTTTGTTGATGACGACCACCTGGTTTTGCGCCGCATTGACGACGGCGCTGCCGTAAATCGACACGATACGGGCATCCACCGCGCCTTGCGGTGCGCGCGGCGCGTAGGTGGTGAACTGCCGCTCGGGTTCGGGCAACAGACGGTCTCCCACACGCATTTCTTCCTTGGCGCTGACGATGTCGACCGAGGCGGGCACCAGTTCAACGGCGGGTTTGCCGTCTTTGCCGGTTGTTTCCGTGCGCGCCTCGCCGCGCACCACATTGGCCTTGCCGACGTATTGCGCCTCAAACCCAAGCACTTCGCCGGAGAGCGGGTCTTTGAGCGGCGTGGCGTTGCGAAACACCCGGTAGGCGTTTTGTTTGACCGTGCCATAGGCCACTTGCGCACCCGCCGAGCCACGCACATAGGCACGATCACCGCGGCTGAGCAACACACGGTCTTCCTGTGTTGCCACAATACGCGGCGCGTTGGCCAGGCCAGCGGCATCGACGATCAAGGGCTCGACCAAAAACGGTTCGATAAATTGCGACTTGAGCGTCGGGATGACTTCATCCGCCAGGCTCTGGGAGCGCGTGCGTGGCGAGACCCGCACCGTGGGGATGCCCGAGGTGTCACCTGCCGCACGAGCGGTGCGCAGGGTAGCGCGACCGTCTTTTTTCTCCAAAAACAGCTGTTGCCCCGGGTAAATGAGGTGCGGGTTTTTGATGTCGTTGAGGTTCATGCCCCACAACTCCGGCCAGCGCCACGGGCTCTTCAAAAACAGGCCTGAAATCGCCCACAGGGTGTCACCGCTTTTCACGGTGTGGCTGTCGGGTGCGTTGGGCGCAAGTTCACTCAATGGCACGCCGGCTTGGGCTACCTGCTGCGCGGTGGCGCGCTGGCCGGGGGTGACCGTCAGGTTTTGCGCGCTGGCGGATCCAGCCAACAGGGCCATCGCCGCTGCGATGGCGAGGGCGCTGGTGACGGCGCATGTCGAGGCCGCAGATGTTGCCACAGTGAACCCCCTTCGTAACCCAGTTATCAGGCAAAATTTCATGGTGTTCTGCATTGCAAATGTTCCCCAAAGGCTCCCAGTTAGCTGGGCGTTGGCCGCCTGTCGATGGCGCAGGCCCGTTTAGGCAGCAACGCTCAGACAACAACGCTCAGGTAGCAATAATCTTGATAAATTACACACGATTCTGCGCTCAAGCCCTTGATTGAGCAACGATTTTGGCTGTTTAGTCCCATTTGACTTGCCAAAAGTAGCGAAAATAACGACATCTTTGAAGAGTTTTCATGGCTTTGCTTACCATCCTCCAATATCCAGACCCAAAACTGCACAAGCTGGCCAAGCCGGTGGCCGCTGTCGATGCACGTATCAAAACCCTGGTTGCCAACATGTTTGAGACCATGTACGACGCCAAAGGCATTGGCCTGGCCGCCTCGCAAGTGGATGTGCACGAACGCCTGATCGTCATCGACGTCTCCGAGGAGCGCAACGAGCCCCTGGTGCTGATTAACCCTGAAATCGTCTGGACCAGCCCCGGTAGCCACCTGAACGAAGAAGGTTGCCTCTCGGTGCCTGGCATTTATGACGGCGTGCAGCGTTTTGACGCCGTGAAAGTCAAAGCACAAGACGGCGAAGGCCTGT
Source organism: Rhodoferax sp. (assembly GCA_031365665.1). Lineage (GTDB taxonomy): Bacteria > Pseudomonadota > Gammaproteobacteria > Burkholderiales > Burkholderiaceae_C > JANYCG01. The sequence continues at coordinate 4,054 of JANLYO010000057.1, read as the reverse complement.
CGCGCGTGGTCGACGCCGAGGGCCTTCTGGCGGTATGTATCCAGCACGAAATGGACCACCTGATGGGCAAGGTGTTTGTGGAATACCTTTCACCCTTGAAGCGCAACCGCATCAAGAAAAAAATGCTCAAAAGCCAGCGCGACGACAAGCGGGACGAATAAAAGACGCCGTCCCCGTGCCACATCGATTCTTGCGTCCTCAAGCCCTGCCCGTAGCCATCGAGAAGCCTGGCCGATGAAACTCATCTTTGCCGGCACGCCCGAATTTGCGCAGTCTGCGCTGGCGGCTTTATACGCGGCAGGCCATGAAATCACACTGGTACTGACCCAACCCGACCGCCCAAGCGGGCGCGGGCTCAAACTTCAACCCTCGGCGGTCAAACAATTCGCGCTGGACAAGAACCTGCCCCTGTGCCAGCCCCGCAGTTTGCGCCTGGACGGCAAATACGCCGAAGACGCCGTGGCCGCGCGCGCGCTGATCGACGCTGCGAAGGCTGAGGTGATGGTCGTCGCCGCCTACGGGTTGATCTTGCCGCAGTGGGTTTTGGAAACTTTCAAACACGGATGTTTGAACATCCACGCGTCCTTGTTGCCGCGCTGGCGTGGCGCGGCGCCAATCCATCGTGCCATCGAGGCGGGCGACCTGGAGACCGGCATCACCATCATGCAGATGGACGCTGGTCTGGACACGGGTGACATGTTGCTCGCCGAGCGCCTACAGATCCTGCCGCAAGACACGACAGGTGCGGTACACGACAAACTCGCTGCGATGGGTGCGCGCCTGATCGTGCAGGCGCTGGCCATGGCCCCAACCGGCACCCTGGTGCGGCTGAGGCAACCAGAAATTGGTTTGAGTTATGCCAAAAAAATCGACAAATCCGAAGCCGCCATCGAATGGAACTTGCCGGCGCACGTGATCGTGCGGCGCATTTTGGCCTTCAACCCAGCACCGGGTGCCGCGACCGTTTTGGGTTCCAGCGACAGCGGCGAGCCCGTGAAAATCTGGCGAGCCGCCGTTTCGCCATTGATCGCCCCGCCCGGCACAAGCTGCGGGGAGGCGATTGCCCTGCCCGGTGGCGGCATCGGCGTGATGGCATTGGACGGGCTGGTTGAGATTGCCGAATTGCAACGCGCGGGAGGTAAACGATTGCCTGCAGCGGCATTTACCCACGGCGCCCATTTTTACAATTCCCTTAAAAAAACACCATGACCGCACTTCGTTTCTCTGACTTGTGTTCCAACGGCAGCGTAAAAAACAAACGCGTTTTCATCCGCGCTGATTTGAACGTGCCGCAAGACGAGCACGGCGCGATCACCGAAGACACCCGCATCCGCGCCTCGATCCCGGCGATCCGCATGGCGCTGGACGCCGGTGCGGCGGTGATGGTCACCTCGCACCTGGGCCGTCCGACTGAGGGCGAATTCAAGCCACAAGACTCGCTTGCACCGGTGGCCAAACGCCTGGGCGAGTTGCTCGGCGGCGCTTACAGCGCGGGCGTGCCGTTGGTGGCCGGGTGGGCCGAAAGCGGCGCGGCGGGTGTGTTGCTCAACGACCATCCGCTGCAAGCTGGGCAGCTTGTGTTGTTGGAAAATTGCCGCGTCAACAAGGGCGAGAAAAAATGCGACGAAGCCCTGAGCCGCAAAATGGCCGCGTTGTGCGACATCTTTGTGCACGACGCCTTTGGCACTGCGCACCGCGCCGAGGGCACGACCTACGGCATCGCGCAGTACGCGCCCATCGCCTGCGCCGGGCCGCTGCTGGCCGCTGAGATGGACGCCATCTCCAAAGCGCTGGCGGCACCGAAGCGCCCGCTGGTGGCGATTGTGGCGGGCTCGAAAGTCTCGACCAAGCTGACGATTTTGAAGAGCCTCAGTGAAAAGGTTGACGGCCTGATTGTGGGCGGCGGCATTGCCAACACTTTCATGTTGGCCGCCGGGTTGAAGATTGGCAAAAGCCTGGCCGAGGCGGATTTGGCGGGCGAGGCGCGTGCCGTCATCGACATCATGAAGGCGCGGGGCGCCGAGGTGCCGATCCCTACCGATGTGGTGACCGCCAAGTCGTTTTCAGCCGAAGCGCACGCTACCGTCAAAGCTGCAAGCGACGTGGCCGATGACGATTTGATTCTGGACATCGGCCCGCAAACCGCCGCCTTGCTGGCGCGCCAGCTCAAAGCCGCTGGCACCATCGTGTGGAACGGCCCGGTCGGCGTGTTTGAATTCGCGGCATTTGAAAACGGCACCAAAGTCGTGGCACAGGCGATTGCCGAATCCAGCGCGTTCTCCATCGCTGGCGGCGGCGACACGCTGGCGGCCATCGCCAAATACGGCATCGAAGACCGGGTGAGCTACATCTCCACCGGCGGCGGCGCGTTTCTGGAGGTGCTGGAGGGCAAAACCCTGCCCGCGTTCGAGATTCTGGAGCGCCGCGCGAAGGGGTGAGCGGGTGGCAGGGGATTCGGATTGTTGATATGGGTGTTAATTACAATTTCAACATTTGATAAATTAGCGTTTATATTTAATTAATACGTAAAAATTAAGCAAATACTAGTCAATTTTTATATTATATATATAGCAGTAAGTATAAATAATACGAGGCATAGTGTCGAATTTTATTTATTAAATATTTTAGTAAAATATTTTATGTTTTCGTTTTCCACGCCTCCACCAATAGGTCAACGCGCACGAGCTTGACGCTGTGTTGTAACTGCCAGCGCGCGCGGGCTGGATAATCCTCACGAGGAGAATCCGTCATGAACCCAACTGCTGCCCCCGTCACACCCCTGCCCGCCTCCGGCCCCCGCCGCGCGACCAAAATCGTCGCCACACTCGGCCCCGCATCAAGCGACCCGGCTTTGCTGGAGCAGATGATCCGCGCCGGCGTCAACGTGGTGCGGCTCAACTTCAGCCACGGCACCGCGCAAGACCACATCGACCGCGCACGCATGGTGCGTGAGGCAGCGCAGCACGCCGGGCGCGAAGTCGGCATCATGGCCGACCTGCAGGGCCCGAAGATCCGCGTGGGCAAGTTTGCCGAAGGCAAAGTGATGCTGGTGACCGGGCAGAAGTTCAAGCTTGACGCCTCGCGCACCGAGCCGGGCGACATCAACGGCGTGGGGCTGGACTACAAGGAACTGCCGCGCGACGTGAAAGCCGGCGACCTGCTGCTGCTCAATGACGGGCTCATCGTCATGACGGTCGATGGCGTCAAGGGCGAAGTGGTCACCACCACGGTGACCATGGGCGGCGAGCTTTCCAACAACAAGGGCATCAACAAAAAGGGCGGCGGGCTGACGGCTGCCGCACTCACCGCCAAGGACATGGAAGACATCCGCACGGCGATGGCCTTCCAGGCCGACTACGTGGCGGTGAGCTTCCCCAAAAACCGCACCGACATGGAAATGGCGCGCCAGTTGTGCAATGTCGCTGCGGCGGAATTCCGCCACAAGCCGCACCTGATCGCCAAGATCGAACGGGCTGAGGCCATTCCCAACCTGGAAGAAATTCTGCGCGCCAGCGACAGCATCATGGTCGCGCGTGGCGACTTGGCCATTGAAGTCGGCAATGCCATCGTGCCCGCGCTGCAGAAACGCATGATCAAGCTGGCCCGCGAGCTGGACAAAACCGTCATCACCGCGACGCAGATGATGGAGAGCATGATCACCAACCCGGTGCCCACCCGCGCCGAGGTGAGCGACGTGGCCAACGCCGTGCTGGACGGCACCGACGCGGTCATGCTCTCGGCCGAAACCGCCGCCGGCAAATACCCGCTGGAAACCGTGATCGAGATGGCCAAAATCTGCCTGGCCGCCGAGGGCGCGGAAGTGGTCAAGCTCGATGCCGACTTCACCGGCAAAACCTTCGAGCGCATCGACCAGTCCATCGCCATGGGTGCGCTCTTCACCGCCTACCACCTGGGTGCCAAAGCCATCGTCGCGATGACCGACAGCGGCTCCACCGCCTTGTGGATGAGCCGCCACCTGGTCAACGTGCCCATCTACGCGCTCACCGCCAACATCAGCACCCAGCGCAAGATGGCGCTGTACCGCAATGTGCGG
>JANLYO010000014.1:0-2048 GCA_031365665.1 Rhodoferax sp. | reverse complement strand
GAGCAGATGGCAGGCGACGAGGTTTTCAAAACGCACGCCGTCGTCGCCCAACACCAGGCCGGTGTCGAAGAAATAGACTTTGGGCGCTTGCAGTGTTGCCCTTGCAATGTTGTGGTGCCAGGGGCGAACCACGAAGACGATGTACAGCGCCTCCAGAATGTCGAGGTAACGCTTGAGCGTGATGGGCGACACATTCAGGTCACGGGCCATGGATGCCAGCGACAGGGGCGAGCCCACCCGCTGGCGCAGCAGCTCGGCAAACAGGCGCATCGCGGTCAGCTCGTGCAAACGCGAAAACTCCAGCACGTCATTGCGGATGAGCCCGTCAAAATATTGTCTGCGCCAGCGCTGTGCATCGTCGTCCGTCTCGGCCAGGCAAGGCTCCGGAAAGCCGCCACGCTCAAGCAGACGGGTCAAGGCATCCGCCGGTTTTGCACCCGTCTGCTCGCACCACTCCCGCACTGAAATCGGGTGCAAGCGCCAGGCGAAGAAGCGCCCGGCCAGCGACTCGCCCGATTGGCGAAAGGTGTCGAGCCGCGCACTGCCCGTCACCAGCAATTGCTGCCCTTTGGGTTTGCCATCGACCACCCCCTTGAGCCAGGTTTTCCAATCGGGCATCTTGTGGATTTCATCCAGCACCAACAACTTAGCCTGTGGTCGCCAGCCTTGCCGCAGGATCACTGCGCGGTCTTCGGCCACGTCGTAATTGAGGTACTGGCCAGGAGTCTCGTCCAGCAGCAGCTTGCTCAGCGTCGTCTTGCCCACCTGCCGCGCACCCGTGACGAACACCATTTTCTTGGCCAAGTCCTTTTGGATGAGATCGTCGGCATAGCGTTTCATGCGACTATTTTATAGCCCACTATCAAAAAGTCGCGACTTTTTGATAGTGAGCTATATAAAAGTCGCAATTTTGACATTTGCCACGCCAACTGACAGTAAGCGCACCATGGGCACAGCCCCGGCCTATGGCTTGGCGAAATAACGAACACCGGGCAGGCCTTTGTAGTCCGCATCTTGCGTCCAGAACGTGGCGCTGTGTTCCTGGGCCATGCTGTACATCGCCGCATCCGCCAGCGCCAGGCCATGGGCGCGCGAGGCTTGCGCGGCGGCAATGGCGCGGGCATCGGTGAAGTCCAGCACCTTGCCCAAGCGCATCACGGCCAGGCATTGGTCTACCAATTCGGGCGCAACCTTGCGGCTGAGGATTTTGTAGACTTCAAAGAGTGCGATGGTAGGAACCAAAAGCCGGTTGCGGTCTTCGACGGGCGGTGCAAACAAATCGGCACGGTGGGTGTTTTGAAGGTACTCAATCCATCCTGACGAATCGACGACGTTCACTCAAACGTCCGATCAGGCTCTTTTTCCGGCTCAATATCGCCCAAGTCGTAGCCCGCCAGGATGCCCCGGTAGGCGCTCATCGGAAGCTCAGGCGTGATCACCAGCTCGTTGCCGCGCACATCGAACCGAACATGTGATCCCGGCTTGATACCCAGCTTGGCACGCATGGCAGAAGGCAGCGTGACTTGCCCTTTGCTTGACACAATCGCTTCTATTTGCATGCAGACCTCCGAATTACGAAAAGTAAAGATTATAAATTGTAGTCTTATTATAAAAGTAAAGAAATTTTAAAATCAAGCGCCTCAAAATTTCAACCGCACCAGAGGTCTGGGTGGCAAACAAAAAACCGGCTATTTTTTAAAGGGACCTTTTTTTAAGTTTTGCTGTGCCATCTGGCGTCGTCGGCCTGAACCCCCGCAGCGCCGCTGACGCTCGGAGTCGCTGGCCCTTCGGGCGACCATCTGCAGTACGCAACGACGGGGCCGCCGCACAACTCGCTTCGCTCGGACAGGTGCGGCTCTGTCGGTCAGTAAGCGGGCCGCGCAGAGGCCAAATTGGGGTCGGATCGCGATTACCGGAAGGAGGCGCGCCAGCGACGAGTTCGGTAGATCGGGCTCTTGTATCTTTGATCCCATGCATTTCTTCAATTTAAAGAGCATAGTGGGAATTCGTGATTGCGGGCGCTGCGGCGGCGGGCGTAGCCTGCCGCC
>JANLYO010000212.1:0-3445 GCA_031365665.1 Rhodoferax sp. | reverse complement strand
GGCCGCGGTGGCTGACAGCCCGGGCATGGCAGGGGAAGTCGTTGGCAATAAAGGCGTCGCGGTCACGGATGGCGCCCTCCACCACAAAGCCGGTGCAACCACGTTGCAAGGCGTATTGAAGGATGAGGTCGCCCACCAGCGCATTGGTTGTGTCGCCGCCGCCATCGACCACCAGCACGTGCCCTGGCAGCAGCTGCATGATGGCTTTGTAGATCAGCAGGTTGTCGCCGGGCCGGGTCTTGACGGTCAGCGCGGTGCCGACCAGCTTCACGTTGGCGCCAAACGAATGCAGGCCGACGCATCCGTTCAAGCGCGCGAGGTTGTCGCCGAGAACCGCCACTGGAAGATTTCGCAAGGCGTCAAAACACCCGGATGGGTCCACCGGCGAAGCCGCGTTGACGAGGTTCAGGTGGGATTGCATGGGGAGGATTTTGATTGAGAATATTGAAATTTAAAAGCGATATTTATTTATCTAAAATCATCACAATAAGTTATCAATTATTCCCCGAGCAATACATCGTGGTTACCTACAAGCAGCTTGAAGCCTTTCACTGGATTTGTGAGCTCGGCGGTTTTCAGCGCGCGGCGGACCGGCTGCACACCAGCCAGGCGGCTATCTCCAAACGCATCACCGAGCTGGAAGCGGCATTTGATGCATCACTGTTTGACCGCAGCCACCGTGACGCCCGGGTGACACCCAAGGCCCAGGAAATCCGTCCCCTGGTTGAAGAGATGCTGCGCCAGCGGGCGAAATTCGAAGAGACCCTCAGCCACCCTGAAGTGCTGGTCTGCACCGTGCGCATTGGCGTGACTGAACTGACCGCCCTGACCTGGCTGCCGGTCTGGGTCGGGCTCATCCGGCGGCGCTACCCCCTGGTGAACATCGAACCTGATGTGGACTCGAGCGTGAGCCTGGCCGACAAGCTGGCCAGAAACAAGGTGGACGTGATTGTGCTGCCCGATGCGCTGGACTTGCCGGGCTGCATCAAGACGCCGCTGGCCGAGGTGGAAAACGCCTGGTTCTGCAAGCCCGGCCTGATCTCCAGCCGCCGGGTGGTCAGCCTGGCTGAGTTGTCGGGATTCCAGTTTTTGACGCAGGGCACTCTCTCGGGTGCTGGACTCATCATTGGCCGCTGGCTCAACAACAATGGCATCCGGGCGGTCCAGGATGTGACCAGCAACAGCCTGACGGCGCTGGTCGGCCTGACGATTTCAGGCCTGGGCGTGGCACCCATGCCATTGCATTGTGTGCGCGGCCTGATTGGCTCGAAGCTGCTCAGTGTGGTGCGCACCGACCCGCCCATCCCCGCTGTACCCTACATCGCGGCATCCCACGCCGACAACAACAGCCGGCTGCTGGAAGACATTGTCGGACTGGCCCGGCAGTGCTGCGATTACCGCAAGGTTTTCAGGTCAGACCCGGGCTGACGGCCACAGCCTGATCCAGCAAGGCCCGTGCCTACTCTTTGCGACCGTAGTGCGCGGTGAATGTGGCCTTGCCCAGCAAGCCCTTGCCCACGCCCTTGTTCAGCACAAACGAATACAGCGCGGCTGATCCGGTTTTTGGCACGCCGCCGGCCTTTTGCACATCGTCCACGCCCAGCGCATACAGCGTGAACACATAACGGTGCGGTTTGTCACCAGCCGGTGGGCAGGGTCCGCCGTAGTTGCCATTGGCCCCCGTGGCGCCGGTGTCGTTGAAGTCGGTGCTGCCGCCAAACGCGCCTGCGGGCAGGGTGGCGGGCGCATTGCCTGCGCCCTGCGGCAAACCTTTGGTGTCCGCCGGCATGTTGTAAACCGCCCAGTGCCAGAAGCCGCTGCCGGTGGGCGCGTCAGGGTCATGAATTTGCAGCGAGAGTGATTTGGTGCCCGCAGGCACGTTCTTCCACTCCAGCGCAGGCGACACGTTTTCACCCTTGCAGCCAAAGCCATTCAGGATGAACTTGTTGTCAAACTTGCCTTTGGAGAGATCCGGGCTCGAGAGCGAAAAGCCCTTGCCGGCAGACTTGCCTTGCGCCTGCGCGCCGGTCGCGGCCAGGGCGCCCAAACTTAATACGGCCAACGCCGTCAGCGCGCCAGCGAGTTTGATGCCCGCCGCTTTGGGTGACTTTGAATGCATGGAATCTCCTTGGGATGAAAGTCTGCGAAATTAGCACAAATGCCGGCTTTGTGCAGCCGCGCCGGCAAGATCAATCAGTTTGTTTGAACATCATAATCAGGGCCTTCAATCGCCACGTTGGCTCTTTCTCCGCCTACCGCATCATTTCCACCGCCCAGCAAGGAATTCGCGCCATGACCCCAAGCAGCCGCATCAAAGGTGTCCTTTCGCCTGTGCTCACGCCCTTCAAAACCAATCTGGAGCCAGACGTGCAACGCTACATCGCGCACTGCCAATGGCTGATCGCCAACAACGTGGGGCTGGCGATTTTTGGCACGAATTCGGAAGCGGCATCTCTGTCGGTTTCAGAGCGCCTCACGCTGACCGACGCGCTGCTGGCGGCCGGCATTCCCGCCAGCCGCATGATGCCCGGCACCGGTGCCTGCGCCCTGCCCGACGCCGTGGCGCTGACAAAACATGCCGCCGAAAACGGCGCCGCAGGCTGCCTGATGCTGCCGCCCTTTTACTTCAAGGGTGTGTCCGACGAAGGCCTTTACGCCTATTACTCCGAGGTGATCGAGCGCGTGGGCAACACGAATCTGAAGGTTTACCCATACCACATCCCCGCCGTGTCGGGCGTGCCGATCACACTGAACCTCATCGCGATGCTGCGCAAGCGTTACCCTGACACCGTCGTTGGCGTGAAGGATTCGTCCGGCGTGTGGGACAACACCAAGGCCATGATCGACACCTTCGCCCAAGACGGGTTTGACGTGTTCCCCGGCAGCGAGTTGCCGCTCTCGCAGGCACTGGCCATTGGCGGCGTGGGCTGCATCAGCGCCACAGCCAATGTGAACCCCGCTGCCATTCACGCGGTGTACGCGGCGCACGGCACGCCTGAGGCGCCAGCCTTGCAAGCCAGGATCGACGTGGTGCGCAAGATCTTTCAGGCGCTGGTGATGATTCCTGCGATGAAACGCGTCGCTGCGGAGTTTTCCGGGCAAGCCGGCTGGAAGACCGTTCGCCCGCCGCTTGCGGCGCTTGACGAAACCGCAGCGCAGAAACTGCTGGGGGAACTGCAAGCCGTCGGGTTTGCAATGCCGGGGTTTTCAAACCAGTGAGTGTTTTGGCAAAAACGGTTTGCTATTGTATAAATAGCAAACTATCCACATAATTCGAGACTTGATTGCCAAAATTTCTTGATTTTTGGTAACTACTCAGCCCCCTCTTGACGCGCTATTAAAAGCAGAGCGACAATTGGAACCGTGCAAAGCCCGCCAGATCTAAGCCAACTGAGCCATGCGCAGAAGGACGAACTGATTCTGTATCTTTGGGGCCAAGTACAGG
>JANLYO010000308.1:0-21561 GCA_031365665.1 Rhodoferax sp. | reverse complement strand
GCCTTGCTCATTCTGGATGAAAGCAAGGCGAAGTGGTAGGGCGCAAACTCGTGCACCGAGAAGACGCCTTTTTTCATTTTCATGGATTCTGATCCTGTGGACGGCCCGCGACCCAGCGGATCTGCCTGGTCGGGCCATTTCGAAGGGTAACCTCGAATTGTGGTCCTCGGCTAGCCCAAGCGCGATTCCCGGCAGCGTTGCGTCCGCAGCACGACGCCCGGGACGAATGTTTTAGCACTCAGGATGCAGACCTTCGGGATTTTTGATTTCCGCCCTATGACCCTTTTGGGATATTCTCGATACACGCTCGAATTTCGTTGAACTGGAACACCTCATGCTTATCAATCACACCGCGCTCAACCACACCCACAACCCGGCTGCCACCAGCTGGCTGGCCGCTGCCAACGGCCACCCGGACTTTCCCATCCAGAACCTGCCCTACGCCATGTTTGCCGAAAGTGGCACATACGCCTTTTGGCGGGCAGGCGTTGCCATCGGCGACCAGGTGCTGGACCTGGCGGCGCTGCATGGCAAAAAACTGCTGTCGGGCCATGCGGCGGCGGCGCTGGAAACCGCAGCCATGCCGAGCCAGCACGTGCTGGGCCTCAACGCCTTCATGTCCACGGGGCCGCAGACTTGGGCTGTGTTGCGCCACGCCTTGTTTGCGCTGCTGTCGAGCGACGCCAGCACTGAGACGCAGGCCGCTGTGCAAGCCTGCCTGGTGCCACAGGCGACGGCGATTTACCGCGTGCCCGCCCAGGTAGCCAACTACACCGACTTCTACACCTCCATCCACCACGCCCGCAACGTCGGGCGCATCGCGCGGCCCGACAACCCGCTCACTGACAACTTCCAGTGGCTGCCGATTGCCTACCACGGCCGCGCCTCCAGCGTGGTGATCAGCGGCACCAACTTTCGCCGGCCGATGGGGCAGGGCATGGCGCCAGGTGCCAAGGTGCCCGTCTACGGGCCGTGCGCGCGCATGGATTTTGAACTGGAGCTGGGCCTGTTCATCGGCCCGGGCAACGCCTTGGGCGAGCCAATCCCTCTAGCCAACGCCGAAGCCCACATGTTCGGCATTTGCCTGCTGAACGACTGGTCGGCGCGCGACATCCAGTTCTGGGAAATGGCGCCGCTGGGGCCGTTTTTGGGCAAGAGTTTCTGCACGTCCATCTCGCCGTGGATCGTCACGATGGAGGCGCTGGCACCCTTCCGCCTGCCCTTCACGCGGCCCGCCGACGAGCCGCAGCCCTTGGCCTACCTGGACGACGCCGGCAACCGCGCCCACGGCGTGCTGGACATCCAGTTGCAGGTCTTGATTGAAACCGCGAAGCAGCGGGCGGCGGGCGGTGGCGCGTCCCAGGTGTCAGCCACCAGCTTTCGCCACCAGTATTGGACTTACGCGCAGATGGTCGCCCAACACACCATGGGCGGCTGCAACCTGCAACCCGGCGACCTGCTGGGCAGCGGCACCATCTCAGGCCCCACGGCGCACGAGGCGGGTGCCATCATCGAGCTGACCAAGGGCGGCAAAGAGCCCATCACGTTGGAGGGCGGCGAGCAGCGCGCCTTCCTGCACGATGGCGACGCGGTGATCCTGCGCGGCTGGTGCGAGAGGCCGGGCGCAGCGCGCATCGGTTTTGGCGAAAATCGCGGTGAGGTGCTGCCCGCTTCACGGTGAACGGACACCACCTATCCATAACGGAGTTGAAATGACCACCACCCGAACCTTGCCCGCGCCCACGCTGGAACATGTCTGCGACCTCGAAGTCAGCGTCAGCGCGCCCATCGACGCCGGCGTGTTGATGGGCCTGGGCACGCAGGGCCGCCGGCGCATCATCCCGATCACCGGCGGTGTGGTCAGCGGCCAATACCAGGGCCAGCGCATTGAGGGGCGCGTGGTGCCGGGCGGCGCGGACTTCCAGCGCGTGCCTAACGACACCACGGCCGACCTGGACGCGCGTTACCTGCTGGCGCTGGACGGCGAATATGCTGGCGAGCATGTGTTTGTGATGAACCGCGCGCTGCGCCGCGCCAGCCCCGAGGATGTGGCGCGCCTGCTCAAAGGCGAGCCGGTGGACCCGAGCCAGGTTTATTTCCGCTGTGCGCCGGTGTTCGAGGTGTCTACACCCCGGCTGCAATGGATGACCGAAAACATCTTTGTCGGCGCAGGAGCACGCGCGCCAAATGGCATTTCAATATCATTTTGGATTTTAAAATAGATATTATTTATACAATTTATATACCAAAATACATAGCAATAAATCGAATTAATTCGAGGCCTAATGCATAAAAATATTTAACAATAATTTTTTAAATATTTTACTCAATATCAGGAAACCCATGACTATTTGGAAACAACTCCCGACGATTGAGAAGCTCACTGCCAGCCACCACCACACCGCCCCGGCCGCGCTGGGGATGGAGTTCCTCGAGGTCGGTGACGACTTCATCAAAGGCCGTGTGCCAGTGGACCACCGCACACGCCAGCCCTACGGCATCTTGCACGGCGGTGTGAGTGTGGTGCTGGCCGAAACCCTCGGCTCCTGTGCCGCCGCCGGCTGCGTGCCGCCCGGTTACCGCGTGGTCGGCCTGGACATCAACGCCAACCACATCAAGGGCGCTACCGAAGGCTGGGTCACCGGCACCGCCCGCCCCGTGCATGTGGGGCGCAGCACGCAGGTGTGGCAGATCGACATGGTCAACGACGCAGGCGAGCTCACCTGTGTGTCGCGCATCACGATGGCGGTGTTGGCGCCGAGGTAAATTGCCCCCACGCTCCGCCGTTTCACGGCACTCTGCCCCCGGAGGGGCCTCAAAAACCGGCTGCCGAGCCTTAGTTCACCTCATCTGACTCCGCCCGCGCCAGCCGCGCACTCTTCCAATACACGTCGTCACCCGCCGTGCCGTCAGTGCGGTAACGGTTCAAGACGCGCGCCAGGACAAACATCAAATCCGACAGCCGGTTGAGGTACTGGCGCGGCGTGTCTTTCAGGGTTTCGGTGGCCTCCAGCGCCACGACGGCGCGTTCGGCGCGGCGTGCCACGGTGCGGCACACGTGGGCCTGCGCGGCGGCGCGGCTGCCTGCGGGCAGGATGAACTCTTGCAGGCGCGGCAGGTGCTCGTTGTGTTCAGCCAGCGCCTCATCGAGCGCCAACACCGCCTCGGCCTTCAAGAGCTCAAAGCCGGGGATCGACAACTCGCCGCCCAAATTGAACAGCTGGTGCTGAATCTCCACCAGTACCCCGCGCACGCCCTCGGGCATGGCTTCACACAACAATACGCCGATGTTGGAATTGAGTTCGTCCACCTCACCCATGGCGTGCACACGCAGCGAGTTTTTGCTAACGCGCACGCCGTCGCCCAAGCCGGTGGTGCCGTTGTCGCCGGTGCGGGTGGCGATTTGTGTGAGTCGGTTGCCCATTTGATGATTCTCCTTGAACCCGGATTGTCCATTAGGACACGAGTGGATGGAGAGGCGAGTTGCGAGTCAGTTTGGTCGCTCTTCGGTGCCAACAGCGGTGCCAATAGCATCGCTGTTGACACCGAAGAGCGATCAAAATAGCCGTCAGAGACCGCAGAGGCACGAGGTGCCGCCCAATGGACAATCTGGGTTGAAGCGTTGGCCTGTTGATGCAGCCTGAAGAAGTCTTAATTTCCGTTCGGACTGAGCTTGCCGAAGCCCTTCTACAGGCTCAGGGCGAACGGTTCTTATTTCAACGGGCCGAAGCAATATCAGGCCGGTGGTTGCGGCTTTTGCCATTGGCGAATAGGCGCGCCACGGCGCGCTCCCGCGCTGAGAGGCGGTCTACTGGGCTGGCGGGCTGAATGCGCAGCAGCCAACCCTGGCCGTCGGGCACCGCGTGCAGGCTATGGGCATCCTCGCCCAGTGGTCAGGCGTCGCCTTTTTTTAGCGTGGTGGAACGGGCAGATACCAGCAGGCTGTTTTGCGGGTTTTGAAGCCGTGCGGCACGCTCTTGTCAGCGCGGTTGGCACACCCACTTGGCCACGGGTTTAGAAATATTGTTTCGCGCCCGCAGAATTAATAAATCATACAGTAATTTATATTGATTTTATACGAATTAGATCACGCTAAATATAAATTTATTGCTATAAATTATATTCTAATTTTGACATAAAAATAATCTATTATTTATTTAAAATACCACTTTCATGAAATTCAAAACCAAAGCTTTGTCGCAACCCACTTGACTCCTTGCGGCAGGCCCAGACAACCCGCCCAGTGGCTGCGGTCGCACAATACGCCGCTGCTGCTGAGCTAGCCGTTTAGCCCCGGCTTCGAGACGTGCTTGGGTGGAGGCGAAAGTGATTCAAGGCAGTGGCTGGCCACGCAAGGTCACGGCATGCCACTGGCCGGTGGTCGATGCCATCAAGAACCCGCCGAATCGATTCAGGGTGGGGACACTGGTCAAGTACTGGCCGGTCCACGCCACGGTTATCCCGCCCACCTCAACGGCCATATCGTGCCCAGCGACCACGCTGTTTGAAGTGACGCTGCGCCATTGCAGATGTGACAGCGAACCGATCAATGCCATGCCGCTGGGCAGATAGGCAAACGTGTCGTTTGTGACGGAAATGGTGCTGGCCCACCCTGCTGCGGCCGGGGCATCAAAAACCAGCATGTTTTCGTAAAGAGCGGAAAGGTCTGTGGGAAGCACATAGGTCGAAGCCGACGCTGCCTCTGGGCCTGAAATGGTGATCCGCTCGAAGTAGTATGGCGCTGCAGGGTCCACCACGCCATTGCTGGTGGCAGACCACGACATGACGAGCTTGATTGCACCGTTTGCCGCAGCAGAGGTCCCCACATTAACGGACGATGGTGGGTTGGGGAGATGGCTGGCGATGGCTGAGCGGGTCAAGACCGCGTTGAAGCTGGCGGTGGGAGACGTGGCCACTGACAGGTGGAATCGGCGGCAAGCCCAATATTGCGGCCCAGAACCATCGTCCGTGCGCGCACACCAACCCAGATTGGCGGGTGATCGACTGCCGTTGCCGTCCGTCTCCAATTCAATTAAAACCACTGCGCCACTTTCCCGGTTGACGAAAAAATTTTGAAGCACACTGCTGCCGGGCTGAGCCGTTTTGCCCGGCCATTGGCGAAGCTTGGTGCGTGTGCCGTTTTTCCAGTGAATCAGGGCATGGGGGGCCAATTCGCCACTGACGGCAGTGCTGGCGATGACGCTTCCGTCTTCCAGCAAGCTTGCCTTGGTGAAGTCTGCCGGGAGGGCGACCGGTGCAGCGCCACGGCGCTTCAGACTGAAAGGCGCAGCCAGAGGATCCAACAAGTCTCGGTACAACACATCGCCTTGGCCATTGAAACCCACCTCCATTGCGGATTGAACGGCAAGACCCATGTCCGTCACGCAGATGTCAATGCCTGCTGGGGGAGCACAGATGCCTTTGCCAAGGCCCAAGGTCAAAAGTGGCACAGGCGCAGCCCCCCAGAACCCGCCGCAAGGCGTGCCCGAGCGCTCCAGCGTCAGTGTGCCGCTGCTGAAGTCATCCGGGTTGATGTTCGCCGCCTGCAGCAAGCTGGCGATATTCAGCTCCAGCGGGCTGTTGAGGTAAGGTGCGCTGGTTTGCGCGCTGACCGTCGTGCCATTGAACTTGATCAACAGGCTTTCAGTGCCGCCCGTGTTTCCTACCGGGCACTGCAGTTTGTTGATCGGCCCGCTCAAGGCCAGTTTGCCGTCTTTGGCCACGTTGATGCTGCCCATGGTTTGTTTGCCAATCGTGCTGCCGCTCAATGTTCCGCCCAGGGCTGGGTCAAGCGTCGCGGTCACCGTGCTGGCGCTGTCTTTGGCCTGCGCCGAGAGTTGCGTCGCGCAGTACTGCGCCACGTCTTTCACCGCCTGCGGCTTGTTCAACGTTTCCATCAATTCAATCAGCTTGTCGTAGTTGCCGCTGTCGCGGCAGCGCTGCCAGGGCGCTTGCAGGATGGCATCGAGCAAACCCGGCTGGGCGCGTTGTTCGATTTGGTTCGTCAATACGTTTTTGACGGCCTGGCTGGGTTGCAGCGCTCTGACTTCGGTGATGGTTTTTTGGCTGGCCTTGGCTTCTTTGACGGCTTCGGTGTAGTCCACACTGTCGGTGCTGGTGATGCTGCCTTTTTTGGAGGCGTAGAAGGTCATGGCCTCTGTGGTTTTGCTGTTGATGGCGGTTTGGTAGGCATCCAGGGCGATGTTGTAGGGGCCGACGGTGCAGTTGGCACCCAGCTGCTGGCTGGCTTTTTCCCAGAAGAGGATGGGTTTGGTCAGTTTGTACAGGCTGTCCATGGTGGTCACCGTGGTGCCTTGGGCGTTGTCCAGCGCGCTTTTGTAGGCGGTACAGGTAATGCTGCTGGCCTGGGCGATGTGGGCTCCCGCGCCCCCTGCACCGATGACTTGCAGGTAGGCCGCAATAGCGCTGTTGGCCCGCACGGCTTCCGTGTATTGGCCATTGGCGGCCAGGCTGTTGATGGCGGCGATCATGCATTGGCCGTACACGTCGGCATCGTTGACCTGGGCATCACTCAAACCACCATCTCCGGGGTTGCCCAGGGCGGGAACACCACCACACGGGGTGGCTGCGGCTTGGGCGAACTTGGATGGCACCAGCTCAGGCGCCAGGAGGGCCAGGCGTTTGGCAAAGGCGGCTACTGCGCCTGTGCCGCTGGCAAACCCGCCGAGTTTGACTTGGATGCGCCCATCGGGCAGGCGGGTGTAGGGCAGAGGTGCGCCGTCGTATGCAATGGCGGTGCTGGCAGCCAGGCTTGCGCCCGCGGGCAAGCTGATGGTGACGGTGGCCAGGTTGCCGGATTCAAACACCAAACCTGCGGGTTCAAAACGCAGGCTGAAGTTTTGGCCAGAGATGGTGCTTTGGGTGCTGAGCGCCACGGTGGTGGTGGCGTTTAACGCTCCGGCCGGCAAAGAAAGTACAAACTGGCTGCCGTCGGTGCTCAGCAACACCACGTCGCCTCCCAGTGCGCCCAAGGTGGCTTGGGCGCGTTGGCCTGCGGGCACTGGCGCAACCGGGCCTGAGCTGGGCGCGTTGGTCCTTGGGCTGCCTGAGCCGCCGCCGCAGGCGCTCAGTGTTGCCGCCACGGCCATAAGGAAGGTGGCCAGCCAGGCGGGGGGCGATCTGACGGGGCGTGCTGGGGCGGGCTGCATCTGGCGGGTCCTTCGCTGTTTGCAACGAGTCTGCGCCCATCCCAGCTTGCCGTCTATGGGTCAATTGACCCATGGCGTTGCCAGGATTGCGGTTTATGCTTCACACCATGGACGAGTTGGCCGGTTTTGGCGTGTTGCTGGTGGATGACCATCCGCTTTTTCGGGAAGGGCTGGCGCTCGCCCTGCGCCAACGCGTGCCGGATTTGACGGTATATGCCGTGGCCTCTGCCCAAGACGCGCTTCAGCTGCTGAGCCAGCGCCCTGGCGCGGTGGACCTGGCCATGATTGACTACCGCCTGCGCGAAACCACCGGCTTGGACTTTGCCACACACCTGCGCAAACTGTTTCCAGACGTCGCCTGCGCCTTGATGTCGGGCAGTGAAGATGCCAGCTTGCCCGAGCGTGCCCGGGCTGCGGGTTTCATGGCTTATCTGCCCAAGTCGCTGGAGGTCGACCATCTGCTCGAAGGCCTGCGCTGCCTGGCCCAGGGCGAAACCTTTTTCCGTGATTCTGTCCGCGGGCCCCTGCACCCGGGGGCCGGGCCTGGGACGCTCGATTTAACGCCGCGCCAGCAGGAGATCGTGCGCCTGGCCGCCAACGGTTCCAGCAATAAGGAGATTGCCTTGGCCTTGGGCATCACACCACACACCGTTAAAAACCATTTCGCCCAGATCTTTGAAAAACTGGGCGCTGGCAACCGCGCCCAGGCGGTTTCAATGGCTTATGAGCGCAGCCACCCTTGACCCGGTGGCCAGCGCGTCACGGGACGCGGCCTTCGAAGATGCCGTGTTGCGCGACAACGTGCGGGCCCTGTACGCCCAGGCGCCGCAGGGCATCGCGATTGGTTTTGTCATCGGCGCGGTCTTCGTCTACGTTTTTTTGCATCGCGTCGGGCCAGCGATTGCTTGGGGTTGGTACGGCGTGTTGTGTGCGGCGCAGTTTTTTGGCTGGTGGCGCTGGCACGCATTTGACCGCCTGCAGGCGGGTACGGACTGGAACCCCCGCACCTGGCGGCGCAGCTACAGCGTGCGGGCCTGGGTGGCGGGCCTGTTGCTGGGCAGCATGGCCTGGCTTTTTTATGCTCCTGAATTTGGCGACGCGCGCTGGTTTACGGTCTTGATGATCACCGGCATCGCGGGCGGCTCGGTCACGTCTTACGCCTACCATTTGCCGACGCTCTACGGCTTTTTGCTGCTGCTGTGTTTCCCGCTGTGGGTGCGTTTGGCCCAAATGCCTGGGCCAGCCACCTGGGTGGCAGCAGGCATGTTCTTTTTCTATCTTTTGATGGTGGCTTGGTTTGGCCGCAATCAAGGCCAGTTGCTGCAACGCTCGATCCGGCAACGGCTTGAAAACCAATTGCTGGTGAAGGAGTTGCAAGCCAAGTCAGCGTCGCTGCAAGAGGCCAACGCGGCTAAATCGCGCTTCTTTGCAGCGGCCAGCCACGATCTGCGCCAGCCCCTGCAGGCGTTGGGCTACTACAGCACCTTGCTACAACCCCACGCCCAAGACGCCCCGCTGGTCGAGCGCATCCAACAGTGCGTCGACGCGCTGGACGGCCTGCTCGAAGGCGTGTTGTCGATCTCGCGCCTGGACGCGGGCAAAGTGCAAGCGCAGCCTGCCGCCGTTGACTTGTCGCAACTGCTGTCGCGGCTGCAGACCCAATACCAGGGCATGGCACTGGCCAAGGGTTTGACGCTTCAATTGGTGATGTCAAGCCGCGCCAGCCCGTGGGTCAACACCGACCCGCTGCTGCTGGAACGCGTCGTGGGCAACCTGCTGCACAACGCACTGCGTTACACCCTGCACGGGGGCGTGTTGCTGGCGGTTCGCCCACACAGCGACGGCGTCCAGTTGCGGGTGATCGACACTGGCCTGGGCATTGCAGCCGCTGACCAAGTCGGCATTTTTGACGAGTTCACGCAGCTCAACAATCCGCAGCGCGATGCCACACAGGGCGTCGGCTTGGGCTTGGCGACGGTCAAACGCCTGTGCGCTTTGCTGGGCCACCCGTTGGCGGTGCGCTCGGGTGTGGGCCAGGGCTCTGCGTTTTCACTTCTTTTGCCCGCCTGCGCGGCACCCACAGCGCCAGTGGCGCTGGCGCCGCAGCAGGTTGACTCACAGATGAAGGGCTGCGTGCTCGTCGTGGAAGACAACCCGCTGGTGCGCGACGCGCTGCAAGGCTCGCTGCAACGCTGGGGTTTGAGCTGCGACGTTTTTGCCGACGGCGTGAGCGCCTTGGCGCAGGCGCGACAGACGCGGTACGACGCTGCCATCAGCGACTGGCGCTTGCCCGGCGATCTCAACGGCACCGAGGTGTTGGCGCAATTGCGCGCCTTGCAGCCGACTCTTGCCGTGGCGATTTTGCTGACCGGGGAGCTGGACGCCGACAGCGCGCACTTGCAGGAAGGCATCCATCTCCTGCAAAAGCCTTTGCGGCCTCTGCGCCTTCGCGCCCTGCTCAGCGCCCATTTGAGCGCAGCGTGACCCAACAAGGAAGGATGTCTCAAATATACCCAAATTGGGTTTGATTGGGTCGGTTTTGACTGTCCAAGATAAATTTTGGAAAAATTAGGGTTCTAGGCCACGTGTTTATTTGATTTGTAGCTATTTATTTGATAGCATGCAGTTTTTGGCTGAATGCTGGGAATCAGCTGTCCAGCGCACCCAAGCTGCCTGTCGACCTGCGTGTTGTGGCCACACCACTTAGTCCCTAAAATGAATGACCCACACCGCAGAAAGACACGCTCATGAACGCGCCCACCAGCCCCCTGCATCTCATGCCCGAAATCAACCAGCGGGCCATGCCGGGCGAGCTGTTGGCGGCGCTCAAGGCGCGTTTTGGCGCGAACCTCTCCACCGCCCTGATCGTGCGTGAGCAGCACGGGCGCGACGAGTCGTCTTACAGCGTGCCGCCGCCCTCCGCCGTGGTGTTCGCCGAATCCACCGACGACGTGGCCGCCGCAGTCAAACTGGCCAGCGCCCACAACATGCCGGTGATTCCCTTCGCCGTCGGCTCTTCGCTCGAAGGCCATTTGCTCGCGGTGCAGGGCGGCATCAGCATCGACATGAACCGCATGAACAAGGTGCTCTCGATCAACGCGGACGATTTGACTGTGACCGTGCAACCCGGCGTGACCCGCAAGCAGCTCAATGAAGAAGTCAAAAGCACCGGCCTCTTCTTCCCGATAGACCCCGGCGCAGACGCCTCCATCGGCGGCATGAGCGCCACCCGCGCCAGCGGCACCAACGCTGTGCGTTACGGCACCATGAAAGAAAACGTGCTGGCGCTGGAGGTGGTCACTGCCAGCGGTGAAGTCATCCGCACCGGCACCCGGGCCAAAAAATCCAGCGCGGGTTATGACCTCACGCGCCTGATGGTCGGCTCCGAGGGCACGCTGGGCGTGATCACCGAGATCACGCTCAAGCTGTACCCCTTGCCCGAGGCGATTTCAGCGGCGATTTGTTCCTTCCCCAGCATTGAAGCGGCAGTGCGCACCACCATCCAGATCATCCAGATGGGCATTCCGATTGCGCGTGTGGAGTTTCTGGACGTGCACACGGTGCGCATGGTCAACAACTACGCCAAGCTCAAGCTGCGCGAAGAACCCATGCTCTTGATGGAGTTCCACGGCAGCCCCAACAGTGTCAAAGAGCAGGCTGAGCTGGTGCAGGACATCGCCAGCGAGCTGGGTGGCCAGGCCTTTGAATGGGCCACCACGCCTGAGGAGCGCACGCGCCTGTGGACGGCGCGGCACAACGTTTATTTTGCGGCGCTGCAGTCGCGCCCCGGCTGCAAAATCATCTCCACCGACACCTGCGTGCCGATCTCGCGCCTGGCCGACTGTCTGCTGGCGTCGGTGGCCGAAGCCGACGCGTCAGGCTTCCCGTATTTTCTGGTCGGCCACGTCGGCGACGGCAACTTTCACTTCGGCTACATGCTGGATCCCGACAAACCCGAAGAACGCGTGACGGCCGAAAAACTCAACGTCGATCTGGTGAACCGCGCCTTGTCGATGCAAGGCACCTGCACCGGCGAACACGGCGTGGGCCTGCACAAGATGGATTTCCTCGTCACCGAAACCGGCGCGGGCGCGGTGAACATGATGCGGACCATCAAACATGCGTTGGATCCGAAGAACATCATGAACCCTGGGAAAATTTTCAGCTGGTAGCGCGCTTGAACCAGATGGGCGATGGGCTGTACCGCGCCTGCCGCGCCGCTATTTCAGCAGGTCGCTGGTTTTGCAACCCTTGCTCAGGAACATGCCGGTCAGGTGCTCCTTGCGGCCTTGCGCCTGCTGCATGACGACTTGAGTTTGGGCCGCCTGCGGGGCTGCTGCCTGCTGGGCAGCACCTTGGGCTGCTGCTTGTTGTGCGGCATTGTTTTGCGCTGCGGCACCGGCAAGGCTGCCAAACAGGCCGCCGATGCCACCACCACCGCCGCCGCCAAACAGGCCGCCAGCACCACCAAAAAGGCCACCGCGTGCGGCGGTATTGGCCAGCGCCTGCTGGGCCACGGCGCCCGCCAATTGGCCACCCACGGAGCCGCCGCTGTCTGCCGGTGCCGCCGCCTGGGCGGGTGCTGGCATTTGGGCACGCTGAATCACCGCATCCATCTGCGAAATCTCGCCATAAATGGCCTGGCAATTCAGGTCGTTGTCGGTCAATTTGGCACGTTCGATGGTCTGGGCCGACGCCGCACAGGCCATGCCACAAAGGACAGCAGCGGCGCACAGGGTGTTGAGTTTCATGGGGTTCTTTCGGTAGTGGGAGACAGGGTGTTGGCCTTTCCGCTGATTATTGCCCCGTAAGCATCAAAGCCTTACCCCCCGTTTGAGGGGGAAAGCCCGCATACCGTGCGGGGGGATTTCAGGCGCAACGCAGCTATCGGCGTGTTTCGCCTGAAATCAGGCTTCTTCGGCGATGGCGTTGGCCATGTACTCCATCTTTTGTTGGAGCTGGCTTTCGTTGTCAACAAACCGCGCGGCGATGGCGGCGAACTCGTCCTGGATTTCGATGAAGGCGTCGACCATGTCGGGGTCGAAGTGCGCGCCGCGGCCTTGAAAGATCACCTGCACGGCCCGGTCATGCGGCAGGCCGCTTTTGTAAACCCGCGTGCTGATGAGCGCGTCGTACACGTCGGCCACCGCCATCAGGCGTGCCGCCAGGGGAATGTCGTCACCGGCCAGGCCTTGTGGGTAGCCGCTGCCGTCCCATTTCTCCTGGTGCGACAACGCGATCTCCTTGGCGGTGCGCAGGTGTTCAATCGGGCCGCCCAGGGCCAGCTCGGCCTGAACGATGGCGTCATAGCCAATGGTGGTGTGGGTCTTCATGATCTCAAACTCCGCCACGGTGAGTTTGGCGGGTTTGAGCAAAATGCGATCCGGAATGCCCACCTTGCCGATGTCATGCAAAGGCGCCGATTTGTACAACATGGCAATCGCGCGGGCGTCCAGGTGCGCCGCAAAACGCGGATGCTCCTTGAGCCGCTCGGCCAGCGCCTTCACATAGTTTTGCGTGCGCCGGATGTGGTTGCCGGTGTCCATGTCGCGGGTTTCGGCCAACATCGACATGGCCAGGATGGTCGCGTCTTGTGCGGCTTCGACCTCGCGGGTGCGCTTCGCAACCTCCGCTTCGAGAAAATCGGCCTTGCTGCGCAGAAAGTCGCTGCTGGCCTTCACCGCCAACTGGGTCGCCGTGCGGGCCAGCAGAATCGGCGGACTCACCGGTTTGGCGATGTAATCAGCCGCGCCCAGTTGCAGGCCGGTTTCCTCATCTTGCAACTCGGTTTTGGCGGTGAGGAAAATCACCGGGATCGCCGCCGTGGCCGGATTGCTTTTGAGCCTGCGGCAGACTTCAAACCCGTCCATGCCGTCCATGACAACGTCCAACAAAATCAGATCAGGCGGTGGCTCGCCCAAGGCGATCTGCAGGCCGGTGGGGCCATTGTTGGCCACCTTCACGCGGTAACGGCCTTTGAGCAAGCCGCTGATCAGCGCCAAGCTGTCAGGTGAATCATCGATCACCAGGACGGTGGCTTTAAGCGCGGCGGCTGTTTGATTCATGGATTCAGTTTACCGGCAAATCCATGAAAAAAGGAGCAACTTATCGGCTTGCACTGTGGGTGAGGCGGTCAATCAGGCCATTAAGTTCGTCCAGCGAGCCAAACTGGATGCTCAACTCCCCCATTTCCTCCATCCGCCCGGCGCGTTTGACGCGTTTTTTGATGCGCACTTCAACCTGCGCCGTGAGCAGGTCTGACAACTCTTCCTCAACCCGTTTGATGTCGCGCGATTTCTCTTTGGTCGGCTTGGGCGAGGTCAGGTTGAACTCGGCGCTGAGTTTTTTCACCAGGCTCTCGGTTTCGCGCACCGAGAGTTTCTTCGCGGCGATCTGGTTGGCCGCCGTGATCTGCGCCAGGCGCTCCAGCCCCAGCAGCGCCCGCGCGTGGCCCATGTCGATGTCACCCGCCATCAGCATGGTTTGCACCGGCTCGGCCAGGTTCAAGAGGCGCAGCAGGTTGGACGCGGCGCTACGCGAGCGCCCCACCGCCTGCGCCGCCAGCTCGTGCGTGAGGCCGAACTCTTTGACCAGGCGCTGTAGGCCCTGCGCCTCTTCCAGAGGGTTGAGGTCTTCGCGCTGGATGTTTTCGATCAGCCCCATCGCCGCTGCGGACTCGTCGGGCACGTCGCGCACCAGCACCGGCACACTGTCCAGTCCGGCGAGTTTGGCGGCGCGGAAGCGGCGTTCGCCGGCGATGATTTCATATTTGCCGGCCGCAGCGCCTGACGTCAGCTTGCGAACCAAGATCGGTTGCATGATGCCTTGGGCTTTGATCGACTCAGCCAGTTCGTAAAGCGCGCCCTCGTCCATACGCGTGCGTGGCTGGTACTGGCCGGGCACCATGTCGGTGAGCAGGAGCGAGGCCGGAAAACCTGGGCCGGACGGGCCCATGGCGGCGGCAGATTCGTCCACCGTGGGGCCGAGCAGGGCCTCCAGGCCGCGGCCCAGACCCTTGAATTTTTTAGTTGCCAAATCAGTTTCTCCCTTGTTGTGTCAGGCGGTTTGGGATGCGGAGCGCTTCAATTTCAGGAGCAAACTGTGGCCTTCTGGCCAAGTTCCCAGCCCGGATTCGCCATTGATATGGCCCGCGCCGGGCAACACCACGCAGTCTGCCCCCCAGGCCTGGCCCAAATGCTGACCCGCGTCCAAACGGCCAAACGGGTCGTTGTCAGACAGCACACAGGTCGCGGCGAACGGCAGTTGGGCCAGCACGGGCCTGCGCCAGCTGTGCAGCGCGGCGGGAAAGTCGGCTTGGCCAGGGTCCGGCGGTGCGACCAGCAAAGCGCCCGCCACCCGGTGGGTGTGGCGCGAAATCGCCGCCCAAGCCGCCACCAGATGGCAACCCAGGCTGTGCGCCGCCAGCATCACAGGCTGGTGGGCGGGCAGCGCCAAAACCGCTTCTTCAAGCTGCGTGACCCAGTCGCCACGCAGCGACTGGCGCCAGTCGTGCTGCTGCACGCGCAAATAACCGTGCTGGGCCTCCCACAAGCTCTGCCAGTGGTTCGGGCCGGAGTTCAACCAGCCTGGTAAAATTAAGATTTTATGATTCAATATAGTTAACTAATAGACATAAATACTACTTATTTTAATAGCTAAATATGTTTATATTACGTGGCTTAGCGCTTGATATTTTATTATCAAATGATAATAAAAAGATTATCACATCTTGTCGATACGCAACACCATCTCTTGGGCAAAGGCCACAAAAGCCTGCGCGCCCTTGGACGACGGGTCAAACGCCACGCCGGGCAAGCCGTAACTGGGCGCCTCGGCCAAACGCACATTGCGCGGGATCACGGTGTCAAACACCTTGTCGCCAAAATGCGCTTTGAGCTGCTCACTCACCTGCTGCTGCAAGGTAATGCGCGGGTCGAACATCACCCGCAGGAGGCCGATGATGGCCAGCTCTTTGTTCAAATTGGCGTGAACCTGTTTGATGGTGTTGACCAAATCCGTCAGGCCTTCGAGCGCGAAGTATTCACACTGCATCGGCACGATCACGCCGTGGGCCGAGCATAGGCCGTTCAAGGTCAGCATCGACAACGACGGCGGGCAATCGATGAGGATGAAGTCGTAGTCTTTGGCAACCTGCGCCAGGGCAGTTTTAAGCCGCTTTTCACGCCGCTCGACATCGACCAACTCCACCTCGGCGCCGGCCAGCTCGCGATTCGCGCCCAGGATGTCGTAACTACACCCCGCGTCGATCAGTTTGGTGCTTTTGACGCGCGCCTCGGCGATGCTTGCGCCTTCGAGCAAGACGTCATACACACTCGTCTCCAGCTGGCGCTTGTCCACACCCGAACCCATGGTGGCGTTGCCCTGCGGATCCAGGTCCACCAACAACACGCGCTGGCCCAGCTTGGCCAGCCCCGCCGCGAGGTTGACCGCCGTCGTGGTCTTGCCGACGCCACCTTTTTGGTTGGCAATGCAGAAAATCTTCATGTCTGGGCCCGCCAATCACGCGCGCTGACCCACAACAAGCGCAGGCCAAAACCGCTCAAACACAGGGCGGCCACGCGCGCCAACCAGCGCCGCTGGCGCGCATAGACTGCCTGCGCCCGCGGACGCGACAGCACGATTGCCAGGAACAAATGCCACACCACCGCATTGCAAAACACCAGGGCCAGCACTGCCACTTGCAGAGGAGCTGGCACTTCTGACGGCAATGCCGCCACGAATAAGCTGCTGAACACCAAGGCCGATTTTGGATTGAGGAGATTGGTGACAAAACCCATTCGCCAAGCAGCCCATGCGCCCATGGCTGCCGGAAGTCTGGCGTCTTGCGGCGCTCCGCTGCGCCAAAACCGCAGCGCCAAGTGGAGCAAATACAGACCGCCCACAACCTGCACCCCCAGACGGATGCTGGGCATGGCGGCAAACAGAGCTTGAATGCCATGCATGGCCGACACCGCCCAGAAACACGCCACCACGGAAATGCCGAGGGTCGCCATCACGGCGGCTCGGCGTTGCCCCCCCGCCGCCAGATGCGAGACCAGAAACGTGTTGGGGCCCGGAATCAACAAAAGCGTCCAGTGCACCAGCCCGACCGCGAGAAGCGTGCCCATCATGCTTTGAACCCCTTCATTTGCTGACCGCCAGCTTGATGCCAAACCCGACCAGGAAAAGCCCGGCGATTTTTTCCAGCGCACGGCCCAGAACCGGGTTCGAGCGAAACTTGGACGCCAGGAAGTGGGTCAACATCACCGAGGTGAGTCCGTAACAAAACATCAGGAAACCGCTGGTCAGCGTGAGCGCCAAATACGTGGTCATGCCCTGCTGATGCGCTGGGTCGATGAACTGCGGGAAAAAGGCCATGTAAAACACAATCGCCTTCGGATTGAACAGCGTGATCAACATCGACTGCTGGAAATAGTGGCGCGGCTTGATGTCCAGAATCGGCCCGTCGCCGGGTTTGGCCAGGAGCATCTTGAGGCCAAGCCATACCAAGTACCCCGCGCCGACCCACTGCACCGCCACAAAAGCGCCGGGATAAGCCGCCATCACCGCCGCCATGCCGGCAATGGCCAGCCACATCAGAATCTGGTCGCCTGCAAAAATGCCAAAAATTGAGCCAAATCCGCCGACGATGCCGCCCTTGGTGGTCGAGGTGATCAGCGCCAAATTGCCCGGTCCCGGCACCAGCAGGAAGAGCAAGATGGTGGCAACGTAGGTGCCGTAATCAGTAATGCCAAACATTTTGGGCTTGCCGCTGGGTAGCGTCTGGTGATTGGCCTTCGAGTTTACGGCATGGGCTGGTTTGGGCTGTCAATTTCCTTGGAGGCGACCACCCCGCAGCGCAATTCCTTGGCGGGTACGGCCCTAGCGCAGATTCACACCAGCGGCGGCTGCAAGCCCTCCGTGGCCATGACGCGTTGCACCGCAGGCCGGGCCAACATGCGGCGCAGGTAAGGCCCCAGGTGCGGGAACGAGCGGGCCTGCTGGACATCGAAATTGCGTGTCCAGCGGCACAACGTGAATACGTAAGAGTCCAAAACCGAATAGTGCGCGCCCAGGAACCAGCCGTCCGCATCGTCCAGGTCATCGGTGGCTTTGCTGCGGGTTTTGACGCGCGCCAGCTCGTCGTCCAACTGCTCCAGATGGCCCACCAGGCGCGCCTGGGCCTGCTCGGCCACCCCTTTGACGATCTGCGGGCCGCCCGACGAGACGTAACGCTCGGGGTAGTAATACATCATGATGTCCGGCTGGAAGGTGTTCGAGAGCCACAGCAGCCATTTGTAGGCGTGCGCGCGTTCGTCGCTGCCGACAGCGGGCATCAGGCCCGAGCGCGGGTGGGTGTCACTCAAGTGCAGGCAGATGGCGGCGCTTTCGTAGAGCACCAGGTCTTTTCGGCCCGGCATGGTCTCGACCATCGTTGGAATCTTGCCGTTGGGGTTCAAACGCAGGTAGTCCGCGCTTTTGTGCAGGTTCTGGCTGCGGTCGACCAACACCAGTTCAAACGGAACGCCCAACTCTTCGAGCACGATGTGCGGAATCATTGAAGCGTTGCTCGGGTAGTAGTGCAGCGTAATCATTTGGGCTCCTTCAATCCAAACAGCGCCGCGCCATTGCCCCAAGCGATTTTGCGCGCCACGTCGGGCGGCAAATCACCCAGCCAGGTGCGGTAGCCTTTCATCAGCTCGTCGTAATACTGCCAGCGCTGGTTGACCCAGGTGTCGGAGCCGATCAGGAAACGGCTGGGGTATTTGAGCATCAGGGCGCGCCACTCAGGGCACAAATAGGGGCCCCCACGTTCGCCGACTTCGTCTGGCTCTCTGCCCCCCGAGGGGGCGCGCGCGCCTTGGGGCGGCCCGGCGGCGCGCCTCCCACCCTCACATGTCAGCCCAGGCCGGTAGGACAACTCGCCGTGCAACTGGGGGTATTTGCCAAATAGCTCATCAATGCGTGAGGCCGGGGCGCCGCCAATGCTGGTGTGGGCCCAGATCAATTTCAGCTTTTGGCCTTTGGAGGGGGCGTTGGCCATCAGCAAATCAATCGCGGCATCGTCCACATGCGCCAGCACCGCCAGGTTGTTGTTTTCGGCGAAGGCCATCAGTTTTTTGGCGACCGGGCCGTTGGCGTTTTCGCTGGCGTAGAGATGAAACTCGCCGATGCCTTTGTATGGCCCTGAAGCCGTGCCTTTGGCGAACTCGGCCTGCACCATGTCGTAAATGGTGTCGTCTTTGAACCAGCTGTCGTAGTCAGCGCGGTTGCGGTACAGGCGGATGAAAGGCGCGACCTGCAAATCGCCTACCGCGCCTTTTGATTTTTCGAGGGCCAGCGCTTTGGTGCCGTCATTGGGCCGTGAGTTGGCCAGCACCGCCTTGACGCCGTTGCGCTGCAGGCGTTTCAGTACATCGCTGATCGGGTGCGGCCCCGCGTTGTTGCCCCAAGCCTCTTCGTTGTAATGCAGGTGGGCGTCAAACAGCGGGCCGTTGTAATCTGAGGCCCACAAACTACCGCAAAATGCGCTAAAAATAATAGCGACTTTAACAATATTCATGTGGGCTGAAGGCATATAAAATGCTCCAAATAGTATTTAAATATTTATTTGAATTATTCTACCGCGGATTCTGCTGCACCACCGGCCCATTTTGCGCGCTAAAGACCGCCTTGCCGCCCAACCGGTGGCGCGGTTTTCAGCGCAAAACCATCAGCGCAGGTAATTGCTGAAAAACCCCAGCGTGCGATCCAGCGCCAGCTCGGCGGCAGCGGCGTTGTACGAGCCGCGCTGGTCGCAATTGAAGCCGTGGTCGGCCGCGTAAATGTTCACTTCCACGCCTTTTTGGGCGGCTTTGAAGGCCTGCACAGTCGGCAGGGTGATGTGTTTGTCCTGGTCGCCAAAATGGCACATCACCGGGCATTTCGGCGTGCGGGTGGCTTCAGCGCCGACCGTCATGCCGCCACCGTAATACGGCACCGCAGCGGCCACGCCTTCGAGCATGCAGGCGGCGCGCCAGGTCAAAAGGCCGCCCCAGCAATAACCGACCACGCCCACGTTGCTGCCTTTGCCAGCGGCAGCGCCGACCATGGCGGTGTCCATGGTGGACATTTTCCCGGCCGTAGCGGCGTAGTTCACCGCCGCCTGGATGTCATACATCACCAAGGGCGACAGGGCGTCGCCGCTTTGGCCTTGCATGCCTTCAATCGCAGCTTTGAGCGCCATGCCAGCGCCCATGTCTTCAGCTGTGTAGCCGAGTTCCACCGCCGCTTTGCTGCGGTGGAAGGTGGCCGGCGCCACGGCCAGGTAACCCGCAGCGGCATAGCCGTCCACCACGTTGCGGATGTGCGAATTCACGCCAAAAATCTCCTGCAAAACGACAATCGCGCCTTTGGGTTTGCGATCCGGCACAGCCACGTAGGCGGGCAGCGTAAAGCCGTCTTTGGATGTCAGCTCAGTGGTGAAATTCACAGGATTTCCTTGGGTAAAGCGGGTAGAGGGGCGGTGATTTGCAGGGGCAGGGCGAAGTTTGAAGGGGGATCCAGCGGCGTTGGATTCAATTCAGCCGATGCCAGCCTAGGCTAATATCATCGCATGCAGCGTGCATTTTCATCCGGTTTTCACCGAATCCCGGCACTTCTAGCGGCCATTTCTTCCTCCACTTCGCCATGAATTCAACCCCCATTGCCCCGATAGCCCTCGTCACCGGCGGCTCGCGCGGCATTGGCGCGGCGACCTGCCTGCTCGCCGCCGAGCGCGGCTTTGCAGTGGCGGTGAATTACGCCGCCAACGCCGAGGCCGCCAATGGTGTGGTGCAGCAGATCTGCGCGGGCGGCGGCAAAGCCATTGCCGTGCAGGGCGATGTCGCCAGTGAAGCTGACATCCTGCGCATGTTCAAAACCGTGGACGGGCAACTCGGACGCCTGACGGCTCTGGTCAACAACGCCGGCGTGGTTGACGTCGCCGCCCGTGTCGAGGCCATGAGCGCGGCGCGATTGAGGCGCATGTTTGACATCAACATCGTGGGCAGCTTCCTGTGTGCCCGCGAGGCGGTGTTGCGCATGAGCACGAAACACGGCGGCGCGGGCGGCGTGATCGTCAACCTCTCCAGCGTCGCCGCGCGCCTGGGCGGCCCCAGCCAATACATCGACTACGCCGCCAGCAAAGGCGCCATCGACACCTTCACCACGGGCCTGGCCAAAGAGCTCGCCACCGAGGGCATCCGCGTGAACGCCGTGCGCCCCGGCATCATCGACACCGACATCCACGCCAGCGGCGGCGAGCCCGACCGCGCCCGCCTGCTCGCGCCCCTGGTGCCCATGCAACGCCCCGGCAGCGCGCACGAAGTGGCCGAGGCGATTGTCTGGCTGATGACGGACGCGTCGAGTTATTGCACCGGCGCGTTTATCGATGTGGCAGGGGGGCGGTAGAAGGCAGAACGCTACTGGCAACAAGTTGAAGTTGGCGATTGGCAATTGGCAATTGGTGTCAAATGGTTTGGGTATCCTGAAAATTCAATTCTCGGGATGCAGTGCAAGGCAAAAACCGCAGCCATACACCCCGTATGGCGAGGATTTTTAACGCAGCAATGCGCCCGATAATTGGATTTACAGGACACCCAAATGGACTACAAGCCGCTGATTACCCTGTTGGCCGTGGTGAACCCCCTGGCCATCGTGCCGTTTTTCATCCACTACACGCAAGGCTTCAGCGCGGCGCAGCGGCGGCGCACGATTTTCATCTCTTCGTTCAGTGCGTTTTTGGTGATTGCCATCAGCGCCCTCGCAGGCCTGCATATTCTGGATTTTTTTGGCATCTCGCTGGCCAGTTTTCAAGTGGGCGGGGGCATGTTGCTGTTGACCTCGTCACTCGCCATGCTCAACGCGCAGCCCGCCGAGAGCCGCTCCAACGCCACTGAAATCAAGGAAACCGCCGAACGTTCAGCGGAAAACGCCAGCATCGCCGTGGTGCCGCTGACCATCCCGCTCCTGACGGGCCCGGCCACCATGTCCACCGTGGTGATTTACGCTGAAAAAGCCAAAGACATTGTGCAGATGGCCACCTTGATCGGTTACGGCCTCGTGGTCGCCCTGGCCACCGTGCTGTGTTTCGCCGCCGCCCAGCCGATTGCCCGCTTTCTCGGCAAAACCGGCATCAACGTGATGACCCGCCTGATGGGCCTGATTTTGGCCGCGCTGGCGGTGGAGGTGATGTCGGACGGGCTGGTGAAGTTGTTTCCGGTGCTGGCACGGGCGATTTGAATCCAGGCAGCTTCCTCCATTTTGGCGCTGCCGGGCGCTGAAGCCCACGCGGCTGCCTGCGTGTCACCCGGCGCGTGAAACGCCCGTTCGCGTTGCAAGAGTCGAGCGAGCGCCTCCTTCTTTACCTCCG
>JANLYO010000209.1:0-5640 GCA_031365665.1 Rhodoferax sp. | reverse complement strand
TTTTTCAACCGATTTTGTGGCGTAGAAAAGTTTATTTTTGAAAATTGCTTAAAGGTAGAGCAGGCGAGTGACTTTTGCCTGAAGATGCACCTAGCATGGAGGTTTGAAAACCTGAGTTTCCACTGAATTGCCCGATCCATGTCCGCCGTCCTCTCCGCCGTTCCCGAAGAATTCCCGCCCGACCGGCAAATTGCGCAGTTGCGCATTCCACCGCATTCCATCGAAGCTGAGTCCAGTGTTTTGGGCGGCATCCTGCTGGACAACGGCGCTTGGGACCGCGTCGGCGACTTGCTGGCCGATGGCGATTTCTACCGTTTCGAGCACCGCCTGATTTTTGGCGCGATCAGCAGCCTGGTCAATGCCAGCAAACCGGCTGACGTGATCACGGTGTTTGAGCACCTGCAAAACCAAGGCAAAGGCGAGGAAGTCGGCGGCCTGAGCTACCTCAACGCGCTGGCGCAGTACGTGCCCAGCGCAGGCAACATCCGCCGGTACGCCGAGATCGTGCGTGAACGCTCCATCCTGCGCAAACTGGTGGGCGCGAGCGACGAAATCGCCACCAACGCGTTCAACCCCAAAGGGCGGCCGGTCGCGGAAATCGTTGACGAAGCAGAGCAGAAGATCTTCAACATCGGCGAGCAGGGTTCGCGCATGAAGCAGGGTTTTCAGGGCATGGACACGCTGGTGGTGGCCTTGCTGGACCGTGTGCAGGAGATGGCCGACAACCCGAATGACGTCACCGGTGTGCCCACGGGTTTTTATGACCTTGACCGCTTGACGGCGGGCTTCCAGGCCGGTGACCTGATCGTGCTGGCGGCCCGCCCGTCGATGGGCAAAACCGCGCTGGCCATCAACATCGCCGAGCACGTGGCCCTGCACGAAGGCCTGCCGGTGGCGGTGTTTTCGATGGAGATGGGGGCAGCGCAACTGGCAGTGCGTATCGTCGGCTCGATTGGCCGCATCGACCAAAGCCATCTGCGCACCGGCAAACTCACCGATGAAGAATGGCCGCGTTTGACCGAAGCCATCGAGAAGCTGCGCAACATCTCACTGCACATCGACGAAAGCGCGGGCCTCACCTCCACCGAGCTGCGCGCCAACGCCCGCCGTCTGGCGCGCCAGTGTGGCCAGCTTGGTTTGATTGTGGTGGACTACCTGCAACTGATGAGCGGCAGCGGCGGCGCCAGTGAGGAGAACCGCGCCACGGAGCTGGGCGAAATCTCGCGCGGCCTCAAAATGCTCGCCAAGGAATTGAAATGCCCGGTGTTGGCGCTCTCGCAGCTCAACCGGAGTGTGGAAACCCGCACCGACAAACGCCCGATGATGAGCGACCTGCGTGAGTCGGGCGCGATCGAGCAAGACGCCGACATCATCATGTTCATCTACCGCGACGAGTACTACACCAAAGACGCCTGCAAAGAGCCGGGCGTGGCCGAGGTCATCATCGCCAAACAGCGCAATGGCCCCACTGGCACCGTGAAACTCGCCTTCCTCAAGCCCATCACCAAGTTTGAAAGCCTGGCCAGCGGTGCGAGCGGCGACTATTGATGCGTCAATCATACCCAAAATGGGTATGATTGGGTCGAAAACACTCCGCCAACTGTTGAATTTGAAGAACTTCGACCTCTAGGCCACGTAGTATATGGCTCTATAGCTATGATAAATATAGCAATCTCGCCGTATCGCTTCAGGAAGTAATTCCGTTAAAGCACTTCACTTGCAAAGTCTGCCAGGCGCGAACGCTCACCACGCGCCAGGGTGATGTGGCCGCCGTGCGGCCAGCCTTTGAACTTGTCAACGGCGAAGGTCAGGCCAGACGAGCCTTCGGTGAGGTAGGGCGTGTCGATCTGCGCCAGGTTGCCCATGCAAATGATCTTGGTGCCAGGGCCGGCCCGGGTGATCAGGGTCTTCATCTGTTTTGGGGTGAGGTTTTGCGCCTCGTCGATGACCACGTATTTGGTCAGGAAGGTGCGCCCGCGCATGAAGTTCATGCTTTTGATCTTGATGCGGCTTCGGATGAGTTCGCTGGTCGCGGCACGGCCCCATTCACCCGCAGTGGTGTCGGTCTTGCTGAGCACTTCGAGGTTGTCGTCCAGCGCACCCATCCACGGGCCCATTTTTTCTTCCTCGGTGCCGGGCAAAAAGCCGATGTCTTCGCCCACGCTCACAGTGGCGCGGGTGACGATGATCTCGGTGTAGCGGCGGTCGTCCAGCACCTGGGTAAGGCCAGCGGCCAGCGCCATCAGTGTTTTGCCCGAACCTGCGGTGCCGGTCAAGGTGACGAAGTCCACCTCGGGGTCCATCAGCAGGTTCATCGCGAAGTTTTGTTCGCGGTTGCGTGTGGTGACACCCCACACCGCGTTTTTCAGGTGGTTGTAATCCTTCAGCGTTTTGAAAACAGCGGTTTTGCCACGGATTTCGGTGACGCGTGCATACAGCGAAGGCTCGCCGGGCGATTCGAAATAGACAAACTGGTTGATCAGGAAACCTGGCACCAAAGGCCCGGTGATGCGGTAAAACGTGTGCGCGCCTTGTTGCCAGCTCTCGACCGTCTGGCCATGCGTGGCCCAAAAATCGGCCGGTAGGGCCATGGAGCCGGCGTAGAGCAGGTCGCCATCTTCGAGGGTTTTGTCGTTTTGGTAGTCGTCGGTGGCCAGGCCCAGCGCACGCGCTTTGACGCGCATGTTGATGTCTTTGGAGACCAGGACGACTTCACGCGGCGGGTGTTGCTGGCCATACTGTTTGCTGAGGGCATCGACCACGCCGAGGATCTGGTTGTCGGCCTTGCCCTGCGGCAGGCTTTGCGGCAAAGTGTAGGAGAGTGCCTGCGTCTGGAAATACAACTTGCCTTTAGCCTCGCGGTGGCCGGTGGTGTCGAGTTGCAAACCCGCGCCGATGTCGGCACCATTGGCGGCGGCCAGGGCATCAAGGCTGCGGCTGGTCTGGCGCGCATTGCGGGCGACTTCCGTCATGCCTTTTTTGTGGCCGTCGAGTTCTTCGAGCACGATCATCGGCAGGAAGATGTCGTGTTCTTCGAAGCGGAACAGGCACATCGGGTCGTGCATCAATACATTGGTGTCGAGCACAAAAAGCTTGGCCTCACCGGTCGCGCGGCCTTTGCGGTTGCGCACGGCTGATTTGAGTTCGGGTTTGCCGATAGCAGCTGGTGTGCCAGAAGGCAGGTCGGCATCTTGCCGCTCGGCGCGCGTACGCTGGTGCGTGGACGCCAAGGCGACCACGCTGGCGGCTGCCATGGCCTGCACGGGCGACCGTGCGGGCTTGCGCTGCAGCGATGCATTCAGTTCAGGCTCGTTTGCCGGGGCCTGGCGCGCCAGCGGGCGTTCGACTGGGGTGTTGTCCGGCTTTCGGGCGGGGCGGGCCGTGTTGCGGGCGGGTGCGTCAAATGCGGCCTGGCTCAACAGGGCAGCGCGTTTGGAGGGAGCAGGGGGCAAGGGCATGGGCAGTGGGCTCTTGGAGATTGAAGGAGGAGAGATTCGGAAAAGGATTGGGCGCAGACGCAGCAACTCAGGCCGGCATCGGGAAGGGCAAAAAGTGAAAAAGCCGCCTCGAACCCAGGGCGGCTTTTGTCAATAACGCAAGTGTTGGATTCATCGGCTCAAAGCCCATTATGCATGAGCCTTGGTCTGATTGAGGCCTCCACTTGACGCCTTCAAACTGACATCAAACGGCAAGAGGCGCCCGGTGCGTTTCAAGGCCGGCGTCAGGCGGCTTTTTTGAGGGCCTTGACGGCTTTGAGCACTTCATCGACATGGCCCGGCACTTTGAGGCCGCGCCACTCGCCCTTGAGCAGGCCATCGGCGCCCACCAAAAAAGTGCTGCGCTCAATGCCTTTGACTTTTTTGCCGTACATGATCTTGTTTTTGACCACACCAAACATGTGACACATTTTTTCTTCGGTGTCGGCAATCAGCTCAAACGGCAACTCAAGTTTGCTCTTGAACTCGTCGTGCGAGCGCATGTTGTCGCGCGAGACGCCGAAAACCGTGGCCCCCGCCTTGACGAAGTCTTTGTACTTGTCGCGGAACTGCATCGCTTCGGTGGTGCAGCCGGGGGTGTTGTCTTTGGGATAGAAGTAAAGCACCATGGCTTTGCCAAGGTGGGTGGTGTTGGTGACTTTGGTGCCGGAGGTGGCAGAGGCTTCGAATTCAGGGAGGGGTTTGTTGACAACTATCGCCATATAAATTTGATCAGTCTCTCGAGCTGGATGTGTCAGGCAGGGTGTGCACCATCATTCGGAAATATTCAGAGGAAACTTTCCGGAGATCACGAGGCACCGCAGGTTTGTATTTTACGCTTAAATGTGAGCACTGCCTACCTCGCGCCCTCCCGCTGTGAACATTCGGGACAGGCCAGGCCGGCAAGTGGCTGTTCAGGCGGGGGCCGCTTCGATCAAGACGGCCAGCATCACGTCGCGGCCCTCGCCTGCCAAAATGTTGTAAGTGCGGCAGGCGGCCTGTGTGTCCATGGTTTCCAAGCCGATGCGCCGTGCATACAGGCCCGCCAGCCACGGCGCTTTGGGGAATTTGATGCGCTCGCCGCTGCCAAAAATCACCAATTCGGGGGCGAGTTCGGCCAAACGGTCGAAATGCGCCGCCGATAAATCTTCAAAATGGGCGCAATCCCACGCAAAACGCTGGCCTTTGGCCCCAATCACAATGCTCGAATAGACTTTTTCACCGTCAATGCTGACCCAACCTGGCCCATACGCGTTGACGGCCTGGAGATCGGTTTTTTCGGGCTGGAATTTCATGGGCAAGCAGGTGAAAGTGGGCGCAAAAGAAGCATGTTGCAGTGCACTAAAAAGATGCAGAACTGTGGTCAAATTATAGGTTTCGCCCAAGCGTTTGACCCTGCGGGGCGAGAACCCTGCCCTTTATTTTTGGAGCTATTTTGAAAACCATCCAGAAATCGGCCAAATTGGCCAATGTGTTGTACGACATTCGTGGCCCGATCATGGACGCCGCGCGCCAGATGGAAGATGAAGGCCAGAAGATCATCAAGCTGAATCTGGGCAACCTGGCCGTGTTTGGTTTTGACGCGCCCGAAGAAATCCAGCAGGACATGATCCGCAACCTGCCCAACTCGGCCGGTTACTCCGACAGCAAGGGCATTTTTGCGGCGCGCAAAGCGGTGATGCACGAGACGCAAAAGCAGGGCATTGCGGGTGTGACGCTGGACGACATTTACCTCGGCAATGGCGCCAGTGAGCTCATCACCATGGCCACCAATGCGCTTCTGGACAACGGCGACGAGTTGCTGCTGCCCATGCCCGACTACCCCCTGTGGACGGCGGCGGCCAGCCTCTCGGGCGGCACGCCGGTGCATTACGTGTGTGACGAGGCGAATAACTGGATGCCCAATCTGGACGACATCCGCGCCAAGATCACACCACGCACCAAAGGCATTGTCGTCATCAACCCCAACAACCCCACGGGCGTGATGTATTCGAACGAGCTGTTGATGGAAATTGTCGAGATCGCCCGCGAGCATGGCCTGGTGATCATGGCCGACGAGGTGTACGACAAGGTGCTGTACGACGGCATCCACCATACCGCCATCGCCAGCATGTCCAGCGACGTGTTGACGCTAACCTTCAACTCTCTGTCCAAAAGTTACCGT
>JANLYO010000248.1:0-1972 GCA_031365665.1 Rhodoferax sp. | reverse complement strand
ATTGATGGTGTGGGTGTGTTACAGCTCAATGATCTAGTTAGTTTTAACGTCGTCTTTCAGTGCAAGAAATGGGAAGGTTCAGTACCGCCCAAGGAAATACGGGACCTGCGCGGCGCTATGGCGGGACGCGCGGAAAAAGGGATTTTTTTGACCACCAGTTCGTTTACGAGTAACGCTCGTGCTGAGGCCGAGAGACCTGGTGCTGCACCTATTGAGTTGGTGGATGGCGAAAAGTTATTTGAGATGTTCAAACGCTACGAGTTGGGTCTGAAGCCGCGAACTGTGTTCGATATTGACATAGCTTTTTTTGAGCAATTTCGCTAGCCATTTATGGCAAAAAGACCACCCATGTTTTATTTAGAACCCGTAGCCGCCTTGCGCGAAGCTGCGCTGCGCGAGAGCCTGGAGCGGCTGGGGCTTTTTAGCCAAGAGCATTCGCGTGAGCGCTTGCGCTCCAACTTTCGGCCCGAGTTCATGCGGCATATCGTTTGCGATGGCAAGCCAGAGTTTGACTTGTTCTACGTATGGCCGGTCACACAATGGGCGGTCGCGTGAGCCCGGTAGGCAGCATCGTCCGTAGCGAAGGCACGGAGCAACGCCGCGCGATAGCCAAGGCCATCACGCTGCTGGAATCCACCCGCACCGACCACCGCGCGCAGGCGGACGAATTACTGACCGCCTTGTTGCCGTACACAGGCAAGTCGCTGCGGCTGGGCATCAGCGGCGTGCCCGGCGTGGGCAAAAGCACGTTCATCGAAGTGTTGGGCCTGTACCTGATTGACAAGGGCCACCGCGTGGCGGTGCTGACGATTGACCCGTCCAGCACGGTGTCGGGTGGGTCCATCCTGGGTGACAAGACACGGATGGAAAAGCTCTCCATGCACGAGAAGGCCTATATCCGGCCCAGCCCCTCCAGCGGCACATTGGGCGGCGTGGCCGAGAAGACTCGCGAGGCCATGCTGGTCTGCGAGGCGGCAGGCTACGACATCGTGATTGTCGAAACCGTGGGCGTGGGCCAGAGCGAGACCGCGGTGCAGGGTATGACCGACATGTTTGTGCTGATGCAGTTGCCCAACGCGGGCGACGACCTGCAGGCCATCAAGAAGGGCGTGATGGAACTGGCCGACCTGGTGGTCATCAATAAGGCCGACATTGATGCCGATGGCGCCACGCGCGCGCAGGCGATGATCACGTCCAGCTTGCGCTTGCTGGGCATGCATGGCAGTCCCAATGACCCGCACAGTGACAAACACTGGAGCCCCAAGGTCATAAGCCTGAGTGCGCTGATGGGCCAGGGCGTGGACAAGTTCTGGGCTGCCGTGTCCGAGTTTCAAAACCTGCAGGCCGCCAATGGCCTGTTCCAGTCGCGCCGCCAGAACCAGTCGCTGGCGTGGATGTGGGAGCGCATTGACGCGGGCCTGAAGCAGTCATTCAAGAACAACCCGACCGTGCGCGAGCAGTTGCCACAAATCACCGTCGCCGTGCAGTCTGGCCAGATGGCCGCCAGCACTGCAGCACGAAACCTGCTCGCAGCCCAATCGATACAGGCGTGAGCAGCTATTAAATTTATAGTATCTAGAACGACCCCACAAGGCCCACCATGCAAGACATTCTCGAAAAACTCGAACAAAAACGCGCCGCTGCCCGCCTGGGCGGTGGGCAAAAACGCATTGCCGCGCAACACGGCAAAGGCAAACTCACCGCACGTGAGCGCCTCGAATTGCTGCTGGACGAAGGCACGTTTGAAGAGTGGGACATGTTTGTGGAGCACCGCTGCGTGGACTTCGGCATGGAAGACAACAAGATCCCTGGCGACGGTGTGGTCACCGGCTACGGCATGATCAATGGCCGTCTGGTGTTCGTCTTCAGCCAGGACTTCACCGTGTTCGGCGGCGCGCAGTCCGAGGCGCATGCCGAGAAAATCTGCAAGGTGATGGACCAGGCGATGAAGGTCGGCGCGCCTGTCATCGGG
>JANLYO010000182.1:0-6433 GCA_031365665.1 Rhodoferax sp. | reverse complement strand
TCCGCCACTTCCCCGCTGGTCTTGCGGGTGGCGGTGGCCTGGCCTTTGAGCCACTCACAGAACGCCTGGATCTCGGGCCGCAGGCTGCTGCGCGGGCCGGTGAGGAGCCAGTAGGCCATGGGGCTGTCCATGCGCGTGTGGGGCAGCACCTCCACCAGATCGCCGTGGGCCAGGTTCTCGGCCACCAGCGGCAGCCGGGCCAGCACCACGCCTTGCCCGGCCAGCGCCGCCTGCGTCATCTGATAGGCGTAGTTGAAATAAAGCCAGCGTTTGGGGCTGACTTTGGTGAGATGTTGCTCGTCAAACCAGCGCCGCCAGGTCAGCCACTGCAGGTGGGTGCGGTGCGCGTCGCCGGCTTCGATCAGGGCGAAACGCGCCAGGTCTTCGGGTTGGTTGATGCTGGGGTTGTTTTTGAGCAGCCAAGGGCTGATGACCGGCGCCAACTGCTCGCCAAAGAGCCGCACTGCCTGGCTGGGCATGGCCGCTGCCGGGCCATAACGGATGGCCAGATCGACATCCGCCACCTCCATGTCCACCGCGACGTCGGAGGCGTCAATGCGGATGTCGATGTCAGGGTTGGCGCGCTGGAACACCTCCATGCGCGGGATCAGCCACATCGACGCGAACGACGCGAAGGTGGTGATCGAAACGCTGCGGCGGCCAGCGCTTTGGCGGATTTGCCGCACCGCACCGTCGATTTGCGGCAAAGCGCGCGAGACTGCGCCGAGCAAGAGCGCGCCCGCGCTGGTCAGCTCCACGGCCCGCGTATGGCGCAAAAAAAGCACCACGCCGACGTCGTCTTCAAGCGTCTGGATTTGGCGGCTGACGGCAGACTGCGTCAGGGCCAGCTCTTCGGAGGCAGCGCGAAAGTTCAGGTGCCGCGAGACCGCCTCAAAGGCGCGCAGCTGCCCCGCCGAGATGGGGCGGCTGCGCAGATGGGTTTGTGAGTGTTGCATAGGATGCGTGTCCAATGATTCATACTAAAAACGCATCAATAGTGTCGCCCGGTTTCATTGGACTGGCAAGTTGAAAATGCACATAATTCACTTTTAAAGCGGCAAAAACCACCTCTGAAAGGGGAAAATCATGGTCTACCTTAATGTTCCAAAAACGCAACAATCAAATAGTGCCGAGCTGGGTTTAATTTCGTCGGGCGGGTGGGTGCTGGAGCCGCATCGCGCCTTGACACTGCACAGCGCAGAGGCCGGTGTGATGCGCGTGGTGCATGGGCGGGTGTGGGCGACGGTGGACGGCCCCCACAGCGGCCCCGCCAACGACCGGGGTGACCTGGTGTTGCAGCAGGGCGAGGCGCTGGAAGTGCGTGCGAACCAGCGTTTGGTGATCGAGCCCTGGGCGCGCTGCAGCAATGACCCGGTGTATTTCAGCTGGGAGCCGCTGGTACAGGGTGGGCGCGGGTGATGCGACGAATCAACGAGTAAATTTCTTTTATTTACATAAAATATAACGAATAAATCGCTATTAGGCCACGTATTTAATAAATAATTTGCTCTATATTTAATATAATAATTTACTAAAAAATAAATAAAATATTAAACTAAATTAAATATTTACGTCTATTTTTTAGACTTTATTGGCACTTACTTTTTAGGCCCGGCGCGGATTTTTTTCGCCTTGACTACGGTCGGGTGCATTGCTGATTTTTTGGCCTTCAGTGAGGTTTTGGCGGCTGCGGGTGGTGCGGCCTTTTTCCCTGTCGGGGTTTTCGTGGGTTGGGTGAGTTTCGTGGGTTTCGTCGCTTGAGCTGGTTTTGAGATTTTTGTGGTTTTAGCGGCTTTGGCACCTTTCAGCGCCTGCGCCTCCAGCGCGGCCTGCAAGGCCAGGCGCGCCCAGGGCAGCATCAGCGCGGGTGACTCCATGGCTTCCTCGGGCGCGGTGAAATAGTTCATCCCTTTCATTTCGCCCTTCATCGCGTACATGAACTGCTCGCCACCGGCGGCTTTGAACTGCAGAGCCGTCTCGGCGCTGGCTTTGAGCCACAGCTTGTCGCCATGGCCCAGGTCCGTCATCAGCGCGATGGTCAGGCCGTCTGTGCTGATGCCGAAGCCGCCAAACATGCCTTTGGCCACACACGGCCCCACGCCGCTGAGCAGGTCGCAGCAATACAGCGCAAATTCCTTGTTCCGTGTTGGCATATCGTCTCCTAGGCTCCTACATAATCCAGCGATGGCCCGCCCCAAGTCTGACAGTTTCGAGCAAAAGCGTGACGACATTTTGAACCATGCCGCCGCGTGTTTTGCCGCCACCGGTTACCCCGCTGCCAGCATGAACGACATCGCGAAGTCCAGCGGCACCTCCAAAGCGCGGCTGTACCACTATTACGGCGCTAAAGAAGCGATTCTTTTTGACCTGTTGGAGCGGTATACGCAGCGGCTGTTGAGCCTGATCGGCCAGGTCGAGGCCACCGCGCAGCGAAAGCAGCTGGACGACCGCGCCGCGCTGCACGAACTGGTGTGCGCGTTTTTGGCGGAATACGAAAACTCCGCCACGCGGCATGTGGCCCTGCTCAACGACACCAAACACCTGGGTGCGGAGCAAGGCGCCACCATCGTCAACCGGCAGCGCGACGTGGTGGCGGCGGTCACGCGTTTTCTGTGCCGCGCCTACCCGCAACGGGTACACGCGGGCAACCAAACCGCCACCGCGATGATGCTGTTTGGCATGATCAACTGGACTTTCACCTGGCTGCGCCCCGGCGGCACCCTGAGTTACGCCGCGTTTGCCGAAGAGGTCATCGCGATGCTGGAGCGCGGGCTGGGCGGCAAGGCATGAAACCGGCGGTTCATGTTGTGGTGATGGGCGTGGCGGGTTGCGGCAAGTCGGCTGTCGGGCGAAGGCTCGCTGCGGCACTGGGTTTGCCGCTGATCGAAGGCGACGATTTCCATCCGCCCGCCAACAAACAAAAAATGCAACAAGGCACGCCGCTCAACGACGCCGACCGCGCCGACTGGTTGCAAGCGCTCGCCGACGAACTCGCGGCTCGGCCTGAAGGCGCCGTGTTGAGCTGCTCGTCCCTCAAAAAGCGCTACCGCGATGTCTTGCGCAGCAAAACCCCGCAACTCAAATTCATCCACCTCGCCATCACGCCCGAAGAGTCCCTGCGCCGCGTGGCCAAACGCGCCGGGCACTTTTATCCGCCGAGCCTGGTGACCAGCCAGTTTGAAGCCCTGGAAGACCCCGCCGGCGAACCTGGCGTGCTGGTGCTGGACGGTGCCGCGCCCAAGCCAGACGTTGACGCCAGCGGGCTGGCCTGGGTTCAATCCATGGCGCAAGCCGCCCCAGCGCCGAGTCGCTAAACTCAGGCCAACCCCGCATTCCCACTGGAGATTTTCATGACCGCCCCCACCAAAGCCTTTGCCTCGCAGGCCGACCTGTCCGACAAAAAAATCACTTTCGAGCAGTTGAGCGCCCACTGCTGGGCCTACACCGCCGAAGGCGACCCGAACAGCGGCGTGATCATTGGCGACAACTGCATCATGGTGAGCGACGCGACTGCCACGCCCGCGATGGCGCAAGACCTCATCCAGAAAATCCGCACTGTAAGCAAGAAGCCCATCAAATACGTGCTGCTCACCCACTACCACGCCGTGCGGGTGCTCGGCGCCAGCGCTTACGTGGCCGAAGGCGCGACCGA
Organism: Rhodoferax sp.; assembly: GCA_031365665.1. Taxonomy (GTDB): domain Bacteria; phylum Pseudomonadota; class Gammaproteobacteria; order Burkholderiales; family Burkholderiaceae_C; genus JANYCG01. The sequence goes on along the minus strand of JANLYO010000182.1, from coordinate 2,781 downwards.
AATCATCGCCAGCCGTGGCACGCTGGAACTCATCAGGGAGCGCGGGGCAGAAGACATGCAAAGCGAGATCGACCGCTTCCCGCGCCTGTTTCGCGGGGCAGAAAGCATCCCTGGCCTGACGTGGCCGAGCATGGTGGTGGGCGACGGCAAACCGGGCCGCCAGGGCAGCCTGTCGATCAACCTGGGCGGCGTGGTGGTCGAGATCTGGCATCCGGGCCCCGGCCACACGCGCGGCGACACCATCGCCTGGGTGGAGGCCGAAAAAACCCTGTTCAGTGGCGATTTGGTCGAATACGAAGCCGGCGTCTATACGGGCGACGCGCAGCTGGAGGAATGGCCCGCCACGCTTGAAGCGTTGCGCGCACTCAACGCCACTGCCATCGTGCCCGGACGCGGCGACGCGATGAAAGGCGCGGCGAACGTCAACAAAGCGCTGGACTACACCAAGCGTTGGGTCACAACGCTGTTTGAAGCCGGCAAACAGGCCGCAGCCGAAGGCATGGACTTAAAAGCCGCCATGGCCCACACCCGCAAAAGCATGGACCCGGTGTTTGGCCACGTTTTCATCTACGAACACTGCCTGCCTTTCGACGTGAGCCGCGCCTACGACGAAGCCAAGGGCATCAAAAACCCGCGCATCTGGACGGCCGAAAGGGACAAGGAGATGTGGGGAGCGTTGCAGGGATAGCGCCCGATGGCAGCTTCAATGCAAGTGGATGGCCGGGCGAATTCGCCCGTCCGCCAGCGACTTACCCTGCTGTTTGCCGATTTGTCCGAGTCCACCCGGCTGGGCCGAGCCATGGAGCCCGAAGAGTACGCCGACGTGTTGACGAGCATCCGTGGCATTTGGCAGTCGGTCGCGGAGCGCCATGGCGGGCGTGTCGTTCGGGCGCAGGGCGATGGCGCGTTGATCGTTTTCGGGTATCCGATGGTGATGGAGGACGATGGTCTGCGCGCTGTGGAGGCTGCGTTGGCCATCAACGATGAAGTCAGCCACTTGCTGGCCCCAGGCGTGCCGCCAGAGTTTTTGCCATTGGCCATGCATTCGGGCGTGCATGCTGGAATTGCCCTGGTGCAGCCCGGAGACATGGAGCGCGGTCGGATTGACCTGACGGGCGACGTGATCAATACCGCCGCGCACTTGTCGGACGCCGCTGGACGAGGCCAGGTTTTGGCGTCGCTGGATGCGTTGGGGCCGCACGCCAATTTTTTTGAGCTAGGTACCGCAACGCTTGGACAGACTGACGTGGCAAAGGCATTTCACGTACGCCTGGTGTTGGGACGCAACGGTGTAAGCCGGCGATTTGAATCCACTGCGATGAGAGGGCTGACCCCCTTCATTGCCAGAAACCAGGTGGTTGCTGAAATTGAAGCCTTTGTGTCGGGTGTCAAGGCGGCCAGTGTTTCGCCGCAACGCTGCATGGTGGTGGTGGGGCCGGCTGGCATGGGCAAAACGCGCCTGCTCGAGGAAGTGGTTCACCAAAGCGGCACGCCAGCATTGCAAATTTTGCGCGGCAGCTGTGAAAGTTATCTGGGTGCCGAAGTGCTGCAGCCCTTTGTGCAAATGGCCCGAGCCTATTTTGGAATTGGCCCACGCCAGTCACCAGAGGAACAAGCTGCTGTTGTTGCTTCGCGCATGAATCCTCTGCGCGAGCTCATGGGACCGGCGGCCAACGCGATCCTGAAACTTCTCAATGTGGCGATTGAACCCGTCCAGAAGCGGATAAGCACAGGCGGCGTCGTGGGCGATTTGGTCGCCTTTTTCAAGGCAGTTTCAGCCCAATCGCCTTTGCTTCTGATGATTGACGACTGGCAATGGGCAGACGACGCCAGCCTTCAATTGCTGGGCGCGTTGTTGGACGCGCCTTCTGGGCCCCTAGTCATTCTGGCCAGTCGCCCGCGCGACGAAGGCGGCAAATGGATTGCGGGAGCTGCGCACACCGTATTGGAACCTTTTGTTTTGGCTGAAACACAGCTGGCGGTGCAGCGCTGGCTGCCAACGGCCGATCCGTTTTTGAGCGAGCAAATCCACCAATATTCAGGCGGAATCCCGTTGTACATTGAGGAGCTTTGCCATTCCGCGTCCTCCAACACGCTGTCTCGCGCCATCGAAGGACGCGGCGCCGCGCAAACCTGGTTGGCCAGCCTCGTCGCAACCCGTCTTGGCCGCCTTCCAGAAGGCTTGGCCGCAGTGGTGCATGTGGCTGCCGTCATTGGCAACGAAATGCCTTTGGCTTTGGTCGAAATGGTCGTGGGGCGCCCGCTGGGCGTTGAGGAACTTACAACCTTGCTGGATGCGGACTTTTTGTACCCCGCCGACTCAGGCCGGGCGCTCAGGTTCAAACACGGCATCACCCGCGATGCGGTTTACCAGCATATTGGATTGCGTTCACGCATGGCCTTGCATCAGCGGGTACTGGCGGCGATGCAATCAAGACCATCAGGAGCAGACCGCGACGAAGGCGTCGAAGCGCTGGCGCACCACAGCCAGGGAGCCGGCCATTGGGAACAAGCCGCAGACTTCGCTGAGCGGGCTGGCGACAAAGCCATGTTGGCTTTCGCGCTTGACCGCGCGCGCTTGCATTACGAACAGGGCATGGCTTCCCTGGAGCGCTTGAGCCCGCGCACACCTGAGACAGCGCTGCGATGGTGCCAGCTTGTCAACAAATTGGGCATGACTTGTGTTTTCGACCCGCTGGCATTGGGCAATGATGCATCTGTCTTTGAGCGCGCGGTGGATCGGGCCAAACAGCTTGGCGACATCAATGCCCTGGCCCGAGC
>JANLYO010000119.1:0-37545 GCA_031365665.1 Rhodoferax sp. | reverse complement strand
CTGATCCGCCAGCTTCTGCGCTCCTCAGCCCCGCAGAAGGGATCGCCAAGGGCGCACCGTTTGCCCAGCTCAAATTGAGGCAATACACCCTACTTCACCCGGTCCATCAATTTATGCAGCTTGCACTTGACATATCGGTTCAGAAAAAATTGCACCTGTCCAGCTCGAAATTCAAGTAAAAAATCTGCATTGCCCAGGTCGATTTTGACTGCAGCTAAATCATTTCGACGCAAGAAAGAGTGAAGTTCATCACGATATTCGGACGCACTGCTCATCGCATCTACCGCAGAGTTCAATCGCGTTGCGTCTGGAGATTCTGGAAATAACGGAAATGGGGGGGTGATGATATTGTTTAGGTCTGCTCGATTTCTTCCAAGAGCCCTTTTTACGCGCCAAACATAGTAGAGGGGTCGATTTTCGAGTTGCGCCCACCGCCTGCGCGCCAACTCGGTGGGATTGCTCACGGTTGGATCTACTTGCAAATTGCTCGCTGCCTCGGACTCCGCCTGTAGATATCTCCACTCTTCTGGTGGCACCCCTGGGAGGACCCTGCTTGCCCATTCAAGATTCAAGATCAATGATGGTAAATCCTTATCGTCATTTGCTTTGCAGAAGAAATCGACATTAGCAGATTTCGCCAACAGCGCAGGTACGCAGCAACTTATAGCAAGTCCACAAAAGACGTTTTTAATCATCGCAGGCCCATTGTAAAAAGGTATTTCGTATTTAAGAACTAGCTTTGTGCGTTTGATTGTGGACCCTCAAAGGCTCGCCAGAAAGTCTTGTCACCCTGCAACAGCAATTTGACTTAAAGCACTGATACAGCAAAGAAAATCGCATTCCTGCCTTGCCAGTTGCCTCGATTGACAGACGTTTTGCCACCGTCCATTCACCTGCTTGTACTCACACCTAGACGTACCCAAAGGCGGTAGCTGCATTGATGGCAGGGGCCTCAACTCCACCGACGGAAGTGCTGGGAGTGGATTCAATCCCACCGAAGGCAAATCCATTTTTCCATCGCATATGTCTTGGTATCGACAATTTTGGCCATAGCCGTCGCAGACATGCGCACGTCTGCATTCGGCTTGCACAGTAGGGCTCGCCAGGGATGCAACTGCGAAAACCACCAGAACGAATTGATTTGTCTTACTCATGTGCAAACTCCTTACTTTTAGATTGACCGTATACCAAGTTGCATGCCCGCATAGTGTTGTCGTGAACATCCAAGACCTTACGCAATGGTTGCTGGTAGCCCCCGGCCAGATTCCATGCAACCGGAACCGCCATACTTTTCAGCGCTTGAAAAACAGCCAAATCACGCCGGTATAGCTGCTCAGTGTTCAACCATCCACCCAAAGGATCATCTACGTGCTGATCTGCGCCCGCTTGGTAGAGCACAACATCACACTGCGCAAAACGCGCTACCAAGTCCGGAATCGCGTCAATAAACAGCTCTGATGATTCTTCAGTTCCGAAATCTGAAGTCGGACTGTAGTGGGTCACCCATTTCGATGCTTCGAGTTTCGCAATGATGTCATGTGTGCCATTGCCCCAGTGTTGGTCGAAATCAAGAATACCCACCCGTTGAACTTCCCCCGTGTGCTTTAGAACGCAAGCGGCGACCATTAGTCCGTTGAAGGTGCAATAGCCTCCACCAAAACGCCAACCAGCATGATGAAAACCGGAGCAAGGAGCAACAGCAACGAAACCATTGTCAAGGGCGGATCGGGCTGCGGAAATCATTGCGCCGGATGTGTAGGGCAAAGAGTCCGCAACGGAGCGTGATCGATTGCCAAATCCATTGGCGGCTTCGCGAGTGAGAACCGCCTCTACAAACGCCCTATCATGAGCCATTGCGATTTCTTCAGATGTTGCCGCCAGCGGATCGAGAAGGCAAATATCGAAGCCATGGCGTTGCCAAGACTTCACAACGTCAATGGGTTTGCCTGCTGATGGAGAAAAGCTATCTGCTTCGGCCACCATGGCAGGGGTGAAAAAGACTGGAATTTGCTGCATATGATGAGGTTTCTCCTAGATCATGATGATGCCTGCCTGGGTGTCTCACGGAATGAGACGCGTGACGAGTACGATGGCACGAAAGGAAATTTATATGAGCCAGGCCGAACGTCTATCACGGATTCACTTCCTCTTGCGCGACAACGGAGAGGTCAGCTTGAAGGAGCTGAAGGATGCATTGGAAGTGTCGCGGGCTACTCTGATGCGGGACATCGAGCTCATGCGAGATCGACTCGGTGCACCGTTGATCTACGACTCCGCGAGAAGAGTCTACCGATACGATACTCGGGCACCCTTCGGCCAGCGTTTGGGAGAGCTACCTGGACTTTGGATATCTGCAGAGGAAGGTTATGCGTTGCTCACCCTATACAACGTGGTCTGTGCCATCGACCCTGGCTTCCTGACGTACTTTCTGCTTCCGATGCGTAAGACGATCAAGCGGCTTCTGGTGAAAGGCGATTTCCAGATGTGGAGCCTGGACAAAAAGGTCGTGATCGATTTGCCAAAATTCTCCCGCATCGATGGCAACCGTTTATCACCAATATTTGCGGCTTTGGTGAAAGACACAATTGTCCGCTTGGTATGGATAGATGCCAACAACATCGAACATGAAGAAGATTGCCGGGTAATTCAACTGACATTGCAGGAAACAGGCTGGCAATTGGCAATTCAACCAAAAGGTGAAGTCATTGTTTCAGTCGGTCTTGAGCATGTTCGACCTTGTAATGCAATCGTGTGAGCAAGTTCAGCACTGATTGGTCTTCATGCCTTAAGCAAGACCTCAACCATCAATTGATGCAAACATCCCACAGGCTGAATTTTGCATTTTGGGACGGCAACAAGCTGCGCGAGACGGTGCGCGACTGGCGATCCCTTCTGCGGGGCTGAGGAGCGCAGAAGCTGGCGGATCAGAATCCGCGATTGTCTGAGCGCAGCGAGTGCTAGCGGATTCCCGCCAGATTCGAGCATCGCAAGGCAGCCCGAAGGGCCCCCGAAGTAGGGTCGCCAGACGCGCACGGTCTCGCGCAGCCACCCCGGAACGCAGCACAAGCCGCGAAGCACCCGATAAGGAAACAGCCTACTGCGCCGGATCCCGGTGCGCCCAGCGGATTTTGTCGATCTCGGCCAAGACTTCCGGCGACAGGGTAGTGCCCCAGGCGTCCAGGTTTTCATCCAGCTGCGCCACCGTGGTCACGCCGATGATGGTGCTGGCCACGTGCCAGCGGGTGTAGCAGAAGGCGAGGGCCATCTGCGTCGGCGTCATGCCATGCTGGCGCGCCAGCGCGTTGTAACGGCGCGCTGCGTTCAGCGCTTCGTCGCGGCCCCAGCGCTGTTTGCGGACGGACTCAAACTTGGCAATGCGCGCGTTCATGGGCGCGCCCGGCCCGGCGGCACCGCTTTCGTCGTATTTGCCGGTCAAGAGGCCAAAGCCCAGCGGTGAATAGGGGATCGACGAAACACCCAGGTGGTGGATGGTTTCGTCCAGCCCGTTGTCCATGGTGCGGTTGATCAGGCAATACGGGTTTTGCACGGTGGCAACGCGCGGCAGGCCGTGTGGCTCGGCCAGGCGCACGAACTCGTGCACGCCGTAGGGCGTTTCATTCGAGAGGCCGATGGCGCGGATCTTGCCGGCCTTCACCAGGCCGTCCAGCGCCTGCAATTGCTCCAGGATCGGAGTGACCGGCACGTCCTTGGCCACGTCAAAATACACCGCGCCAAAGGCCGCCACGTGACGCACCGGCCAGTGGATCTGGTAGAGGTCGATCACATCGGTCTGCAGGCGCTTGAGCGAGGCGTTGCAGGAATCCACAATGTCCTGCTGCGTCACCTGGCTGCTGCCATTGCGCACCCAGCCCATGCCGCGCGACGGGCCCGCGAGTTTGCTGGCCAGCACCACTTTTTGCCGTGCTCCGGGGCGCGTGGCAAACCAGTTGCCGATGATCTTTTCGGTGGCGCCGTAGGTCTCGGCGCGGGTCGGCACCGAATACATCTCGGCGGTGTCGATGAAGTTGACGCCCCGCTCCAGCGCGCGATCCAGAATGGCGTGGGCGGTGGCCTCAGTCACCTGCTCGCCAAAGGTCATGGTGCCCAGGCAAATGGGGGTGACGGACAGGGCGCTTTGCCCGAGCTGGATGTTTTTCATGGGGGTGGGAAGGCTTGCCGGAGCTTGCCTGAATTTGAGTAGGGGAATAGTGCCTTGAGTTTACGGTTTCACGGGCATCCGCGCCCGCTCCTCCTCCTGCAGGCGCAACACGCGGCGCTGCACCTTGCCGGTAGTGGTCATGGGCAGGGCATCGACAAACTCGATTTCTTTCGGGTATTCGTAGGGCGCGAGTTTGCCTTTGACGTGGGCCTGTAGCTCGGCGATCAGGTCTTCATCAAACCGGGCTTCTCCCCTCGCCGAATTTGCACGAGCAGCTATAAAGTCAGGAGCAAGCACGACGTAGGCCTTGACCAGCGCGCCACGCGCCGCGTCGGGCTTGGGCACCACGGCGGCGTTGGCCACGGCCGGGTGTTTGACCAGGCAGTTCTCCACCTCACCCGGGCCTATGCGGTAACCGGCGGCCTTGAACATGTCGTCAGAGCGGCCCTGGTACCAGAGGTAGCCGTCGGCATCGCGCACTGCCATGTCGCCAGTGCGGCACCAGTCGCCGGTGAACTTGGCTTTGGTTGCGGCTTCGTTGTTCCAGTAACCCAGAAAGAACACCGGGTCAGCTTGCCCATGGATGTCGAAGCGGTTCACGGCTACATCACCCGGTGTGCCGACCGGGCATTCCTGGCCCGCGTCGTCGATGACCTTGACGTAGTGGCCCGGGTACGGCCGGCCCATGCTGCCGGGTTTCGCGGGCCAATACCGGCCACAGTTGCCCACGATGTAGTTGATCTCGGTCTGGCCAAACATCTCGTTGGGGCGCACGCCGAGCTGCTGTTCGCAATAGCCAAACACCGCGTCACCCACTGCCTCGCCCGCGCTCATGATGGCTTGCAGCTTCAAGTTGAACTGTTTTCGCACTGTCACCTTGGCCGTGCCGGGGAAGGCTTTCATCATCGCCTTCAGCGCGGTGGGGAAGATGAAGCTGTGCGTCACGCCGCAGTCCCGCATCAATTGCAGCGCCACGTCGGGGCTGAAGCGGCCGTTGTAGGCCACGATGGGGCGGCCGAAATACAGCGTGGGCAGCAGAGCGTCCATCAAGCCGCCCGTCCAGGCCCAGTCGGCAGGGGACCAGAATACTGCCTGGGTAGATGCGTTGGATTTGCCGTCAAACCCAAACCAGTTCTGGCTCGCCACGAAGCCGCTCAGGTTGCCGATCAAGGCGCGGTGCGGGATCAGCGCGCCTTTGGGCGGGCCGGTGGTGCCGCTGGTGTAGATCAGCACGGCGGCCTCATCAGCAAGGGTGTCAACCAGGTCGAATTGATCGGATGCGCCTCGAAGGGCGCTGGCAAAGTCATCCGTAGCCGAATTGCCAACAACAAGACATTGACGAAGGAGCGGACATCTCACCCGCACGGATTGCACAGCCGCCATCGCCTCAGCGTCACAAATCGCCGCCACGGCACTGGCGTCCACCAGGCGGTATTCAAGCGCTTCGGGCCCAAACAGCATCGACAGCGGCATCGCCACGGCGCCCATTTGCAATACCGCGATGTAGGCCACAGCCGTCTCGAAGCGCTGCGGCAACACAATCGCCACGCGGTCGCCGCGTTTGACACCCCGCTTCGCCAGCACGTTGGAGAGGCGGTTGGCGTCGTTTTGGAGTTGTTTGTAAGTGTAGAAAGAGCCCCCAGAGCCCAATTCGTAGGCATGAATTGCTATTTTTTGAGAAGCATCAAATTGATGCACCCAGCGCCTGCTGCACATTTCAGCCATATTGAAGCGCTCAGGCACATGCCAGCGGAACTCCCGGTAGATCTGCTCGTAGTTGTCCCTGTTTTGACTGACAGTCATGGTGCGCTTCCGTATCATTGACGAAATGTACCAAGCCAAACGTATTCCTAAAAGCGAATTTGTCCCGATCCGCAACCTCACCTATCACACCCGCGTATGGGGGCAGCCGCAGCCAGGCGTTGCGCCGCTCGTGCTGGTGCACGGCTGGATGGACGTTGCTGCGTCGTACCAGTTTCTGGTGGACGCCTTTTCAGAAGCCTTCGCCAGCGGGCGGCAAATCATCGCGCCGGATTGGCGTGGTTACGGCCTGACCACCGCCGACCCGGTGGACAACTACTGGTTTGCCGACTACCTGGCCGATCTTGATTTTCTGTTGGATCATTACGCGCCCGACGAGGCGGTCGATTTGGTCGGCCACAGCCTGGGTGGCAACGTGGTGATGCACTACGCCGGGGCGCGGCCCGAGCGCATCCGCCGCCTGATTAATCTGGAAGGTTTTGGCATGCCAGTGATGCCCGCCAGTGGCGCGCCCAAACGCCTGGCCAAATGGATGGACGAACTCAAAGCTTTTCAGCGCGGCGAAATGGGGCTTCGGCCCTATGACAGTGCCGAAGGCGTGGCTCAGCGCCTCATGAAAACCAACCCCCGTCTGGCACGCGACGACGCCGGGCGGGGCCGCGCCATTTGGCTGGCCCACCACTGGGCCATGCAAAACGACAACGGCAAATGGGATATTTTGGGTGACCCGGCCCACAAGATTTCTGGTGCCTTGCTGGTTCGCAACGAAGAGGTTTTGGCGCTTTATGCGGCCAATTTGGCCCCCACCCTTTTTGTGGAGGCCGAGGACAACTCCATCGAGACCTGGCATCGGGGAAGGTTCACCTTGGAGGAGTTTCACCAACGCCTCAGTGCCGTACCCAAGCTCACCCGTGTGAAGATGACTGATTGCGGGCACATGCTGCACCACGACCAGCCTAAGCAATTGGCAAAATTGATCGAGGATTTTTTGGCCTGAACACTGGCCTGTTTCAACGCCAGCTCCGTAGGAGAACCATGAGAAAATACCCGGCTCGGCGCGCGACAGTTCACATCAAAGCGCCAACCACATTTCAGGGCACACCTCATGGACGCAGAACACATCAACCAAATCGGCACCCGGCTCGCGGACTTGAGCGCACGCACGCAAGAGTTACGGGGGTATCTTTGACTACCCTGCCAAAGCAGAGCGGCTGAGAACCGTCAACGCGTCGCTGGAAGACCCCGAAGTCTGGAACGACAGCAAACGCGCCCAGGAGTTGGGCAAGGAAAAGAAAGCGCTGGATGACGTGGTGGGCACGCTCGACAGGCTGGCCAGCGAGCTGTCAGACAACCTTGAGCTTTATGACATGTCGAAGGAGGAAGGCGACGAAACCGGCCTTCTGACCATCGACGCCGAGGCCGCCAAACTTGCCACCACTGTTGAGCAGTTGGAGTTCCGGCGCATGTTCAACAACCCGGCCGACCCGCTGAACGCCTTTCTGGACATCCAGGCCGGCGCCGGCGGCACCGAAGCCTGCGACTGGGCCAGCATGTTGCTGCGCCAGTACCTGCGTTACGCCGAGCGCAAAGGCTTCAAGGCCACGCTGGAGGACGAAACCGCTGGCGACACGGCAGGCATCAAGGGCGCGACGATCAAGGTCGAGGGCGAATACGCCTTTGGCCTGCTGCGCACCGAAACCGGCGTGCACCGCCTGGTGCGCAAGAGCCCGTTTGATTCAAGTGGCGGGCGGCACACCAGTTTTGCCAGCGTGTTTGTCTACCCCGAGGTCGATGATTCGATCGAGATCGACATCAACCCCGCCGATGTGCGCACCGACACCTTCCGCGCCAGCGGCGCCGGCGGACAACACATCAACAAGACCGACTCTGCCGTGCGCCTCACCCACCTGCCCACCGGCATCGTGGTGCAGTGCCAGGACGGGCGCAGCCAGCACAGCAACCGCGATGTGGCCTGGAAGCGCCTGCGTTCGCGCCTGTACGATTTCGAACTGCGCAAACAGCAGGAAGCGCAGCAAAAGCTGGAGGACACCAAAACCGACGTCGGCTGGGGCCACCAGATCCGCAGCTACGTGCTGGACAACAGCCGCATCAAGGACCTGCGCACCAACTACGAAACCTCCGCCACCCAGAAGGTGCTGGATGGCGACCTGGATCAGTTCATTGAAGCCTCACTGAAGCAGGGTGTGTGATGGCAACGCAATCAACGGCGGGCGTGGGCGCACAATTTTTCGCCGGGCCGCCCCAAGTTCTCGAAGAGCAGCGAAGCCAAAAATTAGCCCCCTCGCGGGGCAGCGCAGTACACGCAGTGACAAGCGTGGGGGCCCTTATTTTCGACATGGACGGCACCATGATCGACTCGATGCCCTACCACGCGCAAAGCTGGATCACGTTCACGCAGCGGCACAACATCCGGATGGATGTGGACGACCTGCTGGCACGCACTACCGGGCGCACCGGCGCCGAGTGCATGAACGAGCTGTTTGGCCGTGTGGTGGAGGCCAAGGAGGCCTGGGCGCTGATTGCCGAGAAGGAAGCTATTTACCGCGAGCTGTTCGCGCCGGTGTTTGCCGAAGTCGCGGGCTTCACGCAGTTCGCCCTGTCGGCATTGAGCCGGAAGCTTAAGGTGGGTGTCGGCACAGCGGGCGACCAGCACAACATCGCCTTCGCGTTTTCGCACCTGTTGCTGCCGTTCACGCCACACGCGGTGGTCGGCGGCGACGAAGGATTGCCAGGCAAGCCTGAACCTGCTATTTTTTTAAAAGCGGCAAAACGAATGAATATGAGACCAGAGGCTTGCATTGTCTTTGAAGATGCGCCTTTTGGCATTGAGGCCGCCCGCCGCGCGGGCATGCAGGCGGTGGCCATCTGCACCAGCCACAGGGCCGAGGCCCTGACCGGCCCGCACGTGATCGCCAGCGCCCGCAATTTTGACGAACTGATGAATTCGAATTTTCTGGAGACACTGAATGTTGCTATTTCGTGATGGTGAAGGCGCCGCTGCGGTGACGCGCCGCGAAAACTACTCGGCCCCGGCCTGGTTCATTGACACGGTCGATCTCACATTTGACCTTGATCCCGCCAAAACCCGCGTGCTGAACAAAATGCGCCTGCGCCGCAACTCAGGCGTGGCAGCCCAGGCCCTGCGCCTGGACGGCGAAGACCTGAACCTGGCGCGCGTGCTGGTCAACGGCCAGGGCACTTCGTTCAAGATGGACGGAAACCAGTTGGTGCTGGAGAACCTGCCGCAAGGCGAAGACGCGATTGATCTGGAAATATTCACCACCTGCAACCCGGTCAAAAACACCAAGCTGATGGGCCTGTATGTCAGCAACGATTCCTTCTTCACCCAATGCGAGGCTGAGGGGTTCCGGCGCATCACCTACTTCCTGGACCGCCCGGACGTGATGGCCATGTACACCGTGACGCTGAAGGCTGACAGAGCCAAGTACCCGGTGCTGCTGTCCAACGGCAACCTCGTCGAGCAGGGCGATTTGCCCGGCGCCGAAAACGCCGGCCGCCATTTCGCCAAGTGGATTGATCCGCACCGCAAGCCGTGTTACCTGTTCGCGCTAGTCGCGGGGCAACTGGTCTGCCGTGAGCAGCGCATCACCTCGCGCGCGGGCAAAGACCACCTGCTGCAGGTCTACGTGCGCCCGGGCGACCTTGACAAAACCGAACACGCGATGAATTCGCTGATGGCCTCGGTGGCCTGGGACGAGGCGCGCTTCAACCTGTCGCTCGATCTGGAGCGCTTCATGATTGTCGCCACCAGCGACTTCAACATGGGCGCCATGGAGAACAAGGGCCTGAACATCTTCAACACCAAATACGTGCTGGCCAGCCAGTCCACTGCGACCGATGTTGATTTTTCCAACATCGAGAGTGTGGTCGGGCACGAATACTTCCACAACTGGACGGGCAACCGCATCACCTGCCGCGACTGGTTCCAGCTCTCGCTCAAAGAGGGTTTGACGGTGTTCCGTGACCAGGAGTTCAGCCAGGACCTGTGCGCGGAGCCCTCGGCCCGCGCCGTCAAGCGCATCGAAGACGTGCGTGTGCTGCGCACCGCCCAGTTCCCGGAAGACGCCGGCCCCATGGCGCACCCGGTGCGGCCTGATCAGTACCAGGAAATCAACAATTTCTACACCGTCACCATTTACGAAAAAGGCGCAGAAGTTGTCCGCATGATGCAGACGCTGGTGGGCCGCACAGGGTTTGCCAAAGGCATGGCCCTGTATTTCGCGGTTCACGACGGCCAGGCCGTCACCTGCGACGACTTTGCCCAGGCGATGGCGGACGCCAATGTGCAGTCGGACCTGGGGCAGTTGCTGCCGCAGTTCAAGCTCTGGTACAGCCAGGCCGGCACGCCGAATGTGAAGGCTGTGGGCGACTACGATGCCGCCACCCAGGTTTACCGGCTCACGCTGAGCCAGACCTGCCCGCCCACGCCGAGGCAGCCGGTGAAGCAGCCCTTTGTGATTCCGCTGGAAATCGGCCTGCTCGATTCGCAAGGCCGCGACATCCCCCTGCAACTGGCCGAAGAGTCGGTGCCGGGCGCAGGCTCACGGGTCTTTGTGATGACGCAAGCCAGTGAAACCCTGAGTTTTGCCAATGTGCCCTCAGCGCCGGTGCCGTCCATCTTGCGCGGCTTCTCGGCGCCAGTGACACTGGAGATCGACTACTCAGACGCCGACCTGCTCCACCTGCTGGCGCATGACTCTGATGCCTTCAACCGCTGGGAGGCCGGGCAACGGCTGATGCTGCGATCTGCCCTCAAGGAAATAACTGTTGGCGACCCGTCTTCGGGACCCGGGCCAATGGATGATGCGTGTATTTCCGCGCTGCGCTCGGTGCTGCGCAGCCCCGCTCTGGACGCGGCCTTCAAGGAGTTGGTGCTCACCCTGCCGTCTGAAACCTATATCGCCGAGCAACTCGTTCTGGTTGACCCGCAGCGTGTGCACGCGGTGCGCGAGGCCATGCGCGAGCAGCTCGCCATGGCGCTGCACGCTGACTGGGAGTGGGCGTTCACCACGCACCAGGACAGCGGCAATTACACCCCCGACGCCGTGTCTGCCGGCCGACGCAGTCTGGCTGGCCTGGCCCTGAGCCAGTTGTGCCTTGCTGCCCGCGTGAGCGGCGACGCCACCTGGCCGCAAACGGCCATGCAGCGCTTTAACAACGCCAGCAACATGACCGACCGCAGCAACGCCCTGGGCGCGCTGATCGGCTCGGGCCACGAATTGGCGGCAGTCGCCCTGCGCCAATTCCACCAGATGTTCAAAGGCGAAGCGCTGGTGCTCGACAAATGGTTTGCGTTGCAAGGCGGCGCCACGGACCGCGACGGCCAGGTGCTGCCAATCGTGCGCCAGCTCATGGCCCACCCCGATTTCAATCTGCAAAACCCGAACCGGGCGCGCAGCCTGATCTTCAGCTTCTGTAGCGCAAACCCCGGCGCCTTCCACCGGCAAGACGCCGCCGGTTATGTGTTCTGGAGCGAGCGCGTAATGGAGATCGACACCTTCAACCCACAAGTGGCCGCGCGTCTGGCCCGCGCTCTTGACCGCTGGAGCCGCCTGGCCGAGCCCTACCGCAGCGCCGCGCACGAGGCCATCAAACGGGTGGCCGCCAAATCCGATTTGAGCAAGGATGTGCGCGAAGTCGTCACACGCGCCCTGGCCGGGGCAGGCGCCTGAACCTGCGGCGCGCGCCAAACACATTCCACCCCGTGAACCGGCACACCAAGGAGATCGAAGCCATGGCCAAAAAGAACGCTTTTTACGCACAATCAGGCGGGGTCACCGCCGTCATCAACGCCTCGGCCTGCGGCGTGATCGAAACCGCGCGCGCCAACGCCGCCACCATGGGCAAGGTCTACGCGGGGCGCAACGGCATCATCGGCGCGCTGACGGAAGACCTGATCGACACCGGCAAGGAGTCGGCCGCCGCCATCGCCGCGCTGCGCTACACACCGGCCGGCGCATTCGGCTCCTGCCGCTTCAAGCTGAAGTCCCTGGACGCCAACCGGCGCGAATACGAGCGCCTGATCGCGGTGTTCAAGGCCCACAACATCGGCTATTTTTTTTACAACGGCGGGGGCGATTCGGCCGACACCTGCTTCAAGGTCAGCCAGCTCTCCAATAGCATGGGCTACCCGCTGCAGGCGATCCACGTGCCCAAGACGGTAGACAACGACCTGCCCATCACCGACTGCTGCCCCGGCTTTGGCTCGGTCGCCAAATACGTGGCCGTGTCGGCGCTGGAGGCCTCATTTGACGTGCGCTCCATGGCCAGAACTTCCACCAAGGTGTTCGTGCTGGAGGTCATGGGCCGCCATGCCGGCTGGATCGCCGCTGCCGGCGGCCTGATCGAGTCGCAGGGCATCCCGGTGGTGGTGCTGTTCCCTGAAATCGAATTCGACGAAGGCAAATTCCTCAAACGGGTCGAAACCCTGGTCAAGTCGCACGGCTACTGCACCGTGGTCGTGTCAGAGGGCTGCCACTACCCCGACGGCAAATTCCTCGCCGAACAGGGCACGCGCGACGCCTTTGGCCATGCCCAGTTGGGAGGCGCAGCGCCGGTGGTGGCCAATATGGTCAAACAGGCTTTGGGCCACAAATTCCATTGGGCGGTGGCCGACTATCTCCAGCGCTCGGCCCGGCACATTGCCTCCAAAACCGACGTGAAGCAAGCCTACGAACTGGGCAAAAAGGCGGTGCAACTGGCGCTCAAGGGCCACAACGCGGTAATGCCGACCATCGACCGCATCAGCGACAGCCCTTACCGGTACAAGATCGGCTCGGCGCCCTTGTCCCAGGTTGCCAATGTCGAAAAATTCATGCCGCGCAACTTCATCACCGCCGACGGCTTTGGCATCACCGAGCGTTGCAGGCGCTACCTTGCGCCGCTGATCCAGGGCGAGGACTACCCCAAGTACAAAGACGGCCTCCCGGTTTACGCCACCCTGAAGAACTTGCCAGTGGCCAAAAAACTGCCTGCATTTGAGCTCCAGTAGGCGGGGTCGCACGGCGGTCAAGGCTGCAATCAAAGTTATAATCGAGAGCTTATGCCGGTGTAGCTCAGTCGGTAGAGCAGCTCATTCGTAATGAGAAGGTCGGGTGTTCGATTCATCTCTCCGGCACCATATTCCAGCGGGTCGTTTTGATTTGCCGATACAAACTGCGGAACGCCAGACTACAACACGGCTGCATTTGTGTTCCTAGCCTCTAAATTCCTTTCGTTTCTCACTCAACCAGTCGCCTGGGCCATTTTTCTGCTTCTGGCAGGTTTATTGGTGTTGCGGCGTTGGCGCAAAACCGGCTTGGCATTTTGTTGGGTAGCCTTGCTTGTCCTCTTGCTCACCGGTTGGGACGGCCCGGTTGACCACGTCTTGCACAGGCTCGAAAGCCAGAGCGCTTCGATTCCTCCCGGTTCTGATCTAAAACCGTATGTCGGGGTGGTGGTGCTGGGTGGCGCCTTGAGTGGCTCACGCCTGTGGGAGAGACCGGGGCAGATCGCCCTCAATAGCTCGGCCGAGCGCATGGTTGTTCCGCTTGCTTTGTTGCAACGGCATCCCCATCTGAAACTAGTTTTTACCGGCGGTGAGGGCAATCTCAAATGGTCCAAATACACCGAGGCGGATCGCGCCAAAATCTTTTTTGACCTGATGGGCGTAGACCCCGCACGCGTGGTGTACGAGTCGGCCTCGCGCACCACCTACGACAATGCCGTGATGACGGCAAAGCTGCCGGGCCTGGACCCGAAGCAGCCCTGGCTCCTGCTCACCACTGCCGCGCACATGCCCCGTTCGATGGGGGTGTTTGTCAAGGCGGGCTGGAACGTCACGCCTTACCCGGTCGATTTCCGCGCAGCTGAAGAGCCCGACTGGGGTGGTTATTCCATCCTGGATGGCATGGAAAAGTGGCATTACGCGCTGCATGAGATGATCGGCTACGTCGCCTACCGGCTGGCGGGCAGGATTTAGCCCTGCACCTTGAGCGGGGCAAGCCGCGCAGCCAAAACTTTATCCAC
Organism: Rhodoferax sp.; assembly: GCA_031365665.1. GTDB lineage: Bacteria > Pseudomonadota > Gammaproteobacteria > Burkholderiales > Burkholderiaceae_C > JANYCG01. The sequence continues at coordinate 23,576 of JANLYO010000119.1, read as the reverse complement.
CCGACGCCCATCCAGATCCACCACCTCAAAGCGCCAACCGGCGCAATCGATGTGTTCCCCGGTTTCGGGCAGGCGGCCTGATACCGCCATCAAGAGGCCGGCCACGGTGTTGTAGCGGCCACGGTCTTCCTCGGGTAAGCCGTCAATCGCCAGGCGGGCCTTGAGTTCGTTGATGGGCATCAGGCCGTCCAGCAGCCAACTGCCGTCTTCCCGCCGGGTGGCCCAGGCTTGCACCTGCGTGGTCGGCTGCAGTTCGCCGGTGATGGCTTCCAACAGATCGGCGGGTGTCACCAAGCCTTGCACCACGCCATATTCATCCACCACCAGCACGATGCGGCCAGAACGTTTGCGAAACTGCTCCAAAAGCTCCATGCCGCTGAGTGTTTCCGGCACGAAGGTGGCCGCCTGCGCCAGCTCGCCAATAGGGCTGGTGTGGCCCACGCCCAGCTGCAGCAGTTTGCCCACACTGATCACACCCACCACGTCGTCAAGCGAGCCCCGGCACACCACAAACCAGGAGTGCGACCGCTCTTCGCCTTTGTCTTTCACCAACGCAAGGCTTTGCGCCACGGTGTTGGCGGCGTCCAGCCATTCAATGTCGATGCGCGGCACCATCAATGAGGTCAGGGGCCGGTCGTCCAGGCTGAAGACGTTTTGCACCATTTGGTGTTCGTGATGCTCGATCACACCGGCGTCAAGGCCTTCTTCGAGGCTCGCGGCGATTTCTTCCTCGGTGACTTCACGCGCGGCGTTGGTGTCGATGCGCATGAGTTTCAAGGTACCTTGCGTCGTGGCCGACAGCAGGCGCACAAAGGGGCTGGCGGCTTTGGCCAGCAACAACATCGGTCGCGCCACCCAGCGCGCCACCACCTCGGGGTACAGCTGACCGATGCGTTTGGGCACCAGTTCGCCAAAAATGATGGTGGTGAAGGTGATCAGGGTCACCACCACCGCAGTCGCCGAAATGGCCGAGGCTTTCTCGGTCACGCCAAAACCCTGCAACCAGCCCGCCAGACCGGCGCTGAACGCCGCTTCGCCCACGATGCCGTTCAACACACCAATCGAGGTGATGCCCACTTGCACTGTGGAGAGAAAACTGGTCGGATGCGCCAGCAATTGAAGCGCCGCCACCGCGCCCAAGTCACCCGCCTCGGCCATGGCCGATAGGCGCGCCTTGCGGCTGGCCGCCAAGGCCAGCTCAGACATCGCAAACACCCCGTTCAAAAGGGTGAGAAAAACGATCAGCAGGAATTCCATCGGCGCGGGATCAATGGGAAGCGAGAATCGACACCATGGGAATGTACTTGATTGGCGATGTACAGGGCTGCGACGCCGCTCTGGAGCGGCTGTTGCAGATTGTGGCGTTCTCGCCCAGCCGCGACACTTTGTACATGTTGGGCGACCTGGTGAACCGCGGCCCCGACTCGGCGGGTGTCCTGCGCCGCCTGATGGGTTTCGGCGATGCCGCGCGCTGCCTGCTGGGCAACCACGACCTGCACCTGCTGGCCTGCGCCCACGGCGTGCGCAAGCCGCACGGGGGCGACACCATTGCGGACGTGCTGCAAGCCAGCGACCGCGAGCCGATGCTGTACTGGCTGCGTCAGCAGCATCTGGCGATCTTTGAAAATTTCCGGGGCCAAGACTGCCTCATGGTGCATGCCGGGGTGTTGCCACAGTGGAGCGCCGCCCAAACGCTGGCGCTCGCCGCTGAAGTCGAGGCGGTGTTGCGCGGCCCTGATTGGGGTGATTTTTTTTACAACATGTACGGCAACGAGCCGCGCGCGTGGAGCGGCGCCTTGAGCGGCTACGCGCGCCTGCGTGTCGTCGTCAACGCACTCACCCGCATCCGGTTTTGCACGCCCACGGGCGAAATGGAGTTTGAAGCCAAGGGCCTGCGTGCCATTGACGCGCCCTTGGGTCACCTGCCTTGGTACGACGCGCCGGGCCGCCAAACCGCCGACGTAATCGTGGCTTTCGGCCACTGGTCCACGCTGGGTTGGCTGGCCCGCGCTGATCTGCTGAGCATGGATTCAGGCTGCGTCTGGGGTGGCTGCTTGAGTGCGCTGCATATTCGTAGCAGAGGTGATTTACCGCTTGCAGGGGGGAACCGTGTTGAACGGAATCTGGTGTCAGCGCATGCCTTGGGGGAACTGATTCAGGTGAAGTGCGAGGCGGCGCAGCGGGTGTGAGTCAGGCTGGCGTAGGGCTTGAACTGGCTCGACCTCGAATTTCGCTCAACTTGAGCCCTTGATTTCACAAAATTGAAATCGAAAATGTAACGTTTATTTTATATTTTACCAAATTTTTTAGTAAAATAATTACAATTTATATACTAAATATAGTAGCAAACTATTAAATAAATACGTGACTTAGAAGCCAAAAATCTATTTTACCATATTTAAATAATATTTATTCGGATTTGAACAAAGCCGCCACCCGACGTTTCGGTTTGATGTTCGCCGAGATGCTGCGCGTGGCGTGTTTCACCGACGGCTCCCACGTGGGCGCTGGCGTGTCCGCTACCGCAGTGGGCTCATACGGCTTGTCAAAGAACGGATCGCGGTTGGCCGGTGTCGGGCGGGCGTAGTCGCGGGAAAAATCGCGCCGGGGCGGGCGGGAGAAATCACGCGCGCTGTCTCGTCCTGACTCTCGTCCGCTGTCACGTCCAGACTCGCGCCCACCCTGCTGGCCCGAGGCCTCACGCGGGCGCTCGCCGACACGCTGGCTCGCATCCGCCTCGTCACCACCCGGCGCTTTGTACATGCGGCGGCCATCGTTGAAATGGCCCTGGCGGCGGATGTCCGGCTGGTCTTCATCGAACTCGACGGCTTCGAGTTCGATTTTGGTTTTGATCAGCTTTTCAATGTCGGCGACCAGGCGCGCATCGCTCTTGGAGACAAAACTCACCGCCAGGCCCGACTGTCCGGCGCGACCGGTGCGGCCAATGCGGTGCACGTAATCTTCGGCGTTGAAGGGGATGTCGAAGTTGAACACGGCCGGCACGTCTTTGATGTCGAGCCCGCGCGCGGCCACGTCGGTGCACACCAGCAGGTCAACCTCGCCTTTTTTGAAGGCGTCAAGCGCCTTGAGGCGTTCGTCCTGGCTCTTGTCGCCGTGCAGCGCGGTGGCGTTGAGGCCTTCGCGCTCGAGCGAGCGGGCCAGCCGCGCGCAGCCGAGTTTGCTGTTGACAAACACGAAGGCCTGCTTCAACTGGCGCTGGCGCAGGATCTGGTGCAGCGCGTGGCGTTTGTCGTCGTCGCCAACGCTGTAAAAATGCTGCTCGACCGTGCTGGCGGTGGCGTTGGAGCGGGCCACTTCAACCGTGATCGGGTCTTGCAGGTAGCTGCTGGCCAGGCGTTTGATTTCCGTGGAGAACGTGGCCGAAAAGAGCAGCGTGGTGCGTTGTTTGGGCAGGTAACTCAGGATGCGCTGCAAATCGGGCAGAAAGCCGATGTCGAGCATGCGGTCGGCTTCGTCGAGCACCACGTATTCGACCTGGTTGAGCACCGCGTTTTTGGCTTCAATGTGGTCCAGCAGGCGTCCGGGCGTGGCCACCAGCACCTCAACGCCTCTTTTCAGCTCCAGCGTTTGCGGTTTCATGTCCATGCCGCCAAAAACCACGGTGGTGCGGATCTGGGTGTGCTTGGCGTAGGCCTTGATGGCCTGGGCCACCTGGTCGGCCAGTTCGCGCGTGGGCAACAGCACCAGCGCGCGCACCGGGTGGCGCGCGGGCGAGGTGGAGGTGTTTTCGTGCTTCAGCAGGCGGTGCAGCAGCGGCAGCGCGAAAGCGGCGGTTTTGCCGGTGCCGGTCTGCGCGGCGCCCATCACGTCGCGGCCCTGGATCACCAGCGGGATCGCCTTGGCCTGGATCGGCGTCATCGACTCGTAACCCAGCTCGGCCACGGCGCGCGCGAGCGGCGCAGCCAGATTGAGCTGTGAAAACGCGCTTAAATTCGGGGTATCTTCAGAGGAGGCAGCCGCAACAGTGGCAACGGCAGGCTCAACGACTTCAGGAAAAGGCAATTCGGCGACGGCTTGGTTCATTTATCGGTCAGATCGGGACAACCCCCGATTATCGCCGATGGGGCCGAAATTGCCTAGAGTTGCCGTGCCGAGAAGGTATCGCAGCCTTTGACACTGCCGTTTTGCAGCCCCAGATTGAACCAGCGCGTGCGCTGCGCGCTGCTGCCGTGGGTGAAACTCTCGGGCACGACGCGGCCTCCAGCGCCTTTTTGCAGCGCGTCATCGCCAATTTTGGCGGCAGCGTTCATGGCTTCTTCGACATCGCCGTTTTCCAGAATCTGCCGCGCGTTTTGCGCATGGTGCGCCCACACGCCGGCGAAGCAGTCGGCTTGCAACTCCAGACGCACACTCAATGCGTTGTATTCGACTTGGCTCACTTTGGCCCGCATCTGGTCCATCTTGGCGGTGATGCCCAACAGGTTTTGCACGTGGTGGCCGACCTCGTGAGCGATCACGTAGGCCTGGGCGAAGTCACCCGGCGCACCGAGTTTGTCTTTGAGCGTTTGGTAGAAGGCCAGATCAATGTAGACCTTTTGATCGCCTGGACAATAAAACGGCCCCATCGCCGCCTGGCCTGCACCGCAGGCGGTGGGTGTCGAGCCGCGAAACAACACCAGCTTGGGTTCTTTGTACTGCGCGCCGCCCTTGGTGAAAACGCTTTTCCACACGTCTTCGGTGTCTGCCAGCACCGTGCCGACAAACTTGGTCATTTTGTCGTCTGCCGGCGGCCGGTGTGCCGGACCTTCCTGCACTTGCGGCGCCGGGCTGCCGCCACTGAGGATGCTCAGCACCGTCATCGGGTTGATGCCCAAAAAATACGAGGCTGCCAGTGCGATGACGATTGAGCCGATGCCAATGCCGCGTCCGCCAATCCCACCGCCGCCACCTCCACCACCATCACGGCGGTCTTCGACATTGTCGGATTCCCGGTTGCCTTCCCATTTCATGACCTGTCTCCTGGTATTGCGCTGATTGTTGCGACACGCATGTTCCACGTGCTTGAGGTAAATTGCAGTCATGTTAACGCGCCAGGCACTTTCCACGAAATCCACCCGCTCGTCTGCGCCCCCATCCAAAATCGCGCCTGTTTTGCTCACTGGTTTCGAACCTTTTGGCGGCGAAAGTGTGAACCCAAGCTGGCTCGCGGTGAAGGCCCTGCATGGCAAGCACGTTTTGGGACGCCAGCTCGTGGCCGCCTGTTTGCCTTGCATTTTTGGCCGGTCTTTGGTGGAATTGGACGCCTTGTTGGACAAACACCAGCCTGAGCTTGTCATTTGCGTCGGTCAAGCTGGTGGGAGATCGGCGCTGTCGCTGGAGCGGGTGGCCATCAACATCAACGACGCGCGCATCCCCGACAACGCGGGCGCACAGCCCGTCGATACGGCGGTGGTGCCGAACGGCCCCGCCGCCTACTTCAGCCGTTTGCCCATCAAGGCGATGTACCAGGCACTTCAGACCAACAATGTCGCGGTGGAGGTTTCGCAAACTGCCGGGACTTTTGTTTGCAACCATGTGTTTTACGGGTTGATGCACGTCTTGGCCTCGCAGAAACGGTTCGAGGCCACGCGCGGCGGCTTCATCCACGTGCCCTTTTTACCCCAGCAAGGGGTGCCCAGCTTGCCGCTGGAGGAGGTGGTGCGGGGTCTTCGGCTTGCAGTGCGGGCGGCTTTGACGCACACCGCCGATCTGGCACTGGGCGCCGGGGCGATTCAATGACCCTGCTCGCGCAACCGAATCCGCCGCGCTGGACAGCCCAAGCGCCTGAAACTTTTTTTTACAAAATCAGTTTGACGTGTCCCCTGTTTGAAGGATGCCAAGAACGTCCATTTGCGCTAATGTTCAACGGCTATCCCACTCAGCATCCACCCCACACCCCACTGGAGCCGTCATGAGCAATTCCTACATGATCACCAACCGCCAACTCGACGGCGACGACTTGGGCATCCGCCTGGATACGAAGAACACCCGGTATTTCACCAGCAGCAAGACCGGTGACGCCCTATGTTCGCTCAATGGCTGGGAGTCTTTGAGCGGCGATGAATTCCGCTCGGCGTTGATGAAGGAGACCGAGGATTTTCCCGGTAGCGACGACATTTTGAAGGCCGAAGCCAGCAACGAAGACCAGAAACATGTCTCGCTCTTCATCCATGGCTTCAACAACGGCTGGGTAGATGCGGTTGAGCGTTACCAGCAGATCAAGAACACGCTGTTCAAAGGCAACAAAGGCCTGGGCATTCCGGTGCTCTTTACCTGGCCCTCCAACGGCAGCGCCGCAGCCTATTTGCCTGACCGCGAAGACGCCCGCGCCTCAGCCCCGCAATTGGCGGATGTTTTTGTACACCTGCACGAGCATCTCTCCACCATGCAACGGGCGGCGGCCATCAACAATATCCGCAATGGCAGCGTCGAGGGCAACAAACAAACCACGGTATGCCGCGCCAAGGTCTCCGTGATCGCGCACAGCATGGGCAACTATGTCTTGCAAAACGCGCTGGCGATTGCATCGCGCAAACTGAACAATCCGCAACTCATCACGCTGGTGCACCAGTTGGTGATGGTCGCGGCGGACGTGGACAACGACCTCTTCCAGAAAGGCAAACCGAGCGACTCAGATGGCTCCCTCATGGCCAACCTGTGTTACCGCGTGTGCGCCATGTACACCGGCCTTGACCAGGTGTTGGGCGCGTCAGCCGGGTTGAAACACTTCGGCACACGTCGGCTGGGCCGCAGCGGCCTCTCAGACAGCAAAGACGTCTACGACAACGTCTTCGATGTCGATGTCACGTCGCTGGTCGAAGGGCAGCCCAACATCCACTCGGCCGTTTTTGACAGCGCCAAATCACGTGATTTGCTGCGCGATGTGCTCCGCGGTGTTGACCGCGGCATCATGATGCGCGGGCATTTTGGATAACGTGCAGATGGACCTGAATCCAGCGGCTGCAGGTCAGGCCTTGGGCAGTGTCACCCCGACCTGCCCCTGGTATTTGCCGCCGCGGTCCTTGTAGCTGATTTCGCACACGTCGTCGGCATCGCTTTCAAAAAACAGCACTTGCGCGCAGCCTTCACCAGCATAGATCTTGGCCGGCAGGGGCGTGGTATTTGAGAATTCGAGCGTGACATAACCCTCCCACTCGGGTTCGAACGGTGTCACGTTGACGATGATGCCGCAGCGGGCGTAGGTGCTTTTACCCAGGCAAATGGTGAGCACATTGCGCGGGATGCGAAAGTATTCCAACGTGCGGGCCAGCGCGAAGCTGTTGGGCGGGATGATGCAGCTGTCGCCATGGAAATCGACAAAGCTTTTTTCGTCGAAGTTCTTCGGATCCACCACCGTGCTGTGGATATTGGTAAAAACCTTGAACTCGGGCGCGCAGCGGATGTCATAACCATAACTGCTGGTGCCGTAGCTGATGATCTTTTGCTGCGAACCGGCTTGCCCGGCAATCTCGCGCGTGCGGACCTGCCCTGGCTCAAAGGGCTCGATCATGCCGTGGTCCTGCGCCATGCGGCGGATCCATTTGTCGCTTTTGATGCTCATGATGTTCGGTTTGGAAAAGTGCGCCGATTGTAGGAGCGGCGCTGCGGCCCGGCGGCGACGTAGGCGAAATCGAAACGGCCCTGCGCATCGGTTTGTACGGTGTATCGGCCATCAAGCACCACCGTGACGTTGACAGCGCCCTGTTCTCCAGCTTCGCGTCTGCCGTTCTGGTTGTCGTCCGGGAAGATCGACCCTACCAGCCGCCCGGCGGCGCTGCCCGGTGCCGCGCCCGCCCTGCGGATTCTTCATACTGCAGCATCACAAAGACGCCGCTGTCACTGGTGGTCACCGGTAGGGGCGTCGCCACGACGAGCGGGCTTTGCGCCAGATGCCGACCGCGAGCAGGCGGTCCGCCAGGGCGATCCCGTGGCGGCGAAACTCGCGTTTGCCGAATTGTCGGAATCCGCGCGCGAGACCTTCAACGTGGTCAAGAACTGGTAATTTGGCCCGCTGTGGCGGCCAGCTCCACCCGCTCGATCAGCCTGTCATCGCCCAAAACAAGCATTGCAAACAGCAGTTCGTCCAGGGTGTCCGCGCGGGCCGTGCGGCGGGCCAGCAAGGGTGTGGCTTTGGGGTTGAGCACGACAAAATCCGCCTCATGCCCCGGCTGCAGGTTGCCCACTGCGCCTTCAAGCCCCAAAGCCCTGGCCGCGCCTGCGGTGTGTTGCCACCACAGGTGCTGCGGGCTCAGGGAGAGCCCGGGGCGGGCGGGAGAACTTGGCGTGGGGTCCTGAACCGACGCCCTGCCGACTTGGTAGGCCGCCAGCATGGTGTGAAACGGGCTGAAGCTGGAGCCGCCGCCGACATCGCTGGCCAGGCCGTAGCTGAACCCGGCGCGGTCGGCAGCGGCGAAGTCAAAGAAGCCGCTGCCCAGAAAGAGGTTGCTGGTCGGGCACACGGCGGCGGCGGCGCCGCTGCCTCGCATCAGCGCGCGGTCTTGCGCGTCCAGGTGGATGCAATGCGCGTACACGGCGCGCTGGCGCATCAGGCCGAAGTCGTCGTAAGTGGCCAGGTAACTGCGCGAGCCGGGAAAAAGCTGGCGCGCCCAGTCGATTTCATCGCGGTTTTCAGCCACATGGGACTGGATCCACACGTCCGGATAACGCGCCGCCAGTTCGCCCGCGCCCCTGAGCTGCGCGTCGGTGCAACTGGGCGCGAAGCGGGGCGTGATGGCGTAACCCAGGCGGCCCCTGCCGTGCCATTGGCGGATCAGGGTCTCGGTGTCCACAAGGCTTTGCTCCGTGCCGTTCAGCACGCCAGCAGGCGCGTGGCGGTCCATCAGGCACAGGCCGGTGATCAGGCGCAGGCCACGGCCTTCGGCCGCTTCAAACAGCGCGCTGACGGACGCCACGTGCGAGGTGGAAAAGGCCAGCGCCGAGGTGACACCGTTGCGCAACAGCTCTGCGATGAAAAAAGAAGCTGCCTGCGCGCTGTATTCGCTGCTTGAAAAGCGGCTTTCTTCAGGGAATGTGTAATTTTCAAGCCACGGCAGCAGGCCGGAGGCTGGTGAGCCGATGATGTCGGTCTGCGGGTAATGCAGGTGCAGATCGACAAAACCCGGCGCGATGATGCGGCCGGGCAGATGCTCTACAGGCACTTGGGCGTAAAGGTCTTTGAGTTGCTGCCACGGCCCGGCGGCCAGCACCGTGCGCAGGCCGGTCGGGTTGGTGCCCACCACCAGCAGGCCGTCTTCGTCGTAAACGGCCGACTGATGCGGCGGGGCATCGGCATCAAAACGCAGCAGGGCGGCGCGGTACGCTTTCATCGGCCCCAAGATTACCTTATTTGCCGGGCTTGCCCTGCACGCCCTGCACCAGCCAGTTCATGCCCAGAATCTGCGCGTCGGCAAGGCTCTTGCCGCTGGCAATGACGGTGCGGCCTTCGTTGTCTTTCACATCGGCTGGCCCGGCGGCAAAAACCTGTAGCTTGCCCGAAGCGATGTCTTTCTGGCGCGCCAGCACTTCGTCCTGCACGGCCTTGGGCACCTTGGGGCCAAAGGCATCGACCTTGACCATGCCTTCCCTGACGCCACCCCAGACATTGCCGCTCTGCCAACTGCCTTCGAGCACGGCGCGGGCGCGTTGTGTGTAATACGCGCCCCATTCGTGCGTGACCGCCACAATCTGCGCGTCCGGCGCCACCTTGCGCATGTCCGAGTGGTAGGCCACCGCCATCTTGCCGCGCTCCTGGGCGGCCACCATGACGGCGTTGGAGCCGGTGTGGAAGGCGACCACTTCAACATTCTGGTTGAAGAGCGTCATCGCGGCGTCGCGCTCGCGCGGCGGGTCAAACCAGGCGTTGAGCCACAGCACCTTGACCTCGGCCTTCGGGTTCACCGAGCGCATGCCCAAGGTGAAAGCATTGATGCCCTGCAGCACCTCGGGGATCGGGAAGCCCGCCACATACCCGGCCAGATGGCTTTGCGTCATGCGCCCCGCCGCAATGCCGGCCAGGTAACGCCCCTCGTAATACCGGGCGTTGGACGCCGCCACGTTGGGCGCGGTCTTGTAGCCGGTGACGGATTCAAACTTCACATTCGGGAAGTCTTTGGCCACCGCCAGTGTCGGCTCCATGTAGCCAAAACTCGGCGTGAAGATCAGCTGGTGGCCGCTGGCGGCCAGGTCGCGGATGACGCGTTCGGCGTCCGGCCCCTCGGCCACGTTTTCGACATAGCTGGTTTTGACCCGGTCGCCCAGCGCGGCCTGCACGGCCTTGCGGCCTTCGTCGTGCTGGCGCACCCAGCCGGCGTCGGTCAGGGGCGTCACGTAAACAAAACCGATTTTGAGCGGCCCAGGCTGCGCCGCTACAGGCGCGCTGGTTTGTGAAAAAACGGGGGAGAAACAACAAGCGGCCACGACGGTGGCTGCGAGGTTTTTATACATGGTAGTCCTCTACATGGCTCCGAAACAAAAAAGCCCACCAAAGGCAAGGCCCGCCGGAGCAGCGGGCCTTGGGGGTATTTTACCGGGTCACTGAAACATGCCCAGCCCCGGCTGGCCGATGGCCGCAAACCGCCCCGTCTCCCAAGCGGGCTGCAACACGCCACCCTGCCAGCGCATCACCCGGTACAGCGTGGCGAACATGAAATCCGGCGCCAGGCTGCCGGGCAAACCCACCTGCTCGGCCCCGCGCCGCACGTTGTCCATCATCCAGGCGGGCAGGCTCAGGTGATAGGGGTTGCGGCGGATTTCGCCTTCATGCTGCATGAGGGCGGCGATTTGGTCTGCCAAATCGTCAGGGCTGATCTGCACCATCAGATTGGGCGAGGCCATGGTGGACCAAAATTCCGAAAACGCCACCCACGGCGCGTAGGCAGCGGGTTGTTGCGCGAGCACCTCCAGCCCCAGCAGATGCGTGCCGATGTGCGCCGCCTGCGCATCCTGCGGATGCGGCAGCACCAACAGATCCGGTCGCAAACGCTCGATGTGCGGGGCCAGCGCCTGCACACATGCGGCCCAATGCGCGGGGTCAATCTGGCGGCTGTGGGCTGTCACACGCTGCAAGCCCCTCGGGGCGAGCAAGATGTTTTCAAAGCCGAGGCGATCGCACGCCGCCGCCAGCTCATGCGCGCGGGGTAACTGACGCTCGGGTTTGCTGCCGTGGGTGATGGCGATGTTGACGACGCGCCAGCCCTGTTCTCGCAGCAGGCGCAGCGGCAAGCCACCGACGATGCATTCATCATCCGGGTGCGGTGACAGGATGACGCAGCATTTGCCAGGCCCTGCTTGGGATCGGGCTCGCTCCGGCGCGGGCGGCGCTATTTGCATCGTGCGACCGCTCTGAGCCACCAGCGCGAATTGCGCAAGCCAGGTGTGCACACCGGTGGGGACGTCAGCCATGCTGCGGAATTTCACTCTGATCTTGCCGCAACGGTGGCAAATTTAGCTTGGGTCATATTCGATTTCCAAATCATTCGTGCAGTAGGCGCACCGACGACGACAGTGCTACAGCACGGCTAGGAGGTGCAAGGACCTGCACGGATGATTTAGAACTGGAATTACTTGTTGATCTCCTGCTCCCAGCGCGCCAATAGCCGCGTGCGCACCGCCGTACTGCCGTATTTCACAAAATCGTAGTTGATGAGTTTGATCTCGTTGGGTTTGGGCATCATGGCGTGGATAGTGGCGGTTTTAAGTGCCGGGATTTGGTAGGACTTCACGTCCAACCCACTGTTTTGCGCAGGCAGGGTCAGCGCCCATTCGTAGAATTTTTTGGCGGCATCCGGGCGGCGCGCGCCTTTGACGAGCGACATCGAGCCGATTTCGAAACCGGTGCCTTCACACGGCACCGAAAACTTCACCGGGAATCCGCCACCTACCGCTTCGCCCACCACGTCGGCGATAAAACTGACGCCCACCGTGTTTTCACCGCGCGCGGCGTTCTTCAACGGGGCCGTGCCGCTGCGCGTGTATTGGCTGATGTTGGGGTGCAGCTTTTTCAAATACGCAAAGGCTGGCTCCTCCCCCATGATCTGCACCAACGTGGCGATCGCGGTGTAAGCGGTGCCGGAGCTGGCCGGGTTGGCCATCTGCACTTCGCCTTTGAACTCGGGCTTGAGCAGGTCGGCCCAGCACTGCGGCACGGCGAGTTTTTTGCGGGTGATCAGCTCGGTGTTGTAGCTGAAACCCAGCGGCCCGAGGTAAATGCCGACGGTTTGGTAGTTGGCCGCTTTGGCCTGGGCCTGCGCCCAGTCGGTCAACTGCGGTAGCTTGTCTGATTTGTATTCAGCAAGCAAGCCCATCTCGGCAGCCTGCAAATGCGGATCGCCCGTGCCGCCAAACCAGAGGTCGGTTTTGGGATTGGCCCGCTCAGCCGTTATTTGCGCCAACACCTCGCCCGTGCTCTTGGTCGCCAGGGTGATGGCCGTGCCGGTCTGACGCTGGTACAGCTGCGCCAAGTGGTTGCACCATTCGACGCCAGCCGAACACAACACGTTGGCCGGGCCGCTCTCCTGCGCGTAGGCGCCGCCCGCCACGCTGAAAGCGGCCAGTGTGATCCATTTGGCGATTGCATGTGTCATGATGCTTCTCGTAAATTTTTAATACCCAATTTGGGGTCGATTGCTGTAAAAATTGAAAATTTGTCGTTTATTATGCATTTTAATTTTTAAATTGATACAAATTAATGAAATAATATTACAAATATTAATAGCAATATGTTAAATAAATACGTGGCCTAGTTGCATTAAAAATTAAATATTTATACTTCAATATATTTATTTAAATTCTTCGAAAAACGCCACCAGACGATCCTGGTACTGCTGTTTCACGCTGCCCTCTGCAAAACTGGCCTCAAAACTGTTGCTCGCCAACTGATGGGCGTGTTGTGACGACAGCCCCAGCGCGGCAAAAGTTTGGGTGAAATTTTCGTTGACATAGCCGCCAAAATAGGCCGGGTCGTCCGAGTTGATGGTGACGGCCAGGCCCGCGCCGAGCATCTGGCCCAGGGTGTGGTCTTTGAGCGAGTTGAACACACACAGCTTCAAATTCGAGAGCGGGCACACCGTCAGGGGTATGGCCTCGCGGGCCAGGCGCTGCATCAGCAGAGCATCATGGAAAGCCTGCACGCCGTGGTCGATACGCTCCACTTTGAGCACATCCAGCGCGCTCCAGATGTAGGCGGGCGGGCCTTCTTCACCCGCATGGGCGACCAGCCTGAAGCCCAGTTCGCGGCAACGCGCGAAGACTTTCGCGAATTTCTCCGGCGGGTGGCCGAGCTCGCTGGAGGCCAGGCCAATGCCCACGATCTTGTCGCGAAAGGGCAGCGCCTGCTCCAGCGACTCAAACGCTTCTTTTTCGCTCAAATGACGCAAAAAACACAAAATCAGCGCGGCGTTGACGCCCAACTGTGCGCGCGCATCCTCACAGGCGCGGTGCAGACCGTTGATGACCACGTCAGCACTCAAGCCGTGGCCGGTGTGGGTTTGCGTGTCGAAGAAAATCTCGGCATGGATCACGTTGTCTGCCGCTGCGCGGCGCAGGTAGGCGAAGCACATGTCGTAAAAATCCTGCTCGGTCTTGAGCACCGTGGTGCCGGTGTGGTAGATGTCCAGAAAACTTTGCAGGTTGTTGAACTGGTAGGCGTTTCTGAGCGCGGCTACGTCGGGATAAGCCAGCGAAACACCGTTTTTGCGGGCCAGCGCGAAGATCATCTCCGGTTCGAGTGAGCCTTCGATGTGCATGTGCAGCTCGGCTTTGGGCATGGCGCACAAGAGCGCGGGCAGCCGCTCTGCGCCGACTTCTTTGACTTGAAACTTCAGTAAGCTCATCAACAGACTCCAAAAGTTATGCACAGCTGGCTCAGGTGGCGCCGATACGCCGCCGACGCTTTGTCTGCCGCCGAATGCCGCTCGGCCTGCACGTCCAGCGGCAGGCGTTTGGGCGTTTGTGATTCGAGCACCGGCTGGTCTTGCATGAAGATAGTGTGCTGGAAGGCGCGCAGTTTGTCATCTGGCGACTCAAAATCCACCACCGCCAGGCGGAACCATACGCGGCTTTGCTCGGGCGAGACCGGACAGATGAAGAGTGCAATCGACTCCCGGTAATTTTGCACCGCCACACTCGTGGCCTCAGGCACTTTGGTCAGCACCGCTGCATAGGGCGCAGTGACTTCGTAGCTGTATTCGACCTGCGCCGGGGCGGTGGAATGCAGATTGGATTTGGGCTGCCAGGCCTTGCAGCCGGTGGCGACGAGGCCGCCGGAGGTGGCCGTCACCTGGTAGTCGTCAATCGCGCTGAAGCCACCGGCGCCCAGCCAGCCCTCATGCACAAAGGCGAAATGCGCCATGTCCAGGAAGTTTTCAATGACGCGCGGCGCGCTGGTGGCCACGTCATACGGACCGCAATTGAGTTTGCGCAGCAGCGGGTCAGCTTCTGCGGCGAACGGGGGCAAGGGCTGCGCAAGCGTCGGACTTGGCGCTGCTGCGCCGCAAGCGGGGGCGAGCCGCACCCACACCAGCCCATACGCCTCACGCGCCTCGTACACCCGCGCGCAGTGGCTGGGCGGCGGCGTGAACGTGGGCAGCGCGGGCACCAACACACACTGCCCGCCCGCGTCAAACTGCCAGCCGTGGTAGCCGCATTTAAGGTGGCCATTGACCACTTTGCCCAGCGACAACTTCGCGCCCCGGTGCGGGCATTGGTCGGCCCAGGCCTGGATGCTGTCCGCGCCATCACGCCACAGCACCAGCGCGCGATCCAGCAGGGTAGCGGCAATGGGTGCTGCCGCCACCTCGGTTGACGACGCAACTGGGTGCCAATGGGTTTCTTCGATCATCAGATGGTGCAGGCTCAGTGCAGTCGGTTTTCAAAAACAAAAAGCTGCCCGAGAGCAGCTTTTTGGACGGTTCAAAACCCGTGAGGCTTACTTTTTGCCGCCAGGGACTTTGCCTTCGACGCCCTTGACGTAAGCGCCCATGCCGCTGAGCCATTTGTCGTCACCCACAGCATCTTTGGCGACCATGGCCTTGCCATCTTGTCCCATGATGGGGCCTTTCCAGATGTTGTAGCTGCCATCGGCGAGGCCTTTTTTGACTTCCGCGACCTTGGCTTTGGTGTCGGCCGGGATGTCTTCGGCCAGGGAGACGATGTCAATTGCGCCGTCTTTCACGCCGTACCAGACGCCGCCGCCGCCCTTCCACGAGCCGTCCAACGCTTCTTTAGTGGCCTTGATGTAATACGGGCCCCAGTTGATGATGGCAGACGCCAGGTGGGCTTTGGGGCCGTAGGCGGACATGTCGGAATCCCAGCCGAAGGCGCGTTTGCCTTTGGCTTCGGCCGTTTTGAGCACGGCGGGTGAGTCGGTGTTCTGGAACAAAACGTCCGCGCCGCCGTTGATCAGCGCCGTGGCTGCTTCGGTTTCTTTCGGCATGTCAAACCAGCTGTTGATCCAGACCACTTTGGTCTTGACCTTCGGGTTGCTCATCTGGGCACCCAAAGTGAAGCTGTTGATATTGCGGATCACCTCGGGGATCGGGATCGACGCCACAACGCCCAAGGTGTTGCTCTTGGTCATCTTGCCCGCGATGATGCCGGCCATGTAGGCGCCTTCATACGTGCGGCTGTCGTAGGTGCGCATGTTGTCGGCTTGTTTGTAACCGGTGGCGTGTTCAAACTTCACGTCTTTGAAATCAGGCGCGACTTTGAGCATCGGCTCCATGTAACCAAAGGTGGTGCCAAAAATCAGCTTGTTGCCTTGGGTGGCCATGTCGCGCAGCACGCGCTCGGCATCTGCTGACTCGGGAACGTTTTCAACGAAAGAGGTTTTGACTTTGTCGCCGAATTCTTTTTCGACGGCCTTGCGGGCGTTGTCATGTGCGAAGGTCCAACCGCCGTCGCCCACGGGGCCGACGTAGGCAAAGGCGATTTTCAGCGGCTCAGGCTTCGGCGGCGGCGGGGGCGCAGCGGCAGCCGAAGCGGCTGGGGCGGGCGCAGCAGCGGCCGGTTTGGCCTCTTCTTTTTTGCCACAGCCCACCAATACGGCGCCTGCGACGGCGCCAACGACGGCGGTATGTGCGGCAATGCGCAAGAGTGAGCGTTTTTGCAGGTCTGTCATGTCTTTTCCTGAGAAGGTTGAGTGAAAAAAGGAGAAAAGGGAACGCGAAACTTTGAAAACCGTCAATTATTACCTTGAGATCAGGAGCCCGGATAGAAGGGTTTTCCAATACTGGCCGGCATATTGATGCGTATCCATTGCGGGTTGCGGGAAATCAGGGCGAGCACCAAAATGGTGGCGATATAGGGCAGCATGGTCAAAAATTGGCTCGCCACCTCCACCCCAATGCCTTGCAAATGGAATTGCAGCATCGTGACACCCCCAAATAGGTAGGCACCAAGCAAAACCCGTGCCGGACGCCAAGTGGCAAAGGTAGTAAGCGCCAGCGCGATCCAGCCCTTGCCAGCCACCATGCCCTCCACCCACAGGGGGGTGTAAATCACCGACAGGTAGGCCCCCGCCAGGCCACACAGCGCCCCGCCCACCACGACCGCCAGCAACCGGATGCGCCGCACCGGGTAACCCAGTGCATGGGCTGATTCAGGGCTTTCGCCCACACTGCGCAAGACCAGGCCGCTGCGGGTGCGGTATAAAAACCAGATCAAACCGACGGTGAGCGCCACGGTGGCGTAGACCAGCGGATGATGCTGAAACAGCGCCGGGCCAATTAGCGGGATGTCGCCCAGCCACGGCAACACGAAATTGGGGCGCTCGGGCATTTTGGCCTGCACGTAGGCGGTGCCCACAAAGGCCGAGAAACCGGTGCCAAACAGGGTCAGCGCCAAACCAGTGGCGTATTGGTTGGTGTTGAGCCAGATCACCAGGAGGCCAAATACAAGGGCCAGGACGGCCCCCGCACCCATGCCCGCCGCGAAACCCAGCCAGTCGTTGCCGGTATGCACCACGGTGGCAAAACCGGCAATCGCGGCACACAGCATCATGCCTTCTGCACCGAGGTTGACGATGCCGACTTTTTCGTTGATCAAGAGCCCCAGCGAGGCAATGGCCAGCACGGTGCCGGCATTGAGCGTGGCGGCAATCAGCAAGGCATAGGATTCCATCAGGCAGCCCTTTGGGATGTGATTGTGAACTTGATCTTATAGTTGATCAGCGTGTCGCAGGCCAGCAGGCTGAAGAGCAGCAGGCCCTGGAACACGCCGGTGAGTGATTTGGTGAGGCCCAGGCGCGATTGCGCCATCTCGCCACCAATGTAGAACATGCTCATCAACAAGGCTGAAAACACCATGCCCACGGGATGCAGCCGCCCGACAAAGGCGACGATGATGGCAGCAAAACCGTAGCCTGCGGGCACGTAGGGCGTGAGTTGCCCGATCGGCCCGGCCACCTCCAAAGCGCCCGCCAGTCCTGCCGTACCGCCCGACACCAGCAACGCCGTCCACAAGGCCTTGCGCGAGGAAAACCCGGCATAACGCGCTGCCGCAGGCGCCAGCCCGCCCACCTGCTGCGCAAACCCGGCGCGGGTGCGGAATAAAAAGATCCAGACGATCAGCACCCCCACCACCGCCATCAAGGCGCCAATGCTGACGCGCGAGCCGACAAACAGGCGCGGGATGCGCGTGACCGCTTCAAAGGTCTGGGATTGGGGGAAGTTGTACCCCTGCGGGTCTTTCCATGGCCCGGTGACGAGGTAACCCAGCAATTGCACGGCCACGTACACCAGCATCAGGCTGACCAGGATTTCGTTGGCGTTGAATTTGTCGCGCAGAAACGCGGTGATCGCCGCCCACAACATGCCACCCGCCACGCCCGCCAGAATCACGGGCAGCACGATCCAGCCGCCGGTGGTTTTCTCGGCCAACAGCGCCACGCCACCGGCGCAGATCGCGCCAAGAATGTATTGGCCCTCCGCGCCGATGTTCCACACATTCGAGCGGAAACACACCGCCAGCCCGAGGGCGATCAGCAACAGAGGCGTGGCTTTGACCAGCAGCTCACCCAGGGCATAACCGCTTTTGATCGGCAGCCAGAAAAACATTTCCAGGCCCTTGAGCGGGTCTTTGCCCAAGGCGACGAACAGGAGGACGCCAATCACCACCGTGACCAAGAGCGCCAACAGCGGCGAGCCGTAACTCCAAAAATTGGAGGGTTCTGGACGGGCTTCGAGTTTGATGCGGAATTTAGCCATGGCTTGCTTCCGCAGGGAACCCCGTTCGCACTGGGCTTGGCCCGTCCTGAGCTTGCCGAAGGGTCGAAGTGCTCGCACCGGCTTCGACAGGCTGAGCCCTAACGGATGGCGCGTCCCACAACCCGCTCATCCATTCGCCGATTTTTTCGACCGTGGCGTCAGCCACGGCGACCGACGGGCTGAGCCGCCCGCGCGCGATCACGTGAAGGCGGTCACTTACTTCAAACAACTCGTCCAGCTCTTCGCTGACGACCAACACGGCGCAACCGGCGTCGCGCAGCGCCAAAATCGCGCCACGAATCTGCGCCGAGGCACCCACGTCGACACCCCAGGTGGGCTGCGAGACGATCAGCAGTTTGGGTTTGGCGTCAATCTCGCGCCCGACAATGAACTTCTGCAAATTGCCGCCAGACAAAGAGCGCGCCACAGACTGCGGCCCGCCCGCCTTGACGTTGAACTGCCGGATCACATCTGCCGCCTGGGCTTGCAAGGCCCGCACCTTGATCCAGCCGCTGGCCAGACCTTGGCTTGCAATCGCCTCGGAGCGGGTCAATAGCAGGTTGTGCGCCAGGCTCAAAGTGGGCACAGCGCCGCGCCCCAGGCGCTCCTCCGGCACAAAATGCAGGCCGAGTTTGCGCCGCTGGCTCGGGTTCAGGGCCGCCACGTCAGCCTCACCCAGATGGATAGAGCCTGCGGGCGAACGCACGTCTTCGCCCGACAAGGCGTACAGCAGTTCCCGCTGGCCGTTGCCGGAAACCCCGGCGATGCCGACCACTTCGCCCGCGCGCACTTCCAGCGCCACGTGGTCTAAATCCACGCCAAATTGGTCCTCTCGGGCCAGCGTGAGGCCGCTGACACGCAATACGTCGGCCCCCGGCTTCAACGCCCGGTGCACCAGCTGCGGCGGCTCGGCGCCAATCATCAGGCGCGAAAGCGAAGCGTTGGACTCTTCGGCCGGGTTGCACACCCCCGTGACTTTGCCGCCGCGCAACACGGTGCAGGCATTGCACAGTTCGCGGATTTCATGCAGCTTGTGTGAGATGTACAAAATGCTGCAGCCCTCACTGGCGAGCTTTTTGAGCACCACAAAGAGTTTTTCGACCGCCTGCGGCGTCAACACCGAGGTGGGCTCGTCCAGAATCAGCAACTGCGGGTTGGTCAAGAGCGCGCGGATGATCTCCACCCGCTGCATTTCGCCCACGCTCAAGGTGTGCACCGGTCGCGCGGGGTCAATATCCAGCCCGTATTCAGCGGCTTTGGCGGTGATCGATTGCGTCACCTGCACGAGGCTCAAGGATTTGTCCAGCCCGAGCCAGACGTTTTCTGCGACGGTGATCGTATCAAACAGGCTGAAATGCTGAAACACCATGCTGACGCCCAAGGCCCGCGCCTCCTGCGGATTGCGGATGTGGGAGGTTTTGCCATTGAACAATACCGTGCCCGCATCGGGTTTGACCGAGCCGTAGATGATTTTCATCAAGGTCGATTTCCCGGCGCCGTTTTCGCCCAAAACGGCGTGCGTCTCACCCGGCAAGACGGTCAGCGACACATCGCTGTTGGCGACCACCGAGGGGTAACGCTTGGTGATGCCCTTGAGTTCAAGCCGTGCTGTGGGTTGATCCTGGCTCATTTTGTGTTTATCGTGCGTATGAACGAAAGGAAGACTGGGGTGGGTTAGCCTGTCAAAATTGCCCTGCCAACATCAATATATCAGTGGAACAGACCATGTCGACGAAACCAATTCACTTTATCAGACGCGGGGAACTTGTCACGCTGGCGGATGTCCCTGCCACCCGCACCTTGTTGCAGGTGCTGCGCGAAGACCTGAAATGCGTCGGCACAAAGGAAGGCTGCAACGAAGGTGACTGCGGCGCATGCACCGTCGTGCTGGGAGAGTTGCACGGGGGCAAGCTGCGCTGCCAATCGGTCAACAGCTGCATCCGCTTCGCCCACACGATCGACGGCAAAGCGCTGTGGACGGTGGAAGACATCGCGCCCGGCGTGCTGAATGGCCCGAGCGTCGTTCATGGCGCTGGGGCACTGCATCCAGCCCAGCAAGCGATGGTGGATTGTTCTGGCTCGCAGTGCGGCTTTTGCACGCCTGGTTTTGTGATGAGCCTGTTCGCCACTTACCAAAACCGGGTCTGCCAGGGCGAGACTGTCACCCGCGAAAGCGCCCAACACGATTTGTCTGGCAATTTGTGCCGCTGCACCGGTTACCGGCCGATTTTGGATGCCGCCCAGCATATGGGCCAACTGCCAGGCGTGCAAGTGGATGAAAAACAATTGCTTCAAAAATTGAAGCGTATTGTTCCAGTTGCAACTGACCCCAAGGCCAATTCAGCTTACAAATTGCCGCAAAACCTGCCAGCGTTGCTGCAAGCCCGTGCGCACTGGCCTAAAGCGCAAATCGTGGCGGGCGGCACCGATGTCGGCCTGTGGGTCAACAAACTTTTCATGGATTTCGAGCAGGTAATCGATGTGACCCAGGTCGCCGAGCTGCGGCGCATCGAGCGTTACCGCCATCACATCGCCATCGGCGCTGCGGCCTCGCTGCACGACGCTTTTGCCGCGCTGGTGCAGGATCGCCCTGCGCTCAAAACCTTCACCAAGCGTTTTGCCGGGCTGCCCGTGCGCAACTCGGGCACCCTGGGCGGTAATGTAGTCAATGGCTCGCCCATTGGCGATTCGATGCCGCTCTTGATCGCGCTCAAGGCCAGTGTGGTGCTGATGCGGTGGCACCAGGGCCGCGCCCAAGGCCGCACCCAGCATCGTGAATTGAAGATGGAGGACTTTTACCTGGCTTACCGCAAGACCGCGCTCGCGCCCGATGAAGTGCTGGCCTGGATCAAGGTGCCGCTTCCCGAGCGCGCCGAGTGCCTGCGCGCCTACAAGATCTCCAAACGTTTTGAAGACGACATCTCGGCGGTCTGCCTGGTGATTCAAGTTCAGATCGAAAACAACCGGGTGGCTGTGGCATCCATCGGCGCAGGCGGTGTGGCTGCGACGCCGGTTCGCGCTGTCAAAACCGAGAATTTCCTGACGGGCAAGGACTGGACGCAAGACCTGGTGCAGGGCGCACAAGCGGTGCTGCGCGAGGAGTTTTCGCCGATTTCCGACATGCGCGCCAGCAGCAGCTACCGGCGCGAAGTCTTGGGCAATTTGCTGCAACGGTTTTGGCTGGAACAGCAGGGCGCGACGGGGATCAATCTTGAATCCAGCGCGATGTTGGATGAGGTGGCGCCATGAGCACGATCAACAACACGCCTAACCAAGGCGGCGCCACCGCTGCGGGCCGCTCCATCCCGCATGAAAGCGCTTCGGCGCAGGTATCGGGCAGCGCTGCGTACGTCGACGACATCGCCGAGATCAGCGGCACGCTGTTTGCGGCGCCTATCCTCTCCAAAGTGGCGCACGGCACCCTGCGCGGCATCAACGCCAGCCTTGCTCTGTCCATGCCTGGCGTGGTGGGCGTGGTGCTCGCGGGCGATGTGCCGGGGCACCGGCAGTTGGCGTCTTTCATTGGCGACGAGCCGATTTTTGCTGTGGATTCGGTGCAGCACATTGGCCAAGTGGTCGGCCTGGTGGTGGCCAGCACCTTCATGCAGGCCCGCAAGGCAGCCAACAAGGTTCAATTGCAAGTGGATGCGCTGCCCGCTGTGCTTACCGTCAAGGACGCGCTGAAGGCCAGGAACTACGTCTTGCCGCCCGTATTTGTAAAACGTGGCGACGCGGCGGCAGCGCTCAAACACGCGC
The DNA here is from genome assembly GCA_031365665.1 of Rhodoferax sp. Taxonomy (GTDB): domain Bacteria; phylum Pseudomonadota; class Gammaproteobacteria; order Burkholderiales; family Burkholderiaceae_C; genus JANYCG01. The sequence continues at coordinate 1,620 of JANLYO010000119.1, read as the reverse complement.
CGCACACCCTCACCGGCACGCTGGAAGTCGGCGGCCAGGAGCATTTTTACCTGGAAGGCCAGGTCGCGTACGCCGTGCCGCAGGAACAAAACCAGTGGCAGGTGTTCAGCAGCACGCAGCATCCGGGCGAAGTGCAGCATTGGGTGGCGCACGCGCTCGGGCTGGACAACCACGCGGTGAAGGTGGAATGCCGTCGCATGGGTGGCGGTTTTGGCGGCAAAGAAACGCAGGCCGGGCATCTGGCCGTTTGGGCGGCGGTGGCGGCGCACAAATTCAAGTGCCCGGTGAAGATGCGGCTGGACCGCGACGACGACTTCATGGTCACCGGCAAACGCCATCCGTTTGAATACGCCTACACGGCGGGCTTTGACGACACCGGCCGCCTGTGCGGCCTGCAACTGATGATGGCAGTGAACTGCGGCTTCAGTGCAGACTTGAGCGGCCCGGTGGCCGACCGCGCGGTCTTCCATGCCGACAACGCCTACTTCCTCGAAGACGTCGAGATCGCCTCCTACCGCTGCAAGCTCAACACCCAAAGCCACACCGCCTTTCGCGGCTTTGGCGGGCCGCAGGGCATGATCGTCATCGAAGCCATCATGGGCGACATCGCTCGGCACTTGAAGCTGGACCCGCTCGATGTGCGCAAACGCAATCTGTACGGAGTCGACGCGCGCCACACCACCCACTACCAGATGAAGGTGGACGACAACATCCTGGCGCCCCTCATCGCCCAACTGGAGAAAACGGCGCAGTACCAAAAAGAGCGCTCGGCAGTCGCCGCATGGAACCGCTCCCACGCCATCATCAAAAAAGGCCTTGCCCTCACGCCGGTGAAATTCGGCATCAGCTTCACCGCTACGCTTTTCAATCAAGCGGGAGCGCTGGTACATGTGTACACCGACGGCAGCGTGCAGGTGAACCACGGCGGCACCGAGATGGGCCAGGGCCTGCACACCAAGGTCTGCCAGGTGGTAGCCGACGAACTCGGCGTGCCCTACGCGCGTGTTTTGATCTCGGCTAGCGACACCAGCAAAATTCCCAACGCCTCGGCCACCGCCGCCTCCGCCGGCACCGACCTGAATGGCCGTGCCGCGCAATTCGCTGCGCGCAATGTGCGCAACAACCTGGCGGCTTTTGTGAGCGGGCTGGACAACTGCGGCGCAGGCGCGGTGCGTTTTGAAAACGGCTTCGTCTCATCGCCCACCGCCACGCGCAGTTTTGACGAGGTTGTGGCGCAAGCCTACGCCAACCGCATCCAGCTGTGGAGTGACGGCTTTTACCGCACACCCAAAATCCATTACGACAAAACCACGCTCACGGGCCGGCCGTGTTATTATTTTTCGTACGGTGCGGCGTGTACGCAGGTGGCGATCGACACCCACACGGGCGAGAGCCGCGTGATAAAGGTGGACATCTTTCACGACGTGGGCCGCAGCATCAACCCGGCGATTGACATCGGCCAGATCGAAGGCGGCTTCGTCCAGGGCATGGGCTGGCTCACCACCGAACAACTGGTGTGGAACGACCGCGGCCTCTTGACCACACACGCGCCAAGCACCTACAAGATCCCCACGGCGGGCGACGTGCCGCGCCACTTCAAGGTGGACTTGTGGCCCGAGC
>JANLYO010000072.1:0-9331 GCA_031365665.1 Rhodoferax sp. | reverse complement strand
AAATTTTCTCCATAAAGACCAAATTGAACACAATAAACCCCAAATTGGGTACGATTGAAAAAATCAATGGCCAGCTACAGCGCCGCCAGCGCCGCTGCAAATCGTTCGCGGTAAGGCGCAAAGGTTTGCACATCGTTGTGGCCGGCGCCCGTGATGACCACCACTTCGGCTTGCTGCGCACGGCCTTTGAGGGCGGCGCTATGCTGCGGCGCGATCAGTTTGTCGTCACTCCCGTGGAATAACAGGAGCGGGCTTTTGATTTTGGCCACAAGCTCGTCGGTGCGCAGCGGGTAACGCAGCACCCATCCGGGCACATAAGGGTAGGCCTGCGCCGCCAGCGCCACCATGCTGCTGTAGGGCGAGACCAGCACCGTCAAATCCGGCTGCGGCAGTTGGGCGTTTTGCGCCAGTTCGGCAGCAAGCCCGGCGGCCAAACCACTGCCCAGCGAACGCCCGTACACCACGATCTTGCGCCCGGCATATTGCGGCGCCACGGCATCAAAGGCCGTGCGCACGTCAGCGCGCAATTGCGCTTCACTCGTGATCTCGCCGCTGCTTTTGCCAAAGCCCCGGTAATCGATCATGAACAGATCAAAATTCGCCTGACGGTAAAAATCAGCGTTGACAAACCAGGTCTGCAAATTACCCGCATTGCCGTGCAAAAAGAAGACCACCCCTTTGGCGCCCTCGCGTTTCAGATGCAGCGCCGACAGGCGCGCGCCATCGACCTCAACGCCTACTTCTTTCACGTCGGGTGCAGGCGCCAGCAGGGTGGCGGCAGGCAACACCGCCGGTTTGAACAAAAGGTTTTCTTGCTTGAACCACAGCCAAGCCACGATCAGGATCACCAGGCTCAAGCCTGCCAAAACCAGCAGTTTGGTCAGCAGCCACAGCCACATGCGCATCAAGCGTGCGCCGATCGAATCAGAATCGCTCACGAGAACCTTTCAGAATCAACGCGACCAGGTTTGCACTGGCTCGCTTTCAAATTATGGTCTGAAACACTCGCCAGCGGGAACACAAAAGGTAACGCCAGCTTCAGTCGCTGCCGACAAACGTCAGCGACTTTCAGCGCGCGAGTGGCAGGCGCACCACCGCCGCAAGTCCGGGCGAGGCGTTGCCCAGGGCCAGCGTGCCGCCGTGCGCCTGCACCACCAGTTTGCACAGATGCAAGCCCAGCCCTACACCGCCCGTGCTGCGCTGACGGGCAGCATCCGGCCTGAAGAAAGGCTCGGTCAGATTGGGCAGATGCGCCTCGGGCACACCGGGGCCGTGATCGCGCACGGTAATGACGGCTTCCTTATCCCCAGGCTGCGGGCTGCGCCGCAGCGTGATCTCAACCGGCGCAGCGCCCGGAGGGTTGTAACGCAGGGCGTTGTCGATCAGGTTGCGCAGCAAGAGGCGGATGCGCGCCGGGTCCAGCTGCAACAAAGGCACGGCGCTCTCCAGATTAAGTCGCAGCGCCGCCGCCGGTGTGCCCGAAGCGGCCACGCCAGCGGCAACATCGCGCAGCAGCGCTGCGAGATCCGTCGGCTCCGTATGCAGGGCGGCGTGGCGGCTGCTGAGGCGCTCGGACTCCAGCAGGTCGCTGATCAGGCGCGACATCTCAGCCACGTCGCGTTTGAGCGCTTCGCGCGGTGCCTCTGCCACCCCGCTTTCAGGCAGCAACTCGATGTTCAGGCGCGCGCGCGTCAGCGGCGAGCGCAGCTCGTGGCTCACCGCCAGCAGCAGACCGCGTTTGGCCTCCAGCATCTGGTGGATGTCGCCGCCCATGGTGTTGATCTGACGCGCCAGGTCTCCCAGCTCGCTGCTTTGCTCGCGCCGCTTCAGGGCGATGGACTGCGAAAAGTCGCCCGCGCCAATGCGTTTAGCCCCCGCGCCGATGGCGTCCAGCGGTCGCAACAAGCGTCGCACATAGAGGTAGGCCAGCGCCGTCAGGCCCAGCAAGGCCAAGAGCGTGACCCAGCCGACCGAACCTGGGCCACCGCGCCAGTCCAGATCGCCCAGGCCAAAACTGATGACGTGGCCATCGGCCGTTTTGCGTTGCAGCAAACGGGCGTTTTCCGCGTCGCGGCCATATTTGCCTTGACGCCAATAGGTGTCCGACGGAGCGTTGACGTCGGATCCGGCGTTCGCATGTTGATGCCTCGGATGCGAATCAAAATTGACCACCGGCCCGCTGATGCGCACGGACAGCGGCAGCCGGTCGACCAGGCGCTGGGCCTTGGCCGCGTCTGGCGGGGTGCCCAGGTCAGCGGCCAGGCGGTCGACGTAATCGGCCAGCAGCGGTCGCGCGGCTTCACGCCAGCCGACCGCCATGGCCCTTTGCAGGCCATAAAAAAATACCGCGCTCATGGCCAGCGCCAAGAGCAAAAACAGTGCAACAAGACGCCATTTGAGCGAGTGGCCCCATCGATGCCACCACCGACTCACAGGATGGCGCTCAACTGGCGGTGACGCTGGCGTTGGCGGGGTGTCAGAACTGGTCATCAGACGCGATCCAACGCCAGCGAATAACCCGAATTGCGCAAAGTTTTGATGGCGTCCAACGGCTCGAGCTTTTTGCGCAGGCGGCTCACCACAATATCGACGGCACGGGTGTACAGGTCGGCCTCGTGCCCGCGCAGGTGGCTCAAGATGTCGTCGCGGTTGAACACTTTGCCGGGCGACTTGGCCAACAAGGCCAGCAGTTCAAATTCAGTGCCGGTCAGTTCCACGGCGCGAGCGCCACAGGCCACGGCGTGGGTGTCCAGGTTGATCTCCAGCCCGTCAAACACCAGGCGGTGCGTTTGCACCGGGGCGCGCCGCCTGCGCAGCACGGTTTGCAGGCGGGCGACGAGTTCGCGCGGCTCAAACGGCTTGGGCAGGTAGTCGTCAGCACCGAGCTCCAGGCCGACCACGCGGTCCATCACCTCACCGCGTGCGGTCAGCATGATGATGGGGATGTCGCCAAAACCGCCGGTGCTTTTGCGAATCGCGCGGCACAGCTCGAAGCCGTCCATCTCGGGCAACATCACATCCAGAATCGCGGCGTCGAACGGCTCCCGCTTCAGCAGGGCCAAGCCGCTGCTCGGGCGATGCGCGCACTCAAGCTGCATGCCAAAACGCCCGAAATACGCCGCCAGCGGCCCCCCGAGGTGTTCGTCGTCGTCAATCAGCAGGATGCGGGGCATGGGGCATTTTCCTCTGGCCGCTGTCTTTCTTCAAGCAACTTTCCCCTTGCCAGGCACGGTCGACCGACTGCCGCTGCTGATCGGCCGATTCAGCCACCCCAGCCCCGGCGGCGGTTCATCAGCTCGCGGATTTGCTGCTGCTGCGCCGGATTGAGGCTGTCGTAGAAATCTGCCGCTGCGGCAATCACCTCTGGGCTCTTGTTCTTGATGGCGCCAGTCTTGTCGTCGATCAGGGCCTGGGCTTTGGTTTTGTCCAGCTTGTCGCCAGCCACCAGGGCCTTGATCTCAGCGCGCGGGTCCTTGCCAGCCCCCATCAAGGCGCTGCGCTGCTCCCGCAGTTTGCCGGCCAAGACAGCCAGGCGCTGCTTTTGCGCCTCGTTCAGGTCGAGCTTTTTACCCGCGTAGTCGACCATCTTGGTTTGCTGCGCCGCCATGTCGGCCTCGTTACCATTCCAACTATGGTGGCGGCCCGAGCAGGCGCTTAAGCCCCCCAACAAGACCGACGCGCCAAACACGCCAACCAGAGTTCTTTTGATCCAATGTTTCATGAGAGATTCCTTGACAAGTTGATGAACAGGCCTAGATGATGCCTGCCAACACGCGTGAAATCTTCTCGGGCCGGTCTCGGTTTGTTTCGTTTTATGTCAACAAACGGGCCGCAAATTTGCCAAAATAAATATCATTAAAATATATTACAAATTAATAATCGCCTTTAGGCCACGTAAAATGTCTACTATTTGCTATATTAATTAATAGTAATTTTGTCTTAAATTATAAATTTATATTATTTATAATGTATAATAAACGCTATTTTTTAATAGTAAATCGCCCGTGGCACGCCACCCCCCGCTGCGATCACATCACCCGTCACCGCGATCGAACGCGGAGAACACAAAAACGCCACCACATCGGCCACCTCAGAAGCGGCCACCAGATGGCCGATGCTGTTGCCGCTGGCCATTTGCTGCTCCACGGCGTCGGCAGACACACCTTGCGCGGCAGCGCGCGCGGCCACCAGCGGGGCGGTGCGCTCGGTGCGTGTGAGGCCCGGATGCACCACGTTCACATTGATGCCAAACGGCCCCAACTCATCGGCCAGGTTTTTCGACAGCGCCGCCACCGACACATTGCGCATGCTGCCCACCGCATTGCCGGTCTGGCGCGCCGCCAGGCCGCTGATGTTGACGATGCGGCCCCAGCGCCGCGCCTGCATGCCCGCCACTACCGCCTTGGCTACCCGGATGTAACCCATCACCTTGGTGTTCATCTCAGAATGGTAAAAATCGCCGCTGATTTGCGCCAGTTTGGGCGGCGCGGCGAACCCGGCAGGCTCGGCTGCAGCGTTGACCAGGATGTCGATGTCGCCGCCCAGTTGCTGCACGGCCAAGGCTACGGCGCTATTGACCTGTTCGTCGCTGTTGGTGTCGGCGGCAACGCCGACCACCTTGCGCCCAGATTCACGCGCGATTTCGCTGGCGGCGGCGTCCAACACGTCTTGATGCCGTGCCAGCAGCGCCACATCAGCCCCCTCTTGCGCCAACACGCGGGCAATGGCCTTGCCGATGCCCTTGCTGCCGCCGGTGACCAGCGCGCGTTTGCCTTTGAGTTGCAGATCCATGGCGTGTTTCCTATTGATGGATATTGAATTGGGTTGCCGTTGACTGAAGCGGCACTGTACCAACAGAAGCCGACGCAAGTGCGCCGCCGCCGCTGACAATATCGGCCACGAAAAAAGCCGCCATAAAAAAACCGCCATAACTTGCGTCATGGCGGTTTTTCCAAATGATGTTGGTCGGTGTGAAAGGATTCGAACCTTCGACCCCTTGCACCCCATGCAAGTGCGCTACCAGGCTGCGCCACACACCGATCTCTAGCTTTGTATTATAGCCCCCACGCTCCACCGCTACGCGGGTTGCTGCCCCCCAGGGGGGCGCATTTTTCTCGGGACGGCCCAGCGAAAAAACCAGCCCCCACGCTCCACCGCTACGCGGGTCGCTGCCCCCCAAGGGGGCGCATTTTTTCTCGGGGCGGCCCAGCGAAAAAACTCGCCTGAACACGCCGACACGCCAGGCCAGGCTTCAATGCGTGGCGCTGAGCAACTCGCGAATCTCAAACAGCTCGCGCCGCACGTGCATCAGTTGCAGCGTGCCGGCAGACATCGACTCCTCGAGTTGACTTTCGGCAAAGTCGTCCAGCTCTGAATCGCCCAGCTCTACCACGTCAACACCGTCGAGCATCACCTCGCCGTTGCGCTTTTTGTCGCGCTCGGCCTGGACGATCTCTTGCATTTTGTTGCGCGCGCCGCTGATGGTGAAGCCCTGGTCGTACAACAAATCGCGGATCCGGCGGATCATCAACACCTCATGGTGCTGGTAATAGCGCCGATTGCCGCGCCGCTTCATCGGGCGCAGTTGCGTGAATTCCTGCTCCCAATAACGCAGCACATGCGGTTTTACGCCGCACAAATCCCCTACCTCACCGATGGTGAAATATCGTTTTGCGGGAATGGCTGGAAGCGCTTTCTCCATTGAAATCAATGCTATACGAGAGAAAGCTTCGAGGTTACTCTAAGTTGCCACAGCGTGTAAAGGTGGAAATACGCTGTGGTTTGGATGTAACAGATTGTGGCTTTGAAAGCGGCCTGGCACGCGTATCCGGGCACGGGTGATGGCTCGATCACCCCGTAGGTCGCCCCGTGGCCGCCGGCCTTAACTCTCCAACTGGATTTGCTCTTTGAGCTTGTGGCTGGCGTGGAAGGTGACCACACGGCGGGCACGGATGGGAATCGCCTCTCCCGTGCGCGGGTTGCGCCCAGGCCGGGGCGCTTTGGTGCGAATCTGGAAATTGCCAAAACCCGAAATCTTGACATCTGTGCCTGCAATCAAACGCGCCGCAACCAAATCGAAAAAAGCATCGATCATGTCTTTGGACTCGCGTTTGTTCAGGCCGATCTGGTCAAACAGCAACTCGGCCAACTGTGCCTTGGTCAACGCCGGGGTTTCCAGGGTCTCTACGGAAAAGTCCATTCATTCACCTCGTCCAAAAACAAACTGCATCGAATCAAACCCGCTGGCGCGCACCCAGATCACTGCCCAGTTGGGCAATCACGCTTTGCACCGCAGCCTCGATCTGGCCTTCGGTCAGTGTCGCGTCCTCGCTGTTCAGCGTCAAGCGAACGGCCAGGCTTTTTTCTGCTGACGCCTGCGCAATGCCGTTTCCGGCTTTGGGTCGGTAGACATCGAACAGCCGGGCATCTTTGAGCAAACCGCCTGTGGGCGCTGCCCAGATAGCGGCCATGAGCGCCCCATGGGTAAGTTGCTCCGCCACCAGGACGGCGATGTCGCGTTGCACCGCCTGGTGTTTGGCCACGCCGACAAACGCCGCCACGGGCTTTTGCAAAACGGCGTTCAAGTCAAGTTCGAACAATACCGGCGCCGCAGGGAAGTCATACGCCTGGCGCCATTTGGGATGCAGCTCGCCAACGAAGCCGATGTCAACGCCTGCCAGCACCACCTTGGCACAGCGGCCCGGGTGCAGGGCTGGATGGCTGGCCGTTTCAAACACTGGCTTCAGGGGCGCGAGCAAGGCTTCCACGTCGCCCTTGACGTCATAAAAGTCCACGCTCTGCTCTTTGCGACTCCACTGAAGCGCGTCGGCGGTGCCGCTGGCCAAACCCGCAACGCGCATCGGCTGATCAAACCCTTCGACGGTGGTGTCGGTATTTTTGACCGACACATCGCGCAAAAATACCCTTCCCAGCTCGAACACCCGCACCCGTTCGGCTTTGCGATCCAGGTTGAACTTCAGCACCTGCAAGAGCGAGCCCAAGAGCGACGAGCGCATCACACCCATTTGGCTGGCGATCGGGTTCAAGAGCTTGATCGGGTTCGGGTTGCCCGCCAACTCGTGTTCCCAGCGCTCTTCGACAAAGCTGAAATTGATGGTTTCCTGGTAACCCAATGACGCCAGCGAGCGGCGCACGGCAAACGGGCTGCGCGTGGCCTCGCTGCGAATTTTGGCGGTGATGGGCGCCAGCGGTGGCGTGGCGGGCAGGTTCTCGTAGCCAAGCATGCGGGCCACTTCTTCAATCAAGTCTTCTTCGATTTGAATGTCAAACCGGTAGGGTGGCGGTGTCACCGTCAAAACACCTGCGGCACCCTCAACCGCTTCGACCGGCAGGCCCAGACGCGTCAGTGCGCTTACACACTGCGCCTGCTCAATCGGCATGCCGATGACTTTGGCGGCGCGCGCCACGCGCAGTTGCACCGGCAGCGTCTTGGGCTCGTTCACACGCTGGTCGTCAATAGGGCCGCACACGGTTTGCGGAGTGCCGCAGATGTCCAGAATGAGCTGGCTGATGCGCTCGATATGCGCCACGGTTTGGCTGGGATCCACGCCGCGTTCAAACCGATGCCCGGCGTCCGTCGAGAAATTGAAGCGACGCGAGCGCCCGGCAATCGCCGTGGGCCACCAAAACGCCGCCTCAACGTAGATGTTTTGGGTAACCTCTGAAACCGCTGTGGCGTCGCCGCCCATGATGCCGGCCAGGGATTCGACCTGTTGGTCGTCTGCAATGACGCCGACTTTTTGGTCCACCGTCACGGTGTTGCCGTTGAGCAGCTTGATCTGTTCGCCAGCTTTGCCCCAACGCACGTCCAGGCCGCCGTGGATTTTGTCCAGGTCAAAAATGTGGCTGGGACGGCCAAACTCAAACATCACGAAGTTGGAGATATCGACCAGCGCCGTCACGCTGCGTTGCCCGCAGCGCGCGAGTTTGTCGACCATCCACGGTGGCGTTTTGGCCTGGGTATTGAGGTTTTTGATGACGCGACCGCTGAAACGGCCGCACAAATCGGGCGCGCTGATCTTCACCGCAAGGCGGTCGGTGGTTTGAACGGCCACTGGCGCAAACACGGGCTGAACCAAAGGTGCACCGGTCAGCGCCGATACTTCTCGCGCGACGCCGTAGACACTCAGGCAATGCGCCAGGTTGGGCGTGAGCTTCAGCGTCAGCAGCGTGTCGTCCAAGCGCAAATGCTCACGGATGTTTTGCCCCAATGGCGCATCTGCCGCCAGCTCCAACAGGCCGCCATGGTCTTCGGAGAGTTTCAACTCACGCGCCGAACACAACATGCCCTGGCTTTCGACCCCGCGCAATTGACCGATTTTGATCAAAAAGGGCTTTCCGTCTGATCCAGGCCCGTCCGCTGGTGGCAGCTCAGCCCCCACCAAGGCACATGGCACACGGATGCCTACCCGCGCGTTGGGTGCACCGCAGACGATGTTCAAGCAGCGCGCAGCGCCGCTGGCGTCAATCTGCCCTACATCGACCTTGCAAACACGCAAGCGATCGGCATTCGGGTGTTGCACGGCTTCTTTGATTTCGCCCACCACGATGTCCGAGAACGGCGGCGCCACAGGCTTGAGCTCTTCGACCTCCAGCCCGCCCATGGTCAAGGTCTGGGCGAGTTGCTCGGTGGTCAAATGGGGGTTGCAGAATTCACGCAACCAGGATTCAGGAAATTGCATATCGAATCGGGTGGGTGGAATTACTGGAACTGGCTCAAAAAGCGAATATCGCCATCAAAATACAGGCGCAAATCATTCACACCGTAACGCAACATGGTCAGCCGGTCTGGCCCCATGCCAAAGGCGAAACCGATGTATTTTTCAGGATCCAGCCCCATGTTGCGCACGACGTTGGGATGGACCTGGCCGCTGCCGGCCACCTCCAGCCATCTGCCCGCCAGGGGGCCATGCTGGAACTGGATGTCGATCTCCGCGCTGGGCTCCGTGAAGGGGAAGAAGCTGGGCCGAAAGCGCAACACCAGGTCGTCACGTTCAAAAAAAGTCCGGCAAAAATCGGTGAACACGTATTTGAGGTCTTTGAAGCTGACGTTTTCGCCAATCCACAGCCCCTCACACTGGTGGAACATGGGCGAATGCGTGGCGTCGCTGTCCACGCGGTAGGTACGGCCCGGCGCAATCACGCGGATTTCAGGCATTGGGCCTGAAAATAAGCCTTGATTTTGGCCTTGATTCTTGCCGACATTCGCTTGTTTGCTATATTTTTTGACATGCTGCACCGCATGCCGAATTTGCATCGGACTGGTGTGGGTGCGCAGCAGGTTGGGGGCCGTGGCCGAGCCGCCCTCAAC
>JANLYO010000071.1:0-8357 GCA_031365665.1 Rhodoferax sp. | reverse complement strand
CGAAGGCCGGTTTTTCCTGAATTTTCATGGGAAAGCGCGAGCTTGAAGCACTGGATAGAGCGATGGGATGGAGGTTAATTCAGGCGAGTTCTCACGACAATGAGTTTAGATAATTATTTAACAAATAATTATTACATAAATATTTGACATTAGGCCACGTAAATTATACACAATTAGATATTAATTATGTAGCAATATATGATTATTATTTAATCTATTTATTATTTAAAATTAGTAATTTATGATTTTTTTAATTCAATATTATGGCGAGAAAACTCACTGCGCAGCTTGCCGCAGGGTCTCGACTACTGGGCGGCGCAGCACTTCGCGCAGACCCCACCAGCCGGCGCACAATGCCAGCACTGCACCTGCCAGCGCCCCCACCAAGGGCACCCAGATCGACACCGTCCATTCAAATTCAAACACGTATTTGGCCAGCGCCCAGCCCACCACCGCAGCCACTACCGCAGCCAAAAAGCCCGCCAGAAGGCCCACACCGGCCAGTTCAGCGCGTTGCACCTGGCGCAGCAAACTGCCGCGTGCGCCGACGGCCCGCATGATGGCGAACTCACGCGCGCGTTCTTCGCGTGTGGCCGTCACGGCGGCAAACAGCACCACCAAGCCAGCCGCCAGCGTGAAGCCAAAGAGGAATTCCACCGCGCCAATCACTTGGTCCAGCACCCGCTGAATCTGCGCCAAAGTCACCGAGAGATCGACCGTGGTGATGTTGGGAAACTGCCGCACCAGAGCGTTGTCAAAACCCTTCACGGCAGGCGCCTTGAACGCGCTCATGAAGGTGGTGGGCACGTCCGGCATGCTGGCCACCGGGTAGATCACGTAAAAGTTCGCCCGCATCGAGCCCCAATCGACCTTGCGGATCGAACTGATTTTTGACACCACCTGGATGCCGCCAATGTCAAAGCTCACGCTGTCGCCCAATTTAAGCCCGAGCGTGGTGGCCACGTATTCCTCCAGGCTCACGGCCCCCGCTTCGTTGTCCACCCATTTCCCGGCGGTCAGCAGGTTGTGGACCGGCTGCGTGACGCTCGTGGAGAGATTGAACTCACGGTCCACCAGGCGCCGCGCGCGGTCGTCGGTCCAGTTGGCTGGCGCGATGGGGCTGCCGTTGATGGCCACGAGGCGGCCCCGGATCATCGGAAACCAGTCAAACTTCTGCACACCGCTGTCTTTGAGCGTCTTGACGAAGGCGTCCGCCTGGTCCGGCATAACGTTGATGACAAAGCGGTTGGGCGCATCGGGCGGTGTGGTTTTGCGCCAACTGTTGATCAAATCGGTGCGCAAGAGCACGAGCAAAATCAGGGCCAGCAGCCCCACCGCCAAAGCGCTGATCTGCACCACCGCGTAGGCCGGGCGGGCTGAGATCTGGCGTGTCGCCAGAACTAGCCAGCGCGGTGCGGTGGCTTCATTCACCACACGACGCAGCACTTTCACAGCCAGAAATCCAAGCCCTGCAAACACCGCGACGGCCGCTGCAAAACCGCCCACGGCGATTAGCCCGAGTTTGAGATCACTGCTCGCCGCCAACAGCAGCGCCGCAAAACCCACCACACCAACCGCCAAAACGCCCAAAGATGCGGGCTTGAGGTTGCCTACATCGCGCCGGATCACACGCAGTGGCGGCACTTGGGCCAACTGCAACACCGGCGGCAGGCCAAAGGCAAACAACAGGGTCAGGCCCATGCCCAAGCCAAACAGCACGGGCCACCACGTCGCCGCAGGCAGGCTGGCTTCGACCAATCCGGCCAAGAGCAGCACGAAGCCAAAATGCACGGCATAGCCCAGCAACACGCCCAGCGCGCTGGCCAGCAGGCCAATCAGGGCAAATTCAAACGCGTACGCCAGTGCGATGGTTTTTTGGCTCAATCCCAGCACGCGCAACATCGCGCAGTCGTCTAAGTGGCTGGCCGCAAAACCGCGCGCCGCCAGCGCCACCGCCACCGCGCTGAGCAAAGCTGCGAGCAGGGCCACCAAATTCAGGAATTTCTCGGCGCGGTCCATCGTCTGGCTCATCTCGGGGCGGCCCGCCGAGAGGGCTTCCACACGCACGCCACGCACCTCGGGCTTTTTGACCTGCTCCTGGGCCCACAGGACGAAAGTTTTGACTTGCGGGTCTTCGCCCGCGACGGCCATGCGGTAAGTAATGCGGCTGGCCGGCTGAATCAGACTGGTGGCAGCAAGGTCAGCACGGTTGATCATCACGCGTGGCGAGAAATTCATGAAACCTGCGCCACGGTCTGGCTCGATTACGATGACTTTGGCGATGCGAAACACCGCATCACCCAGAAGCAAAGAGTCGCCCATGCGCAGACCCAGGCCATCGAGCAAAGCGGCGTCGATCCAGGCCTCGCCCGCCTTGGGCACTTCTGTAGTTTTTGCTTCAACGCCGCCAACTTCAGCGGCCACCGTCAATTGGCCCCGTAGCGGATAACCGCGCTCCACCACCTTGAGCGCCACCAATTTGGAAGCGCCACCCTGGGCCTCGGCAGCACGTGCCATGGTGGGGAAAGTCTGGGTGCCAGCGACCGTCAAGCCCTGTTCGCGTGCTTTGGCAGTAAAAGCTGTTGCTGTGGGTTTGTCACTTGAAATCACCGCGTCGCCACCCAATAGCTGGCGTGCATCGCGTTGCAAACCACCCTTTAGGCGGTCTGCAAAAAAACCGACCGCCGTGAGCGCCGCCACCGCCAGCGTCACCGCGACAATCAACAAACGCAGCTCGCCCGAGCGGAAATCGCGCCACAGGGTGCGCAGGCCAAGACGCCAAAAAGGGATGCTCATGGCTTGAGGTTAGCACGCAGCCAATACCCCCGAGCGGTGCACAGATTTCGCGCCAAAATTGGCAAACTTGGGCACTACATCAACGCGAAAAAGCCGGATTCAAGCTCTTATTTTGGGCCCAGCGAGATCTGGATTGAAAACCAGGCGGTGAGCTGCGCTATAACAAAGAAAGTGCTTGTTGGTCGCACGACCAATCGCACAGAGGCCCAGCTTTTGAGCTACGGCCAAACCCATTTGGGTGATGCCACTGCGCGAAATAACGATAGACACGCCCATTTGCGCAGATTTGATCACCATTTCGCTGGTCAAGCGGCCCGTGGTGTAAAACACAAACGGCGGTTGACCAGGCGGCGAACCACATGAAGTGGGGGGCGTGGGGGCTAAATTTCCCGCCGGGCCGCCCCAAGGGAAATTAGCCCCTTCGGGGGGCAGCGAACCACACGAAGCGGGGAGCATGGGGGCCATATTCATCCCCATCCAGCCCGCGATGGTGTCGATGGCGTTGTGGCGTCCAACATCTTCGACAAAAACCAAAAGCTCCTCGCCACGGAAAAGCGCACAGGCATGGACTGACCCGGCAGATTTGTAGGTGCTCTCTTTGAGACGAATGGCGTTGACGATCGCGTAGAGTTGCGCCTGCGCAATGGCGGCGACTGGCAGCTGCAAATTGTCGATATCGTGCATCAGATCGCCAAACACACTGCCTTGCCCGCAACCTGTGGTGACAACCCGCTTGGCCGTTTTCTCTTCGATGTCGACAATGCCATGGCGCGTTTTGACGGCCGCCGCACTGACATCCCAATCCACCGTGATCGACTCGATGTCAGCGGGTGACGCCACCAGGCGCTGGTTGCCCAAATAGCCCAACACCAGCAACTCGGGACTCGCCCCAAGCGTCATCAAGGTGACCAGCTCGCGTTTGTCCACATAGATCGTCAATGCTCGCTCCGCAGGGACTGAAATGCTGACGGACTCGCCAAATTCGTTGACTGCCGTGACCGCGTGGGTCAACACAGCCTTCGCCTCGGTCAGCCTGGGGCGGCTGGGCGCAGCAACTTGGTCGGGATTTTTAAATCGCGCTGTGGCGAAGGCCGCTGGTGTTTCGGTGGTCAAGACTTCTTGGCTGCAGCGAGAGCGGATGCGGCTGCGGGAGCCGCCACCGGCGCGGCAGCTTGGGCCGGCGGTGGATAGACAAAAGCGCCAGGGTCAGCACACGGGGGAGTGGCGGTGGCAGGTTTGGGTGCTTTGCCAGCGCCGGTGGCTGTTTTCACATAATGTGAAGCCGTTTTTTCCATCGACCTGCATAGCTGGAATCCGTCTACTTTACCGTTCCATGCGGTCTTTGCTGCGGCCTCTGCTGCCTTGGCCTTGGCAGCATCGTCCAACACCGGTGCCGGAAGTTTGGCCCACGCAGACGACGTTAAAAACACGGTCGCCATTGCCGTTGCAGTTGCAGTTACACGCAATACAAGTTTGGCTTTGCTCATGGATGGCATAGGAGGTTTCCTCTTTCAGGCTTGGACAGTTTGAGTCGGTGGCGGTGGGGTGCTACTGCGCTGCGCCGGAATTTTGCCACCTTTGACATCGTCAAACCATTCTTGGTGGTGCTCCTTGGCCCAGGCTTCATCCACATAACCGGTTCGCATGGCACCATAGGCCCCTTGCATACCCAAGGTACCGATATAAATGTGCCCCATGAACATGGCCACCATCACAATGGCGGCGACTGCATGCACCATATGCGAAATCTGCATCGTTCCGCGCTCGTAAATCAGGCCTGGCACCAGCTTGTTCAATACAAGGCCCGAAGCCACCACAACCAAACCCAGAAAGAAAACACCGCCCCAGAAAATGACTTTTTCACCTGCATTGAAACGGTGTGACGGCACTTCATTGCCCGACAACAAGCCACCGCCTTTCAGCAGCCAACCGAGGTCGCCCTTGCGTGGGAAGTTGTCCTTCACGAAAGTGAGGATCACGATCACCAGCGACACGGCAAAGACCGGCCCGGCGAAGTTGTGCATATTCTTCAGCACAAATGTCAGCCAACCAAAGAGTGCGCTGCCAATGACCGGTTGAAGAAAAAACTTGCCAAAAGCCATCATCAACCCAGAAATCGCCAGTATTGAAAAAGCGATGGCATTGGCCCAATGTGCAGACCGCTCAAAAGGTGTAAATCGCTCAATCTTGCGACCGGTGTCTGCGGCGTGTTGGACAAAACTGCCTTTGCGCCAATAAAACAGCGCAATCGCACCCGCGACGATGAGCACCAGCGCACCGCCGTAGGGGAGTATCCAGTTGTTGCGCACTTGCCGCCAAGCCTCGCCTGCATTGGTCAGGGGTGCACCCGGATATTGGGCAAAGGGCTGAATCAAAGTACCCGCCTCAGGCGATTCGCTTTTAGACAAACTACTGTAGCCCTGCGCTCCTGCGCCCACCGCACGCCACACAGGCGCGTTGTTGCCAGGTTGGACTTTGCCACGCTCGGCATTGGTTTGTTTGTCGTAACCTGCCTCGGTGCTGGCGTCGGGCTTGACTTCAAAGATGTTTTGGTTCTGGATGCCCGTTACAGCCGCCGCCGCTGGAACGGCAGCCGGTGCGGCATTGGATTGCGCAAAACAGAGCGAATTGCCAGAGGCAGCTACAACAAAAGCAGCAAAGAGTGACCGAAACATTTGATCTCCCGGTCAGTTGGCTTTTGAATAGTCGTTTTGACCGTTTTGCATCCGCGTCTTGAGGTGTTGTTCCCAGCTGGCTTTGTCACCGGGCTTCCAGCCCTTGTCGACAAAAGCACTGCCTGTGCCCGTGAATGCTGCCGCATCCAGTTTGCTGGCACTGCCTGCGTTCAAAGCCTGGGGCTTGTCACCACAAGCTGACAGGGCCAGGACAGCGGCCAACATCAATGTTGTTTTCATGGAAGCCATCATGATTTGGTGGCCGGTTGTGCAACTGGTGGCTGACCGGCTTGTTTGGAGCCATACGCTGTGCCCCAGCCCCACACCTCTGCGCCCTTGCCGCGCTTCAACACGCGGCCCCGGAAGATGTCGGCGACGACGTCGCCATCACCCGCAAGCAAGGCCTTGGTCGAACACTGCTCGGCACACGCTGGCAATTTGCCTTCTGCCAGCCGATTGCGGCCATATTTTTCAAATTCAGCTTGGCTGCCATTGACTTCCGGGCCACCAGCGCAAAAGGTGCATTTGTCCATCTTGCCGCGTACGCCGAAAGTGCCTTGAGACGGAAACTGTGGCGCCCCAAAAGGACAGGCGTAGGAGCAGTACCCGCAGCCGATGCACACGTCTTTATCGTGCAGAACCACACCTTCGTCGGTGCGGTAAAAACAGTTCACGGGGCAAACCGCCATACACGGCGCGTCACTGCAATGCATGCAGGCCACTGAAATGGATTTTTCGCCCGGCACACCGTCATTGAGGGTCACCACACGGCGGCGGTTGACGCCCCAGGGTACTTCGTTTTCGTTTTTGCAGGCTGTCACACAGCCATTGCATTCGATGCAGCGCTCTGCATCGCAGACAAATTTCATTCGTGCCATGTCGTGCTCCTTATGCTTTTTCCACGTTGCAGATCGTCGTTTTTGTTTCCTGCATCATGGTGACGCTGTCGTAACCATAAGTGGTCGCGGTGTTGATGGCTTCGCCACGTATCACGGGCGCCGCACCGTTGGGGTAATAGGCCAGCATATCTTGCCCTTGCCAACGCCCTGAAAAATGGAACGGCAGGAAAACCGTATCCGGCCCGACGCGTTCTGTGACCATGGCCTGCACGTTGAGGCGCGCTCCCGTCGGCGTCGACACCCAGGCACGTTCACCGTTGCGGATGCCTTTGGCTGACGCAACCGTCGGGTTGATTTCAATGAACATTTCCTGCTGCAACTCAGCCAACCAAGGGTTGGAGCGGGTTTCCTCGCCACCGCCTTCATACTCAGTCAACCGGCCTGAGGTCATGATCAGCGGAAACTTCTCATGCACCTTGTCGGCGATGTTCTTGGCCTGAATCGACTTGTACAAGGTCGGCAGACGCCAAAACGCCTTTTTATCGTCATGGGTTGGGTATTTCGCCTGAAGGTCAGCTCGGTTGCCATACAGAGGCTCGCGATGCTGGGGAATGCCGTCAGGGAAGTTCCACACCACGGCGCGTGCTTTGGCATTGCCAAACGGATGGCAGCCATGCTCCTTCATCGCCACGCGGATGATGCCGCCGGAGGGGTCGGTTTTCCAGTTTTTTCCTTCTGCGGCGGTTTTTTCCGCGTCCGTCAAGTCGTCCCACCAACCCAGCTTTTTCAGCAATATGTGATCAAACTCCGGGTATCCCGTGGTGATGTCGGCACCTTTTGAATGTGACCCATCCTCGGCCAGCAGGTTTTTACCCTCGCGCTCAACGCCAAAATTGGCGCGGAAATTCCCACCACCCTCCATCACGTGTTTGGAGGTGTCGTAAAGATTGGGCGAGCCGGGGTGTTTCAACTCAGGCGTTCCGTAACAAGGCCAAGGCAGGCCGAAATAGTCGCCCGCCAAGTCGTAGCCGGTTTCCTTGTCTTTTCCACCTTTGGACTTCAAGGTCTTCACGTCGAACACATGCATATTGCGCATGTGCGCCTTGAGGCGCTCTGGGCTCTGGCCGGTATAACCGATCGTCCAGACCGATTTATTGATTTCCCGCAAAATATCTTCTGGCACTGGCTCGTCCATGCCCTTGACTTTCTGCATCTTGAAGTTCTTGGACAACTCCTTGCCGAAACCCAGTTTGTCAGCGAACTGCTGCATGATCATGTGGTCACTGCGGCTCTCCCAGAGAGGCTCAATGACTTTTTCGCGCCACTGAATGGAACGATTGGACGCCGTCACCGAGCCCGAGGTTTCAAACTGGGTCGCAGCGGGCAACAAATAAACCGCGCGATTCGGGTTGACATCTTCCGCTTTGCCCGGCATTGCAGCCATCGCCGCCGTCGCAGATGGATAAGGATCCACCACGACCAGCAAATCCAGCTTGTCCATGGCGCGTTTCATCTCCAACCCGCGCGTTTGGGAGTTCGGGGCATGCCCCCAGAACACGACGGAACGCAAGTTGGAATCTTGATCGATGAGTTCGTTCTTCTCAAGCACCCCATCTATCCAGCGGGATACGGTCATGCCCGGTTTTCCCATCATGGCCGGGGACGCATAACGGCCCTTGATCCACTCAAAGTCGACGCCCCAGGCTTTGGCGAAATGTTTCCAAGAGCCTTCAACCAGGCCGTAATAACCGGGCAGCGAATCAGGGTTGGGGCCAACGTCGGTGGCACCCTGCACGTTGTCGTGGCCACGGAAAATATTGGCCCCACCGCCCGACTTGCCGATATTGCCCAAGGCCAGCTGCAAAATGCACGAGGCGCGCACGATGGCGTTGCCGGTGGTGTGCTGGGTCTGGCCCATGCACCAAACGATGGTGCCAGGACGGCTTTCATTGAGCATCGTCGCGACCTTGAGCACTTGCGCTTCCTTGACGCCGCAAGCTTCTTCAACCTTGTCGGGTGACCACTTGGCCAGGATGTCTTCTTTGAC
>JANLYO010000025.1:0-13946 GCA_031365665.1 Rhodoferax sp. | reverse complement strand
CGGATGGATATGGGCGGCGGTCAGATCATGCTGATGGCGCCGGTGTGGACCCCGCGCTACGCCGCGCTTGTTTTGCTTATGTGGACCATCATGATGATGGCGATGATGCTGCCCAGCGCAGCACCGGCCATTCTGCTGGCCGCTACTCTGATGCGCCAGCGCGGTGGCAACCGCATCCACGGGCCGACCGGGCTTTTCAATCACAGCAGAATCCAACCCCCCGCTCCCAGGCGTGGGTGGGGCGGAGGATTGAGCCGATTTTAAAAAGCGAAGCGTATGAGGCTCAAGCGTCTGCCCCGCCCGCGCCTGGGAGCTGACGGCGGAACTCCCCACTTCGACAGGCTCAGTGCGAACGGAGGAGAGCGAAGGGCGAACGGAGGCGGGCCCTTCGACAGGCTCAGGGTGAACGGGTTGGAAAAAGAGCAGGGCGTCCCGGCACTCAATATGGTCCAACTGCTCCAAAACGGGATTCCTCTTGAACTCGTAGCCGTGCGCCATGCGCCACTGCAACTCGCCAATCCACACGGTGACGCGGGCCAGCTCGGCGGCGTATTCGTTCAGCTCTATGCCCAGCATGTTGTGCGGGCCGGTCACCAGCTCGGCCTCGCGCTCCAGGCCGAGCGCGTGCGCGTCGATGTGGCTGCGGTGCTCCACGTCTTTCAGCGCCTTAAGCCCCAGGAACAGAAAGTTGCCACTGCCACAGGCCGGGTCGAGGATGCGGTAGGCGGCAAGCGCGTTGAGCCATTCCTGGAACTTGATTTGCGCTGCCTGGTAATTTTTGTCCCCTGGCGACGCATCTGCTTTTCGCCGCCCCGGCAACTTGAGGGCGGCGCTGGCCTTTTTCTTGCTGCCCGCGAGCAAACCCTCGATCTGAAGCCGTGTCTCATCCCAAATTTGCAGCAAGGGCCGCTCGATCACCGGCGTGACGATGCGCATGATGGTGGCCGGGTCGGTGTAATGGGCGCCAAGCTGGCTGCGCTTGGCCGGGTCCAGGCCGCGTTCAAACAAGGTGCCAAAAATCGACACGTCGATGGCCGACCAATTCAGCGCGGCGGCGTTGCGCAACTCGGTCACGTCCAGGATGCTCAAGGCGGGCACGTTGATCACGCCGAACAGGCCGCCGTTGAACCACGGAATGTCGTCCGCGCCAAACATGCCGCCGCTCTGCATGGCCTGGAACAGGTCGCGCAGGCCCTCGTTCAGGCGCTCGGCGGTGAGTTTTTTGTTCTGCACCAGGCGCTCAAACATCCGCCCCGGCAACAGGCCCACGTCTTCGGCGAAAAAGCAGAACAGGCACTGCGTGAGGAAATGCGCCACCTGGTTGGCGCGGGTTTCAATGGTGTCGCTGCTGTCGTCAGGTTTGACGTTGCGGCGGCGCAGGCCCTCGGCAAGCAGGGCGAAACTTTTGGCGGCGGCCTCTGTGATGTCGCGGCTGGTCTTTTGGGGCTTGAAGCTGTTGGGGTCGAGCCAGACGCGGCGCAAGAGCGCGAGTTTTTCAGGCTGGTCCAGCTCTTCGAGCAGCACCAGGTGCGTCTCGCTCGGGTAACCTTCAAAACGAGTGTGGATGCGGGTTGTGAGCCGGTCAGACACCACCAGCAGCGGCGGGTTGGCCAGCGCCAGGCTGTAGGTCAGCAGTTGCTTGAGCGCGGTGTCGAGGTTTTTGCCGGGGGCCTTGTTCTCCCAGGCGAAGACGCCGGGAAAAAACACATCGGCATACCCCGTCTTCTCGCCGATGACCTGGCCTTTTTCTTCAAACTTGTAGCCTTCCACCGAACCCGGTTTGGGCACGCCCAGCAGCTCGCACAGATCCAGAAAATGGCTCTGCGCGCCTTGCTCTTCATTGAGCGCATACGCAGGCCCCGGCACGCCGCCGGGCGCGCCCCATTGCTGGATGAAATCTTGCGGGGTCATAAGGGTTTGCCGTCTCGCTCAATGTCAATCAGCGACGGGATTGAAAGCAAATGCTCAGCCAGAGTTGGATTTTGAGAGGGCAAAGAACCGGTGCCGTGCATCTTCTTGAGTTTGTACACCAGTTCCAGCGCATCGCGCGGGCTCAATGAATCCGGGTCAATCGCGGCAAGGGCTTTGTCTACCAGGCTCGCGCTGGCGGCCTCTACCGCAGGCGGCGGCGCAAACAAATCGACCTGCGCGCGGGCGTCGATGGCCTGGGCTTCCAGCGCATTCAGCGTTTGCCGCGCCTGGTTTACCAGCGCGGCGGGCATGCCTGCGAGGCGTGCCACCTGGATGCCGTAACTCTTGCTCGCTGGGCCGGGTTCGATCTGGTGCAAAAAGACGACGTCTTGCCCCGACTCGACAACGCTGACGTGCACGTTCACGGCGCTGTGGTGTTTGGCCGGGAACTCGGTCAGCTCGAAATAATGCGTGGCAAACAGCGTGAAGGCTTTGGTTTTGTCGTGCAACTGGCTGGCAATGGCGCTGGCCAGGGCCAGGCCGTCGAAGGTCGAGGTGCCCCGGCCGATTTCGTCCATCAAGACCAGCGAATTCGCGGTGGCGGTGTGCAGGATTTGCGCGGCTTCGACCATTTCTAGCATGAAAGTTGACTGCGCGTTGGCCAGGTCGTCGGCCGCGCCAATGCGGGTGTGGATGGCGTCAATCGGCCCCAGGCGACAGGCGGCGGCGGGCACGTAGCTGCCGATGCTGGCCAGCAGCACGATCACCGCGATCTGCCGCATGTAGGTTGATTTGCCGCCCATGTTGGGGCCGGTGATGATCTGCATGCGGGCTTTCGACCCCAGGCGCGTGTCGTTGGCGATGAAGCTGCCGCTGGAGGTCTCGTTGAGCCGCATCTGCACCACCGGGTGGCGGCCCGCGTCGATGTCGATGCAGGGTTCTTTGACGAATTGCGGCACCTGCCAGTCGAGTGTGAGCGAGCGCTCGGCCAGCGCGCACAACACGTCCAGCGCGGCCAGCGCACGCGCCACGCGTATGAGGGCTGGCACATGCGCCTGCAATTGGTCCAGCAGTTGTTCGTACAGCCATTTCTCGCGGGCCAGCGCGCGTTCCTGCGCGCTCAGGGCCTTGTCTTCAAAGGCCTTCAGCTCGGGGGTGATGAAACGCTCGGCGTTTTTGAGCGTCTGGCGGCGGCGGTAGTCGGCGGGCACTTTGTCCACCTGGCCCTGCGTGACCTCGATGAAAAAGCCGTGCACCTTGTTGAACTGCACGCGCAGGTTGGCGATGCCACTGCGGGCGCGCTCACGGGTTTCCAGATCGAGCAGAAAACCGTCGCAGTTGGCCTCTATGCCGCGCAGCTCGTCCAGCTCGGCGTCAAAGCCGCTGGCGAAGACGCCGCCATCGCG
This sequence comes from Rhodoferax sp., assembly GCA_031365665.1. Classification (GTDB taxonomy): domain Bacteria; phylum Pseudomonadota; class Gammaproteobacteria; order Burkholderiales; family Burkholderiaceae_C; genus JANYCG01. The sequence goes on along the minus strand of JANLYO010000025.1, from coordinate 10,629 downwards.
CACCAGCGCGGCGGGCTCGGGGGCGATGGCGCGGGCCAGCAAATCGGCGCAACCGGCGGGCGGCGTCAAATCCGCTGAAATTTGAGCCAGGTAGGGTTCAAGGCCTTGAATATGAGATGTGAGAAGCTCTGTTTTTTGCAGCGTCTGCTGCAAGCCAACCAATTCACGCGGGCGCACCTGCTGCAGCGCGATGCGCGCGGTGATGCGCTCCACGTCGCTGCTGCCTTTGAGTTGCTGGCGCAGTTTCTGCCACAGCTTGCTGGATGGGCTGGTGGATGTGCCGGTGGGCGATTCCCCGCGCAGCGCCGCAATCGCGCTTAAACGCAACTGGGCTTGCGTGCGCTCGCGCTCGGGCTGCAGCAGCCATTGTTTGAGCAGGCGGCTGCCCATGCCGGTCTGGCAGGTATCCAAGAGCGAAAAAAGCGTGGGCGAGTCCTCGCCGCGCAGGGTTTGCGTCAGTTCCAGGTTGCGCCGCGTGACGGGCGAGAGGCCGATCAACTCGCCGTCGCGCTGCACGCGCAGGTTGTGCACATGGGTGAGGGCGCGGCCCTGGGTGTGTTCGGCGTAGGCCAGCAGGCCAGCGGCGGCGGCGTGGGCCAGTGGCAAGTCTTGCGCGTTCCAGCCGGCCAGGCTGGCGGCCTTGAGCGCTTCGAGCAGCCGGGTTTGCCCCAGCTTGCTGTCAAACTGCCAATCGGGCCGCACGCACAGGCTTACCGGCATGGCCGCGCCGGGCCGCAGCCTCATCTCTTTCAAACGCGCCTCGAATGACGGTGTCACGCCCGCGCCGTAAATCACTTCACTGGGCGCGACACGGGCGACCCAGGTGGCCAAGTCGTCCAGCGCGCATTCGGCCAGGTTCACCAGGCCTTGCGTCACCGACAGCCAGGCCAGCCCGCAGCTGTTGCGCGGCCCCTGGTGCACGGCCAGCAAAATGGCCTCGCTCTTGTCGCTGAGCAGCTCGGCGTCGGTCAGCGTGCCGGGCGTCACCACCCGCACCACCTTGCGCTCAACCGGGCCTTTGCCAGTGACCTCGCCGACCTGCTCGCAGATTGCCACCGACTCGCCCAGCTTGATCAAGCGCGCCAGATAGGTCTCGATGGAATGGAAGGGCACGCCGGCCATCACCACTGGCTGGCCAGCCGACTGGCCGCGCCGCGTCAGCGTGATGTCGAGCAGGCGCGCGGCTTTCTCGGCGTCTTCGAAAAACAGCTCGTAGAAGTCGCCCATGCGGTACAGCAGCAGCGTCTGCGGATGCCCGGCTTTGAGGGCCAGGTACTGCTGCATCATGGGGGTGTGGTGGTCGAGATTCAAAGTAGCGCAATTTTGTCACGCGGCCGCCGCCGGGCCTTTTGGACGCCACTAGGGTCTTCACTTGGGCGCGCCTGCAACACTTTGAGATGGCTTGGCCGCAGAAGCACCCAATTCCGATTGATAATTCAATATCAAAATCATAGCAATGGCATGAGTACGACAAACCATCCGTCCGCACCCAACGACCATCCAGGCATGGCCCTGTTCGCCGCGGCCTTCCACAACAACGCGCAAGCCGCCTCCTTGACGCGCCTGAGTGATGGTCTCTTGGTCGAAGTGAACGACGCCTGGTTGGCCTTTTGCGGGTACACACGCGACGAGGTGACCGGCAAAACCACGCTTGAATTGGGCATCTGGGGCGACAGGTCCCAACGCGACGCGGCAGTGAAAACCATTGAACATGACGCGGCCACCCGCGAGATTGAAGCCGTCATCACCACCAAAGGCGGCATCCAGCGTGCGATTCACTTCAGTTACACCCGGTTCATGGTGGGGAATGTCCCCCACCTGCTGGGATTTGTATCGGATGTAACGGGGGAAATGACCTCGTCTGCGGTGCTGCGTGAAAAACTGGATTTCATTGAAAAAATCACCGCCCACGCCCCCGCTCTGCTCTACCAGTTCAGGCTGCGGGCAGACGGCACCAGCCATTTCCCATTTGTCTCCCAGGCGATCAACCAGGTTTTTGAAGTTCGGTCGCATGAGGTGATGGCGGACGCTTCCCGCGCCTTCGAACGCGTGCACCGTGACGATATTGCCGGCCTGTGGGCGTCAATCCAGGTGTCGGCAAAAAATCTGACGGCATGGCGCGAAGAGTTCAGGGTAGTCTTGAGCAGCGGAGCCACCCTGTGGCTGTACGCCGAGAGCACGCCTGAGCGCCGGGAAGACGGCGCCACGGTGTGGACGGGGGCCATCACCGACATCACTGAACGCAGGCGCCAGCTCGATGAACTGGAGAAAACCCGCGCCATGATGGCCGAGCAGACGCGCAACCTCTGGATTGCACTGGACAACATGTCGCAGGGCATCCTGACCATGGACGCCAACGCCAAAATCATCCAGTACAACCAACGCCTGCTGGAGTTGCTGGAGATCGACCCAAGCGTGATGGAGGGTTTTGAAGACGGCACTGAGCTGATGGAGTTCCAGCGCCAGCGGGGTGACTTTGGCACCGAGTATTCCTGGATTGACACGGCTGCCAGGCCTTTGATGGTGGGGCAACCGGTGCATGGCGGCCCCGAATATTACCTGCGCAAGACACGCTCGGGCGGCACGCTTGAAGTCAAAAGCCGGGCGTTGCCGGACGGCGGCGTGGTGCGCACCTTTGCCGATGTAACACACTTTGTCGAGGCGCAAAACGCCTTGTTCAAAAGTGAATCGCGGTTTCGCAGTTTGACGCAGTTGTCGTCAGACTGGTTTTGGGAGCAGGATGAAAACTTCCGTTTCGTCAAAATGGTGGGCGAAACGTTTACATCCGGCACTTTCCCCGAAGCCAACTTCATTGGAAAAGTCCGCTGGGAAACCAATGTACTGGGTGTCTCTGACGAGCAATGGGAAGACCACAAACAGGCGCTTGAATCACACCAGATTTTCCGTAATTTTGAGTTCCAGCGCAAAGACGCCCAGGACAAATTGCATTGGATATCCATCAGCGGCATGCCGGTTTACGACGCCGACGGCGGTTTTCGCGGCTACCGGGGCGTGGGCCGTGAAGTCACTGAACAAAAGCAGCGTGAAGACGAAAGCCTGCGCTTGGCGTTTTATGACACGCTGACGGGCCTGCCCAACCGGCGCCTTCTGTTGGACCGGCTCGCCCAGGCCATGGTCACCAGCGGGCGCAGCCAGCGCCAGTGCGCGCTGTTGTTCATTGACCTGGACAACTTCAAGGATCTCAACGACACGCTCGGCCATGACGTTGGCGACCAATTGCTTGAAAAAGTGGCCAACCGGCTGGTCACCTGCATCCGCCAGGGCGACACCGTGGCGCGTTTTGGCGGTGATGAGTTTGTGGTGATGCTCGAAGACCTGCACACCGAGGTGAACACTGCCATCGACCAAGTCAAAACCGTGGCGGAGAAAATCCTGGCCACACTGAACCTGCCCTTTGATTTGCAGGGCAAAGCGCACTACAGCACGCCCAGCATCGGCATCACGCTGTTCAGCGGACTGAACCAGGGTGTCGAAGAATTGCTCAAACGCGCGGACCTGGCGATGTACAAGTCCAAATCGGCCGGGCGCAACACCCTGCGCTTCTTTGATCCGGAAATGCAGGCTGCGGTGGCGCAGCGCGCAGCGCTGGAGGTGGATTTGCGCCACGGGCTGGAGCGTGGCGAGCTGGTGCTGCACTACCAGACCGTGGTGAGCCACCAAGGGCGTGTCACGGGCGTCGAAGCGCTGGTGCGTTGGCACCACCCCGAGCGCGGCCTGGTGCCGCCGAACGACTTCATTCCGGTAGCGGAGCAAACAGGTTTGATTCTGCTGATCGGGCAATGGGTGCTGCGCACGGCCTGTGAGCAACTGGTGCAGTGGAGCGAAGACCCCCTGACCCAATACCTGACGATTGCCGTCAACATCAGCGCGCGCGAGTTTCACGAGCCGGATTTTGTCCCTGAAGCCCTGCGGGTGATCAAACAAAGCGGTGCCAACGCGAATTTGCTGAAACTGGAGCTGACTGAGAGCCTGCTCTTGGGCGACATCAAGGATGCGATCCGCAAAATGGGTGAGTTGCGCCAGTCGGGCATGCGTTTCGCGCTGGACGACTTCGGCACCGGTTACTCGTCACTGTCCTACTTGCGCCAATTGCCCCTGGATGAGCTCAAAATCGACCAGTCTTTCGTGCGCGACGTGTTGACCGACCCGAACGATGCGGCGATCGCCAAAACCATCATCGCGCTGGCGCACAGTCTGGGGCTCTCGGTGGTGGCAGAAGGTGTGGAAACGGTGGGCCAGCGGGAATTTCTGGCGCGCCATGGCTGCGAGTTGTTCCAGGGGTATTTGTTCGGGCAACCGCTGCCCGTGGCAGAAATCAACCTGGCCGATTTGGCGATCAGTTTTGCATCGACCTCATCGGACTCGTTCAATATGAGCCTGCTATAGACCCAAGTTTGTAGCCCCAAGTTTGTAGGTTCAAGGCGCCGGTTTGGCAACGGACATGGTGCGTTTGCTGCGTGCCACTTCGGCAACAGCTTTATCTGCCACGCCGGCAAATTTGCTGTATTTGCCCAAGAGCGACACCAACTGGGCATAAATTTTCGGTGTGCCGGCCAGGCATTCCTTGTGTTCCAGAAAATTCGCATCACCGGTGAAGTTGCCCACCAAACCGCCCGCTTCGGTGACCAGGAGCGAACCAGCGGCCATGTCCCAGGTTTGCAGCCCGGCCTCAAAGAAACCTTCGGTGCGCCCGGCGGCCACATAGGCCAAATCCAGCGCAGCAGCGCCGGGGCGGCGCAGGCCCGCACAACGTGGCATCACCTCGGCCATCATCGCCAGGTACGTCGGGAAGTCGTCGCCGGGGCGGAACGGGAAACCGGTGGCGATCAGCGACTCGTTCATGCGGATGCGTTTGGAGACACGGATGCGCCGGTCATTCAAAAACGCGCCACGGCCTTTGGTGGCGGTGAACAAATCATTTCGTGTGGGGTCGTAAACAACGGCCTGTTCAATCTTGCCTTTAACGGCCAGCGCGATGCTCACGCAATACACGGGAAGGCCGTGGATGAAGTTGGTGGTGCCATCGAGCGGGTCGATGATCCAGACGTAATCAGAGTCTTTTGCCCCGTGCTCCTGGCCCGATTCCTCAGCCAGAATGCCATGGCCGGGGTAGGCGGTCAACAGGGTTTCGATGATGATGGCTTCGGCGGCCTGGTCGACCTCGGTGACGAAATCGTTCACCTGCTTTTGCGAGACGCGGACCGATTCGACGTCAAGCGCGGCGCGGTTGATGATTTTCCCGGCTTCACGGGCGGCCTTGACGGCCACGTTGACCATCGGGTGGAGGTTGGGTGAATGCATGGCTGAATTGTTGAGAAGAACTTGATGGCAGGCTGCCCGGCGATGCAGGCGGCGACAATGGGCGCAATTTTACCCGCGCGAGCCGCCTGATTACCCGCGCGAGCCGCCTGACCCATGAAAACCCGATTCATCCTGCTGAATACCAGCCACGCCGGCAACGTGGGCGCTGCCGCGCGCGCCATGAAAGTGATGGGTTTTGACGACCTGGTGCTGGTTGCGCCGCGCTGGGCCAATGTGCTCAGGCGTGAAGAAACCATCCAGCGTGCCAGCGGGGCGCTGGACGTGCTGGACAACGCGAAGATCGTCGCCACACTCGATGAAGCGCTGGACGGCATGGCCCACCTGTGCGCCACCGCGATGACGCCGCGCGACTTCGGGCCACCCACTGCCACGCCGCGCGCGCATTTTGAGTCGCTATTGAAAAGAAAGCGTCTTGATTCGATTCCATATGGCACAGAGCCGGATTCAATTCATGCCCCCGATGGCGTGGCGTTTCTTTTCGGTTCTGAACGATTCGGTATGGCCAACGAGGACGTTTACCGCTGCCATGCCTGTTTGAGCATCCCCACCAACCCCTCATTTGGCTCGCTCAACCTGGCCTCGGCATTGCAGGTGGTCGCCTACGAATGGCGTCTGGCGCTGGGTGGTTTTGCGGTTCAAGCGGCGACGGTGGAACCCGTTTTGGCCGATGCCGCGCAGGTCAGCGGCATGCTGGTCCACCTTGAGCAGGCGCTCACCGCGATTGGTTTTCTCGACCCGCAAGCGCCCAAAAAACTGATGCCGCGCCTGAACCAGCTTTTTAACCGTGCAGCGGTCACGCATGAAGAAATCCACATTCTGCGTGGTGTTGCCAAAGCCATGCTGGACGCAGGCAAGCCGGTTAGACGCTAGACTCGCGGCTCTGTGTTTCTGAAGCAATCCATGTTTTCACGCCTTCGCTCCGATATCCAGACCATCCTCGACCGCGACCCGGCAGCCCGAAACGCCTGGGAGGCGCTCACCTGTTATCCCGGCCTGCACGCGCTGGTGCTGCACCGGCGTGCACATTGGTTCTGGAACAACGGCTTCAAGTGGCTCGGGCGCTTCACCTCGCACATCGGCCGCTTTTTGACGGGCATTGAAATCCACCCCGGCGCGGTGATCGGGCAAAAGGTTTTCTTCGACCACGCCATGGGGGTGGTGATCGGCGAGACCGCTGAAGTAGGCGACGGCTGCACGATTTACCAGGGCGTGAAGCTGGGCGGCACCTCGCTCTACAATGGTGCCAAACGCCACCCCACCCTGGGTAAAAACGTGGTGGTGAGCGCCGGCGCCAAAGTGTTGGGCGGCTTCACGGTCGGCGACAACGCCAAGATCGGCAGCAATGCGGTGGTGATCAAACCGGTGCCCGAAGGCGCCACGGCGGTGGGCATTCCGGCGCGCATCATCATGCCCAAAGCCGGGGAGGGCAGTGGCGACGCGGCCATGGCCAGCAAGTTCTCGGCCTATGGCATCACCAACGAAGACGACCCGGTCAGCCTGGCGATGAAAGGCCTGATCGACACCGCCTCCCAGCAAGACCACCAGATCGCGCTGTTGTGGCAGGCGATTGAAAAGATCCAGTCCGGTGTTGCGGTAGCGGACTGCGTTCCTTCAGACGCTGCAAAGCTGGAGTGTTTTGAGGCGGAGAAGATGTCGCAGTTGGTAGGGAAGTAGGTCAACTGGAAATTCGTTTTTTCGCTAAATCCGAAGTGATGCGATTTTGATGATTTGATGCTAAACTGCGCCCATGCGAACAACAATCGCCATTGAAGACGATATTTTTGCCTTTGCCCGGTCTCAGGCTCAGCGTGAGCATGCGACCATCGGGCAGGTGATCTCGCGCCTGGCGCGCGATGGCATCCGTGCGCAACATGCGCCAATGGTTCAACCCGTTGCGCCCAGAAGCAAATTCGCTTTGCTTGCGGCACGTGATGAAATCATCACGTCAGAACATGTGCGCGATCTGATGGAACAGGAAGGCATCTAGGTTTGCGCTATCTGCTCGATGTGAATGTGTGGGTTGCGCTGCTGGACGAAGCGCATGTGCACCACCCCCAGGCGTTGGGCTTCATGCTCAGGCGAAAAGTAAAAATAGCGACCTGCCCATTGGTGGAGAACGGCGTGATACGGGTTCTCAACCTGCCCGGTTACAGCAAACTGGGTCCGGTCGGCTTTCAAGCTGTTCAACAGAAACTGCAACAGATCTGCGCCGATATCGACCACGAATTCTGGCCCGACAGCGTCTCGCTTCGAGACGAAAAGCGCGTCAACTGGTCAAGGGTTTTAGGGCACAGCCAGATCACCGATGTCTACCTGCTCGCGCTGGCGGTGGCCAATACAGGCTGTCTGGCCACCCTGGACCACCGCGTTGCTTTGAGCACTGTCCATGGTGCAAGCGTCGGCAATTTGATGCTGTTGTAATGGGTTTGGCTGGGTTGGCCTGAACCCCCGCAGCGCGTTTTGTCCTCTGCGCGGGGTAGCAGCCCCAGGCCTTGGAGCCTCGGCGCTTCGGGGCAGAACCAGCTTCGCTCCCATAATTCGCAAGTTGCCAGGAGGAAGACACCATGAGCGCAATTGACTTCTATTTTGAGTACGGAAGCACCTACACCTACTTGACGGTTGCCCGCATTCGTGCGCTCGCCAATTTGCAGGGTGTAAAAATCGCTTGGAAACCATTCCTGCTCATGCCCTTGCTGGCCGAGCAGGGCATGATCCAGGGGCCTTTTCTGCCCTATCCGCGCAAAATCGACTATATGTGGCGCGACTTGGCTCGTCGCGCGGCGGAACACGGCATCCCCTATTCCAAACCATCGCTCTATCCCCCGAAGGAGACCTTGACCTGTGCTCGGCTTGGTGTCCTTGGGGCCAGAGAAGGCTGGTGCGAGCAATTCACTGAGAATGTCTTCGCTTTGCACTGGACGGAAAATCGAATCATTGGCACCGACGACAACCTTTACGCGGCGCTTGAATCGATCGGACAAGTGCCGGCCAATGCAATTGAGCGTGCGCGCAGTCCCGAGAACAAAGAGGCGCTTAAATCTCAAACTGAGGAAGCCAGACGTCTCGGATTGTTCGGTTCGCCATCTTTCGTCGCTGCAGGCGAACTGTTTTGGGGGGATGATCGGTTGGAACAAGCTCTTGCGTGGGCCAAGTTGAATTGAGTTGAGTTGAGGGTGAGGATATGACCCATTGAAACGCTTGCTTTGATCGCCAGCCGCGCTGCGGGGTTCAGGCGGAACGGTTAGAAACTGCGTAAATTTAGGGTGCTATGTTATTAATAGCATTAAAGCGCGCAAACACGAGATCTGAGTGCCGAAAACACTATAAGTAGTCGTCAAGTTGAGGAAATGTTAACACCCATATTAACAAATGGTAAAAACAGCCTAAACCCGCAGCGCGGCAACATCAGCCAAGGTAGCGGGCCGGTCGCTGGCCTGCCAAATCAAGGTTTACACCGGGTCTTGATGAAGGACTGAAGCTTACTTCACCCGGATGGCTGACTTCGGCCGGAACGCCTTGCACACAGCATCGTCCGTTTCCATGTACGGCCCGCCAATCAGGTCTACACAATAAGGCACGGCAGCAAAGATGCCTTGCACCACCGACTTGCCTTCTGCATCACGCAGGCCTTCGAGCGTCTCCTGGATCGAATTGGGCTGCCCGGGCAGGTTGATGATGAGCGACTGGTCGCGGACTACGGCAACCTGGCGCGAGAGAATGGCGGTGGGCACAAATTTCAGGCTGATCTGGCGCATCTGCTCGCCAAAACCCGGCATCTCCTTGTGCGCCACGGCCAGTGTGGCTTCGGGCGTCACGTCGCGCAGCGCGGGGCCAGTGCCGCCAGTGGTGAGTACCAAGGCGCACTTCGCATCCACAAGCCCGATCAGTGCCTGGCTGATCTTGGCCTGCTCGTCGGGGATCAGGCGGGCTTCAAACGTGATCGGGTTTTTGAGCACGCGCGTCAGCCAGTCTTTCAGCGCGGGCAGGCCTTTGTCTTCGTAGACGCCACTGGAGGCGCGGTCACTGATGCTGACAATGCCGATTTTGACGGCGTCATAAGCGTGGGGCGTGTCACTCATGGTCGATGGGGTGCTTCTGATCAGTCAGGGCTTATAAATCTCGCCATCCGCCTCGCCTTCCAACACTTTGTTCTCAGGTGAAAGTTGCTCTTTGACGATCTGGAAAATATCCCGAAACGCGCGGCCATGGCGCACGGCCTGGCCGGGCTTTTCAGGCTTGGCATCTTTGCGGGCCTGGCGGATCAAGGCGCGCAGTTGTTGCGAATCGGTGGCCGGGCTTTGCGTGATCCACTGCTGGAAGGCGTCATCCTCGGCGATCAGGCGGTCGCGCCAGGTTTGCGCCTGATGCAGCGCCTGGATGTCAGCTGCACTGCCACTGTGCTGCTCTTTGAGCGCGTCGCGGATGTCGGCAATCTGCCCCTCATCCAGCAGGCGCATGAGTTTGCCGATGAACTGCATCTGGCGGCGCTTGCCTTCGAAATTGCTGATGCGTTTGGCCTCGGCCACGGCGTCTTTGAGTTTGTCGGAGAGGACCAGCCGCTCCATCAAAGCCGCGCTCAAACCCAGCAGGTCTTCCCCGAGCTTTTGCAGCTCCAGGCTTTCTTTCTTCTGGTCGGTGCGGCTTTGCGCGTCGGTGCCTTTGAGCTCTTTTTTGAGTTCAATGTCCAGCTCGCTGCCTTCGGCGACGAATTTGCCTTTGACAAAATAGCCTTTGGTGAGTTTACGGGACATTTAGGAGGGTGCCCGATGGGCGTGGATGACAGCCAAGTATCATAGCGCCCGATATGACGAAACCAAACTCCCCCCGCGCCACGCAAAAAGCCACCGCCAACCCTGGCAATCGTAACGGCCCACAAGACGGCTTCAGCTACAGCCGCCCGTTCTTTGAAGAACTGGTCGACACCGCACTGGCGCATGCCAAAAAGCTCGGCGCAACCGACGCAGGCGCAGAAGCGTCCGAAGGTTGCGGCCTGAGCGTGTCTGTGCGCAAGGGCGAGCTGGAGAACGTGGAGCGCAACCGCGACAAGTCTTTAGGTGTGACTGTGTATCTCGGCAAGCGCAGGGGCAACGCGAGCACGTCTGATTTCTCCAAGGCAGCCATCCAGCAGACTGTGCAGGCTGCGTATGACATCGCCCGCTTCACGGCGGAAGACCCGTTTGCGGCCTTGCCGGATGCCGATGACGTGGTTGCAGAGGCTGATCAGCGCACTGACCTGGACCTGTTTTACCCCTGGGATGTCACCAGCGAGCAGGCGGCTGAGTTGGC
>JANLYO010000004.1:0-15838 GCA_031365665.1 Rhodoferax sp. | reverse complement strand
TTATGACCTGACGCCCTTGGCCAACCTGTTGTTGGTCGGCGCCCTGTTGGCGCTCGTGCCACTGGTGTGGATCGGGTGGCGCCAGCGTCATGGCACACCGGTCGGTCGCATCCAGGCGCTGACCCTGCTCACCCTGTTTTTGACATTTGACCTGGTGCTGTTTGGCGCATTTACCCGGCTGACCGATTCGGGCCTGGGCTGCCCCGACTGGCCCGGCTGTTACGGCCACGCCAGCCCCGTCGGTGCAGGCCAACACATCGAGGCTGCCGAATCGGCCCTGCCCAGCGGCCCCGTTACCGAGCGCAAAGCCTGGATCGAGATGGTCCACCGCTATCTGGCCACCGGTGTTGGCGCCCTGATCCTGGTGGTCGCCGCGATGAGCTGGTCCGGCGCGCGCCGCGCCCGCTGGTGGGCCGTCGCCACACTGGTGTGGGTGTGTGTGCAGGGCGCGTTTGGCGCCTTGACGGTCACCATGAAACTCTTCCCGGCGATTGTCACGCTGCATCTCTTGGGCGGCTTGATCTTGCTGGCCCTGTTGATGGTCCAGGTGGCGATGCAATCCGGCGCCCGCGAGCTCAGTGTGTCCGGGGCGGCGATGCCGCCCGCCAACGCCACGCTGCGCGCCAGCACCCTGCTGCTCTTGGGGGCAACTTGTATGGCACTGCTGATTCAAGTGGCCTTGGGCGGCTGGGTCAGCACCAACTATGCGGTGTTGGCGTGCACCGATTTCCCCCGCTGCCAGGGCAGCTTTTGGCCGCCCATGAACTTCGAGCAGGGTTTTGATCTCTGGCGCGGCCTGGGGCTGACGCCCAGCGGTGAAAACATCACGTTTGCCGCCTTGACGGCCATCCACTACACCCACCGCGCTTTCGCCATTGTGGTGGTGATCCTGATGGCCGCATTGGCCTGGCAATTGAACCACGCGCCCGGTTATCGCCAGGCGTCGCGCTGGCTGGCCGGCTTGTTGAGCTTGCAACTGGCCACGGGGCTCTCCAATGTCGTCTTTGAATGGCCGCTGTTGTCCGCACTTTTGCATACCGGCGGCGCAGCCGCGATGGTGGTGGTGCTGACGGGCGTCGTTTGCCGCACATGGCTAGCCAATAGCCAGGCTGCTTTTGACAAAGACGTGGCTGTAGCCCCGGCCCTAGCCCCGGCCCCAGCCACGCGCGAATCCCATGGCCAACCCGGCTTGCACGCATGAGCCTGCCCGATCACGCGCCCGCCAAAGGGCCAGTTAACGCTGAGGCCAAAACTGAGCTCAAGGCGCCTGGCATCGCCCGCGTCAGCCTGCGCACCCTGCTGGCCCAATACAACACGCTGACCAAACCCCGCGTGATCCAGCTCATCGTGTTTTGCGCCTTGATCGGCATGGTGCTGGCGGTGCCGGGCCTGCCCTCCATGGCCGAGATCAAACTCGCCGCCATCGCCTGCTTCGGCATCTGGCTGGTGGCCGGGGCGGCGGCGGCTTTCAACTGCCTGGTCGAAAAAGGCATCGACGCCAAAATGAAGCGCACCGCCTGGCGCCCCACGGCCAAGGGCGAGTTGAGCGACCTGCAAACCGGCATCTTCTCTGCCACCTTGTGCGCACTGGGCTGCGCGCTGTTGTACATCTGGGTCAACCCGCTGACGATGTGGCTGACCTTCGCCACCTTTGTCGGTTATGCCGTGGTTTACACCGTGATCCTGAAGCCGCGCACGCCGCAAAACATCGTGATTGGCGGCGCCTCGGGCGCCATGCCGCCGGTGCTCGGCTGGGCCGCAATGACGGGTGAAGTCGGCCCCGAAGCCTTGATTTTGTTCCTCATCATCTTCCTGTGGACGCCGCCGCACTTCTGGGCGCTGGCGCTTTACCGCGTGGAAGACTACCGCAAATCCGGCTTGCCCATGTTGCCGGTGACGCACGGCAGCGAATTCACGCGCCTGCAAATTCTGCTTTACACCTTCATCCTGTTTGCCGCGTGCCTGATGCCGTTTTTGTACGGCATGAGCTCCTGGATTTACCTGGCCGCGGCACTTGTGCTGAGCATCGGGTTCAGCGCCCACGCTTTTGCACTGTGGCGCAATTATTCGGATGTTTTGGCGCGCAAAACCTTCCGTTTTTCACTCATCCATCTGAGCCTGCTGTTTGCCGCTTTCTTGGTGGACCATTATGTTTTTTGAGTTGCCATGATCCCACATAGTTTTCAGCATTTCTTTACAATATTGATAGCTGCCTGCGCCATTTTGGCAGGGGCTGTGGGCCTGTCAGGCACCTTGACAGCTTGTTCTGAAAACAAAGCCTCTTTCATTTCCATCGACGTCACCGGCGCCGATTACGCCAAAGATTTTGCGCTCAAAGACCACAACGGCCAGGCCCGCAGCATCAAGGATTTTGCCGGCAAAGTCACGGTGCTTTTTTTCGGCTACACCCAGTGCCCGGATGTCTGCCCGACTTCGATGGCGGAGCTGGCCGAGGTCAAAAAGCTGCTCGGCAAAGATGGCGACAAACTGCAGGGCATCTTCATCACGGTAGACCCCGCGCGCGACACGCCCGAGGTGCTCAAAGCCTACATGACCAACTTTGATCCCAGTTTTCTGGCGCTGATTCCCGAGCCAGGCACGCTGCCCGATCTCGCCAAAAACTACAAGACCTATTACAAAAAGGTCGATGGCAAAACGCCCACCAGTTACACCATGGACCACTCCGCCGGCAGCTTCGTTTACGACACACGCGGGCAACTTCGCCTGTACACGCGTTACGGCAGCGGAGCGAAATCGCTGGCCTCGGATATTGCGCAGCTTTTGAAGCAGAGCTGACAGGGCAGGCGTCAGGTCGCATTTCTCGCTGTGCTTGGGGATTCATTTGCTATTATTATAATAGCAATATGTCCATATAATGCGTGACCCAATGGGCCATTTAATTCTAAACACTCAAAATTTCGGGGGAGTTTTGACAGTTGTTAACATGGGTATTAACAAAATGTGATTTAGACTCAACTGCGCACAGGTTTAACGAAATTTTGACCTCTAAGCCACGTGAAATATGGTTAATTAGCTATTTATTAAGTAGCAAACCCGGTCGCCCAAACAAAAAGCCCTGAAACGCCTTGCAGCCGTTTTTGGCCAAAAAAGCCAATTGCCCATCGGTTTCCACGCCTTCAGCCACCACCTCCAGGTGCAGGGCCTGCGCCAGCGTGAGGATCGAGATGGCGATGGCCGCATCGCTGGGTTCGGTCAACACGTCGCGCACGAAGGCTTTGTCGATTTTGAGTTGGGACAGCGGCAGGCTTTTGAGGTAACTCATCGACGAATATCCTGTGCCGAAATCGTCGAGAGAAAAACCGATGCCCAACTGCTTCAACGCGTTCATTTTGCCGACAACGTCGGGCAGGTCGTTCAAGAGCAGGCTTTCGGTCAGCTCCAGCTTCAGCCGCTCGGGTTTGGCGCCGGTGTCAGTCAAAATGCCGCTGACAACGGCAACAAAATCGCGTTGGCGGAACTGCCGGGCGCTCACGTTGACGGCTACTGTGTAAGCCGCCGTGGCGCTGTTGTCCGCCCAGCGCGCCAGTTGCTCGCAGGCTTTGCGCAAGACCAGCGCGCCCAGTGGCAGGATCAAGCCGGAGTCTTCGGCCAGCGGGATGAAATCATTGGGCATGATGATGCCGCGCACCGGATGCATCCAACGCGCCAGTGCTTCGTAACCGAGCACTTGCTGGTCCACGTTGACGACGCTTTGGTAGTGCACGCAGATTTCGTCCGCCGCCACGGCCATGCGCAGCTCAACCTCCAAAGCGTTGCGTTTGGCCACGGCGGCCTGCATGGCGGGATCGAAAAAGCGCAGCAGATTGCGCCCGTCGGCCTTGGCCTGGTACATGGCCGTGTCGGCGCGTTTGAGCAACTCGGCCACGTCAGACTCGGGCGCGCCAAACACGACCGCGCCGATGCTAGGCGTGCAGTGGTGGTCGAAGCCGTCCAGATCGTATATTTCATTGAGCGAGCTGAGGATTTTTTGGCCCACCAATTTGGCTTGCACACCCGCCTCGGGGCCGACCGCGCTCAGGCTTTTGAGGATCACGACGAACTCGTCGCCGCCCAGGCGCGCCACCGTGTCCACTTCGCGCACGCATTTTTTCAAGCGCTGGCCGACCTGCTTGAGCAGCAGATCGCCGGTTTGGTGGCCCTTGGTGTCGTTGAGTTGCTTGAAGTTGTCCAGGTCGATGAACAGCAAGGCCGCGTGGTTGGGGCTGCGCTGGCAGTTGGCTACAGTGTCTCTGAGCCGGTCGAGCAAATTGGCGCGGTTGGGCAGGCTGGTCAAAGTGTCATAAAAGGCCAGCTCGCGGATGGTGTTTTCGGCGGCTTTCTGCGACGTGATGTCGCGACCGATGCCGCGGTAGCCTTGAAACTCGCCATCAAATCCAAAGATTGCCATGCCGCTGATGGACGTCCAGACGAGAACGCTGTCCGCGTCAGGCCGCAATATTTCCAGGTTGTAGAAGGTCTGGCGGTTATTGAGCAAGGCGCGGTGAGTGTCCCAGTCGGCCTCGGTCATGTTCAGCGCGGGGACATCCCAGCGCTGGCTGCCGTATTCAGCCCGATAACGGTGGATAGGGTGGTGTTTGTTTCCCACAAACTCCACAAAGCACAAAGACGCGTCTTGCTCCCAATACCAGTCGCTGGAGAGCTCGGTCAGGCTGCGGAATCGCACCTCGTTGGCCAAGGCAACTTTATGCGCCTCACGCAGGGCTTCGTCGGCGAGGCGCCGCTCGGTGATGTCGAAATTGATGCCCGCCATATGACAGGCTTTGCCATCGGCCCCGCGCTGCAAAACCTTGCCATGCGTCCTGAGCCAGACCCAGTGGCCGGCCTTGTGCCGCATGCGGTATTCGATTTCAAACTGTGCATGGCTGGAGGCGTCAGCTTGGCTGAAAATGCTGGACAAAAAGACCTTTTGATCGTCGAGGTGCAAGAACGCCAGCCACTTGAAATCGGTGACGTTGACCTCGCCGGGCGCATACCCCAGCATCCGATACCAACCTGGGCTGACGTTGGACTGGCCGTTTTCGACCAACATCTCCCACACCCCGATATTGGCGCCATAGAGCGAGTCGGCAAGGCGTTCAGACGCGGTGGGTGATGTCATGCGCGGGAAAGTCCGGATGTGGGACTGCCACGATACATCAAAAACCGCTGGCCCCAAATAAGGGGCCGCCGCAGGGCCAGGCGCAAACCCAGGCGCAGGTTCAGGCGTATTCCGCCAGCGTCTTCTTCATCTTCTTCATCGCGGCGGATTCGATCTGGCGGATACGTTCGGCGCTCACGCCGTATTCAGCGGCGAGTTCGTGCAGGGTCATGCCGCCTGAGCTGTCGTCGTTCACTTTGAGCCAGCGCTCCTCCACGATGCGACGGCTGCGCGCGTCGAGCGCTTCCAAAGCGGTAGCGATGCCGTCGCTGGCCAAGACATCACGCTGGTGCGATTCGATCAGGGCGGTGGGTTCGTGGGCGGTATCGGTCAGGTACGTGATGGGGCCAAACGCCTCGTCGCCATCTTCATTGGGCGTTGGGTCCAGCAACACGTCGCCGCCCGAGAGCCGCATCTCCATCTCGATGACTTCTTCGCGTTTGACCTTCAGCGTGCGCGCCATCGCGTCGATCTGGCCTTCGCTCAGGGTTTCGCGGTGGGTGCCGATGTGGGTGTTGGCGGCTTCGCTCAGGCCGTCTGATTCGGGGTTCGAGTCAAACGCGGCGTCGTCGGCCTTGTAGCGCTGCTTCATCGAACGCAGATTGAAAAACAGCTTGCGCTGCGCCTTGGTGGTGGCCACTTTGACCATGCGCCAGTTTTTCAGGATGTACTCGTGGATCTCGGCCTTGATCCAGTGCATGGCATAACTCACCAGGCGCACGCCTTGGTCGGGGTCGAAGCGTTTGACGGCCTTCATCAGGCCCACATTGCCCTCTTGGATGAGGTCGCCGTGCGGCAGGCCGTAGCCCAGGTACTGGCGGGAGATCGACACCACCAGGCGCAGGTGCGAGAGCACCAGCTTGCCAGCGGCATCCAGATCGTTGTCGGCCTTGAATTTGCGCGAAAACTCCTGCTCTTGCTCGAGCGTGAGCATGGGCAATCGGTTGGCGGCGGTGATGTAGGCGTCCAGATTGCCCAGCGAGGGCACCACGGCCCAGGGGTTGGCAACAGTCAGCGTCGTTGCAAGCGCATTCCCGCCGACCTGTCGCGCGGCGGCGGGCAAACCGAAAGCATTGGCAGAAAGAACAGCGGTAGCAGACATCAAAAACTCCTTAAGGATCACCGGGTTTCACCCACAAGTAGGTAATAACCCTGTATTCCAAGCAATATATTAGCACTCTCTTTGAAAGAGTGCCAAAGACTTGGCTCCCTAAAGGTTAATTTGAATTTATCGCTGCAATAGCCCTGGGCTAAAGCGGGGCTGGCCCAAGCCTTGAAGGCGCGAGGCTGACGTTCACCACTTCACGCCCAGCTTCAAAAACAGCTTGGAGAGCACAAACAGCGGGCCGATCAGCAAATATTGCAAATCTTCAAAAAAAGACGGCTTTTTGCCTTCGATCTTGTGGCCAATGAACTGGAAGATCCAGGAGACCACAAAAATGCCAGTGCAAGCGGGCAGCAGCCAGGCGCCGAGTTGCCCGGCGAGGTACAGGCACAGCGCCGCAGACAGCGTCATGACGATCATGAAGGTGTTGGAGAGGCGCGCGTAATACACCACGCTGGCGGCGATGACGCCCAGCGCCAGGTAGGGTTCGATCCAGTGCAAAAGGCCGATCAGGCTGAACACGATGGCCGGGATGGCGAAGTAGTGGATCAGCTCGTTGGTCGGGTGCTGGTGGCTGCTTCCGTAGTGGGCGAGCAATTGGTCAACGCGCCGCTGGGGGCTGCTCAAGGGGTCGGTGGCGGGGTCTGCGGCGGGGTTTTGGTGGGCGGTCATGGGGCGTCCTGACAGTGTGGGTGCGGTGATGGGTGCGAGCTTCGGTAGATTACACGAATCTTTGATGTTTAAGCTACGCTGGGCTGCAGAAGCTTGTGGGTCGGGTGCTATGGGGGGGGCGCGCCTGAAGTGGACCAGTTCACGCTATCTAATTTATTCGTTTATTATTAATAATATACTAAATATAAATTAAATATATTACATTAATATAAACAATTATATAGCAATAAATTAATATATTACGTGGCTTAATGTCTGTTTTAATAAACTTAAAATTACATAAATTATTTATTTTAACTTTGATGAAGCCATCGAAGTGCAGCCCCTGCCACCCAGCTTTGCCAGGCCCAGCCGCGCCAGCCCAGCACCGCCCGGCCGTCAGCGGTATCGAGCCACTGCGCTGGGGCCAAGGCTTGGGGCTTGCGTGCCGGTCGGCCTTGTGGCGGTGGCTTTTGATCCATCACGGCACACAAATTGGCTGCCAGTTGCCGCGCAGAAGGCATCGACTTGGAGGCCGGCCAGGAACCGTGAGCGTGCACATGCGGGTGGCTGGTGGAGCGGTTCGCCGCGTCCACGGCCACCTGCCCTTGGGCATCCAGCGCCAGGCCACTGTCTGCCAGCCAGGTGGGCGGCGCGGCATCCAAGGCCAAGAGCGGCACGTCGCATGACAGGCGCGCGCCGCTGCGCAGCACCACTTCGCCGCTTTGGATGCCGCTGGCCGCGTCCACTAGTACGGTGATGCGGCGTTGTTTCAATGCGGTTTGCAAACAGCTTTGCAGCGCTGGATGGCGTCCATCGGCCACCGGTTGGCCGCCCGTGATGAGCGTGACGGCCGAACCGCCGCAGGCGCGGCGCACGGCAAAGGCCAGTTCTATGGCGAATTTTTCATCGGCCCAAGCCACGGGCTTGGATTCTGCTGGCGTTGGCGCCTTGGCCGGCGGGCTGCCGCAAATCACCGCCAGGCTCAAGGGGCGGGCAGCGGCGAGTTCGGCCACACGTGGCCATAGTGCGCAAAAGGCTTCGCGCGGGCGGATAAAGAGGCCGTTGGCGCGCGCGCCGGGCAGGGCGGCCTCAAGGGCGTCGCGGCGTTGCGCGGGTTCGGGTTCCAGGCTCAGCCAGTCAAAACGCAGCTCGCGCCCGTCGTCGAGCAGGAGCACTTTGGCGGCGGGGTCGACGGCCTTCACGTGGTGATGAAGCTGGCGCACGGTGGCAGCGCGCAAGAGTGGCTCCAGCAGCACGCCGCAGTTATCCATCGCCACCCGGGTGGCAACGCTCTGCAACAGATGGGCGTCGCCCACATACCGCTTTTGCCGCGAAATCAAGCTGATGGCGACATCCGCTGGCCGCTTTTTCAGCAGGGCTTTCAGCAGCAAAAGATGCCCCGGCCCCATGCCCAGCAACACCAGGTGGCGGATCACGGTGCGTCCCGCAAAGCCAGAAAGCCGCCCACCACGCGGGTGGTGATGGTGATGCCGCACAGCAGCGTGAAGCCGTAGGCGAGCTCGGGGAAATAGTGGGGCCACAGGCACATCGCGGCAAAACAGGCCAAGGTTTCGGTGGCTTCGGTCAAACCACCCAAAAAGTAGAACGATTTGTGCGGATAAGCGGTGCTTTTCAAGCCGCGCTTGGCCGCCAGGATGCCAAAGGCCAAAAAACTGGAGGCTGTGCCGACAAAGGCGGCCAGCAACACGGCAGCGGGCAGGGCGTTTTGCAGCGGGTTGCTGAAGGCAAAAGCCAGCGGAATGCTGGCGTAGAACAGAAAATCCAGGGAAATGTCGAGAAACCCGCCTGCGTCAGTGGCTTGGCTCTGGCGCGCCACGGCACCGTCCAGCGCGTCCAGGGTTCTGGATAACAAGATGGCCACAAGTCCGGCCATATAGGCCGAGGTAGCTACCCAATACGCAGCGACAAGGCCGATGGCGAACGCCGCCAGCGTGACCTGGTTGGCGCTCACGCCGAGCCGCGAGAGCACGCGGGCCAGCGCGTCCACAGCGGGTCGGATCAAAGCGGTGGCGGGTTTGTCCAGCATGGGGGTGTGGCTGTGGCGCTCGCTCAGGTGACTGACTTCAGGCGCGTCACCCGCGCCGTGTCGGCTATGTCGGCATCGTCATGGGTTACCAGCAGCACCGGCAACTGGCGTCGCGCCACCAGTTCAAAAACCAACTGGCGCATGCGAACGCGCAGCGCTACGTCGAGTTTTGAAAACGGTTCGTCCAGCAGCAAGGCCTGCGGCTCGGCCAGGAGCGCGCGCATGAGCGACACGCGGGCGCGTTGGCCGCCCGACAAGGTGGCCGGGTCAGCTTCTGCAAACTCGGTCATCTCCAGGTCGGCGAGGCCAGCCTCGACTTTGTCTTCGCGGCGTTGGCGTTCAGCGCGCGGCGCTGGCGGCACGGCAAAGAGCAGGTTTTCACGCACGGTCATGTGGGCAAACAGCAGGTCTTCCTGAAACAGGATGCCGACGCGCCGCCGCTCGGTCGGCCAGGTGTCGATGCGCTGGCCATGCAGCGAGACTTCGCCGTCAAACTGCAAACCAGGCGCCAGCGTGCCGCAGATCGCCGCCAACAGGCTGGATTTGCCCGAGCCGCTGTCGCCCATCACGGTGTGTATGGCGCCTGCGGGCACCGCGAGGCGCAGGTTTTCGATCAACACGCGCTGGGGTGTGCCGAGCCGACGGGTGAATAACGCCAGGGTCATCCGTTCTACGGAGATGCGGGTTTGTTTCTGGGCATGGGTGAAAGCGCGGGTGGCAGGGCTAGGGCGTTGGCCTGCATCACTTGGCGCAGGCGATCTGGGTAGTCGGTGATGATGCCGTCGACGCCCCACTTGACCAGGCGATCCATATCGGCAGGGCTATTGACTGTCCACGGGATCACCGGTAGCGCGAGGGCTTTTGACTGTTTGACCAGGGCTTCGGTCAGGTTGTTGAAGTTGGGCGACCACACCGCCCCGCCAGCGGCCTTGACCATGTGCGGCACGGAGGCGAAATCGGCCTTCTTCAGGCCAGCGCTCCAACTGCCGTCGGCCACGTTGTTGAAATTGGGGCCTTCCACACTCAAGTAGACCGTGGGAATGCCGGGGGCCTGTTTCTGCACCAGTTGCAAGGTGCGCCAGTCAAAACTTTGTATGGTGACACGCCGGGCCATGTGGGCGGCGTTGATGGTGGCCAGGAGCGTGTCGACAAATTCCTGCGGCGCCACGGTTTCATGCGGCAGGCTCGGGACGATTTTGGTTTCTATGTTGAACTTGACATGGTGTGCGCCGCGCTCCTGGACTCGTTTGAAGAGCGCTGCGAGGGTGGGCACCCGTTCACCATCGCTGGGGGTCTGTTGGGGGAATTGCTTGCCGTAGGGCGACTCCGGGTTGGCGCGGCCCACATCGTGGCTTTGCAGCTCGGCCAGGCTCAGGCGGCTGATCAAGGGCCCCTTGGCGGGCAACCAGCGGCCCTGGGCGTCGCGGGTGATGGCCTCCAAAAGGGCCGGGTCATGCGATATCACGGCGATTTTGTCGGCGGTGATGGCAATGTCGAGCTCGAGTGTGGAGACGCCCACGTCCAGCGCGCGGTCAAAGGCGGCCAGCGTGTTCTCGGGCGCCAGGCCGCGCGCACCTCGGTGGCCTTGCAAGTCAAAGGGCACCGCGCAGGCCTGGAGCGCGGCGATGCAGGCAAAAAGCAGCCAACGGGTCAATTTGATGTTGTAGATACCGCTACTACAAACATAGCGGATGTGGTGGGCATGGCAGGTCATGGCGCAATTGTTACCCAATTCCCGCTGCGTGATGGCGGCCTATCGCAGTACACACAACAGCGCGGCGATAATGTCAACTTGGCAGGACGCTCGCGCGTTTTGCGTACAACTGTTCACTGGAGTTTGCATGTTCAAGAAAATTCTGCTGGGTTTGTCGATCACCACGGGTGTGCTGCTTGGTCCGCTGGCTTTGGCGCAATCGTCAGCGGCTAAAAATGAGCTGATTGTCAAAATTCTCCAACTACAGCGCCCTGCGATTGAGGGCTTGGCGACCGCGCTGGTGCAACAACCGGCCCAGCAAATGATGCAGGGCGCCACGGTAGCGTTGCAAACCCGCGTGCCGCCCGAAAAACGTCAAGACATTGCCAAGGAAATTCAGTCCGACTTCAAAAAATATTCGGACGACGTGGTGCCGATTGCCCGTGAGCGCGCCGTGAAACTGGCCCCCAGCACCATTGGTGCGCTGCTGGAAGAAAAGTTCTCTGAAGACGAGTTGCGTGAGTTGATCAAGATCATGGAGTCGCCGATCAACAAAAAGTTTGCGCAGCTCAATGGTGAACTGCAGAAGTCTTTGGGGGAAAAGCTGGTGGCAGACACACGCACCATCATTGAACCCAAAGTCAAAGCTTTGGAGCAGGCAGTTACCAAACGTTTGGGCATACCTTCCACAACTGCCGAGTCCGGGCCAGCGAAACCGGCTGCCAAATAACCGTCTAGGAGCCTGGGCGGCAGAAGGCTTCGAGAAAAAATTGGCGAAAATCGAGTAGCGTGGGGTGATGCTGGCTAGCCAATCACCTTAAGCGCTGGCTGAATCAAGCAAAGCCAGATCGGCGGCCTCAACCGTGAGGTTCGCAGCCGCAACCAGTTCGGCCAGTTGTGGCAGTGAGGTCGCACTGGCAATCGGTGAGGTGACACCCTTGCGTGACATCAACCAAGCCACGGCCAATTGACCCGGCGTTGCCGAGTAATCTGGCGCCATCGCGTCGAGCGCATCGAGGATTTTCAAACCACGTGGGTTCAGGTATTTGGCGGTGGCGCCTTTGCCACGCGGGCTTTTGGCGGCGTCTTCGGCAGACCGATATTTGCCGGTGAGAAAACCAGCGGCCAGGGTGTAGAAATTGATCACGCCCATATTTTGTGTGAGGCACAGCGGCCCCAACGCGTCCTCAAACACAGCGCGGTCATACAGGTTGTACAGCGGCTGCAAACTCTCGTAACGCGCCAGGCCCAGTTTTTCGCTGGTTTGCAGGGCAAGTTCAAGCCGCGGCGCGGTGAAGTTGGATGCGCCAATCGCGCATATTTTGCCGGCTTTGACAAGCCCATCAAATGCGCCCAGTGTTTCTTCCATTGGCGTGCTGGCGTCGTCATCATGGGATTGGTAGAGGTCAATCACATCGGTTTGCAGGCGTTTGAGCGAGTCTTCGACGGCCTGGCGGATGTAGGCGG
Source organism: Rhodoferax sp. (assembly GCA_031365665.1). Lineage (GTDB taxonomy): Bacteria > Pseudomonadota > Gammaproteobacteria > Burkholderiales > Burkholderiaceae_C > JANYCG01. Next base: position 3,714 of record JANLYO010000004.1, on the reverse strand, counting down.
GCTTCAACCCGGTTTTGCCAGGCCCCATCGGTTTGCCAACCTTCGTGGCCAGCACCACTTGCCGGCGTTTGCCGCTCTTTTTGAACCATTTGCCCAGCACGGTTTCCGACTCGCCACCCGTGTGGCCAGGCACCCAGGCGGAATAGACATCGGCAGTGTCGACAAAGTTGAAGCCCGCGTCCAGCCAGGCGTCCAGCAGGGCAAACGATGTTTTTTCGTCTACTGTCCAGCCAAACACATTGCCACCGAAACACAGCGGTGACACTTGCAGTGGGCTTTTGCCCAATTGACGGTTTTGCATAGGGATTCCCGCGCTTGTGTGGAATGAAAATGAAATGAAAAACTAACGCAGACTTCAGCGTTCCTGCGCCAAACTGGCCGCTGCGGCTGATACGCCAGGCTCAAAGGCCAGGCCCTGCACCGCCATGGCCGCTTCAATGCCGCCCAGGCAACCCAAAATCATCGCTTCATTGATGTCACCCAGATGGCCAATGCGGAAAATCTTGCCGGTGAGGGGCCCCAACCCACCCGCAAAAGCGACCTGAAAGCGTTCACGTGCCACGGTGCGCAAAGCCTCGACATCGACACCCGGTGCGACTGTGATGGCGGTGACGGAGACCGACCTTGCGGCCTCGACCTTGCTGAAAAATCCGAACTGTCCGGCGCGGCCCCAACATTGCACGGCAGCGTGGGTGGCCAGCGCGATGCGCCGATGCCGCGCGAAGACTTGGGGCAGGCCTTCTTGTTCGATCAGCCCAAAAGCCGCCCGCATGCCCATCAGCAGATTTTGTGGCGCTGTGCCGCAGAATTTTTGGTAGGCGTGTTCACCCAGGCGACGGATCCAGTCCCAATAGAAACGTGGATTGGGGTTGTTCCGCGTGAGTGCGAGTGTGCTGTCGTCAACGGCGCAGAATCCAAGCCCTGGCGTACACATCAAGCCTTTTTGCGACGCGCCGATCACGACGTTGGCCCGCAGGGCGAGCATGTCAAAGGGCGCTGCGCCCAGGGAGGCGACGACATCCACGACGAAGAGCGCCGGATGGTTGGCGGCGTCCATGGCGGCGCGGATGGCGGCCAGGTCATTGGTCATGCCGCTGGCAGTGTCGGTATGGACGGTGAATACGGCCTTGATGGCGTGGGTTTTATCGGCCCGAAGCGCTGCTTCAATCTCAGGCGGGTCCAGCAGATAACCTTCGCGCCAGGGTGTGCGCATGACGACCGCGCCCAAGGCTTCCGTTTGAACCGCCCACGATTCTGAGAAGTGCCCGGTGCCGGGAATCAGCACGGTGTCGCCCACCGCAAGCAAATTGGCATGTGCAGCTTCCCACGCGCCGTGGCCGTTGGTGGCGTACATGAAGACATGCGCGTGGGGTGATTGCAGCAGCGCCTTGATGCCAGCCTCACACGCGGCGACCATTTCCAACAGGCGAGGGTCGCCATGATCCAGCGGTTGCCGGCTCATGGCTTCGACCACGGCATGGTGCAGGTGGGTCGGGCCGGGTGCGTGTAAAAAACGGTGACCAGGGATATGTGCGGTGCGGGTGGGTTGGAGCGTCATGAGTCGAAAGCAGGGCTGGAAGGTGACAGGATGCATCCAATGATATATGCCGGCCTGTTGCCTGCACCTGAGCGTGCGCCCCGGCTGAATCAACGCGGGTTCGCGGCGAAGCGGCGTGCCTGCCCCAACCAAGCGGCCAGGCCAAACCCCAGCACTGGCAGCAGCCATTGCAATGCGGCGTAAGCAGAAGTCAAAGACCGCTGGGCGCCCGAGGCCAGGGTCACGGCTTCTGTGGTCACCGTTGTCAACCGGCCGGCACCGATAAACAGCGTCGGCAGGTATTGCGCCACGCTGACCGCAAAACCCACGGCGGCGGCCGAGGCTATTGCCGCGCGCAACAAAGGCCATTTGAGCTGCAAGAGAAACACTGCGCGCGAGCGGCCCATTGAAGCGCAGATTGACCAATACCGCACGTCAAACCCCAGGTAGGCCGGGCTCAGCGCAATCAGGATGTAGGGAAGCGTCGCCAGGCTGTGGGCGATCCAGACGCCGGTCCATGTCGCATCGATGTCCCACGCCAATGTCAACCCGTGCACCCCCACGATCCACACCACCGACGGCATCAACAAAGGCAGGTAGATGGCTTTGCGCAGACGTTGGTCCCAATTCGGTGGCGCAAATTCCAGCCATGCCACAGACCAGACCAGGCCTGTGGCGGTGCTGGCCAGCGCCAGCGTCAGCGTAGTGCTCACCGATCCAAAGCTGCTGGCGACCGAAGCCCAGGCATCCCAGGTCAAGGTTTGAGGCAGCAGTTCGGGGAACGCCCAGACGCCCGAAACGCTGCCCGCCAGCAAGGCAAAAATCACAGCAAGATACATCAGGAGCAGCACAGCAAACTCCGCCGACACAGACATGCTGCGTGCGGCCGAGCGGTGCGGGTTCAGTGGCGCGAGGGCCCCCCGATTGCCTGAGGTCCATCGCCCGCGCCAAAACGGCAGTCCGGGCAGCTGCCAAAAAACGATCACCAGCAATGCGAGCAAACCCGCCAGCGCCCATGCTGCGACAACACCCTGCGCATTGAGCGCCAGATCGGCATCTTGCAACCACGACCAGGCCAGAACCGAAAGCGTGGGCGGTGATGTCGGCCCGATGACCAATGCCACATCCACGACGGTCAAGCCGTAGGCCAGCACTGCCATCATCGGCCAGCGCAGGCGTGGCCAGAGTTGCGGCCAAACGACCCGCCACCAGGCCTGCGATGCGCCATAACCCAGGCTTCGCGCAAGTGCCAATTCGCGCGTCAATCGTTGGCCTGCGTCCGCGCGCTGCAATTGGCTCGCAGCGGCCCACAATAAAAACGGAATTTCTTTGAACACCAGCACCACAATCAACCCAAGCCCCAGCGGATCTTGTGTGGTGACCCAGGCGGGCGGCGATGAAAAGCCGGTCGCCCAGGGCGACAAAGCGCGCAGGAGCCAACCGCTGGGGGCCAACAAGGCCATCAACCCAATGGCATACGCAGCATGCGGCACCGCCAGCATCGGCCCCAATAAACGCAGCAGCCGGGGCCATCCTGGGCCCGGAAAAGTTTTGGAGAGCAGCCACGCCGTGCCGGCCGTGGCCAGAAACGAGGCGGCAATGCCCGTCCACAACGAGGCCAACAAGGCTTTGGGCGTTTGGATGTCAGCCACAAAAGCCAACCACGCGTCAGCATTCAAGGCGGCCACAAGCGCAGCCGCGAACGCCCAGCCCAGTGGTAGGGCTAAAAACAGCATCAAGGCGCCGGCGACAGATGGGTTCGGACGAATGGCGGGCTCTTTAAAAAGCGACGGCGTCTTGGCATTCAGCCATCGAACGGCCGGGATGCTTCAGGTGGCGTCGGTTTGAGCGCAGCAACCGCTTCGCGAAGCTGGGCCGCGAGTGCCCGCCGGTCGCGGGAATCGATGCTCTGCGGTTCGCCCAAGCGGATTTGTGCGACCAGGCCCGGTGTGCACAAGGTGCGCCAGACAGACACCAAAAAAAACTCGTCCCCCACAAAGTCTGCGGCCTGGCTGGGCCGCCCGCTTTTTTGATCCAGGTATTGAATCAACACGGGCTGCACCGGTGCATTGGCGGACACGGCAGCCTGAAACAGATTGGCGTGAAAGGGCAGCAGTGAAGTGCCATCCGACGTGGTGCCTTCTGGGAACACGGCCAGGACGTCACCTGCGCGCAGG
>JANLYO010000297.1:0-1922 GCA_031365665.1 Rhodoferax sp. | reverse complement strand
TGCGTGAGCAGGCCCCGGTAGGGCGCGCGGCCGTTCATGGCGGCGCTGGTGAGCAAGGATGAATGGAACCAGCCACGATGCTGGTCGTGGCCTTCGAGGTACAAGTCCGCTTCAGGGCCGACGTCATGCGCGTTGGCCAGTGGGCCGGTGGATGTGCTGTTGGTGGAGGCGCTGGCATCAGCCGCCGCGCCGCGATGGCTGCCGCGCAGCACGGTGTAGTGCGTGGTGCCGGAATCAAACCACACTTCAAGAATGTCGGTGCTCTTGTCGTAGTCAGCGCCTTCCCCAGGCGCATCGCCCAGCACATCGATGGCGCTCAATTTGCTCCAGGCCTCAACACCGCCTTTCTCCACAATGCTGGCCGCCTGGTCGATGATGTCCAGCGTGCGCGGGTGCAATTCGCCGGTGGCTTTGTGGGTGAAGAAAGGAATGTTCACGCCCCAGTTGCGCTGGCGGCTGATGCACCAGTCGGGCCGGCCAGCGATCATGTCACGCAAACGCGCACGGCCGTTTTCGGGGTAAAACTGGGTGGCCTCGATGGCGGCCAGCGCGGTTTGACGCAAAGTCTGCGGCGCTTTGTCTTTGGTAAATACGCCTTCGCCCTCATCCATGCGAATGAACCACTGGGCCGAGGCGCGGTAGATCACCGGCGTTTTGTGGCGCCAGCAGTGCGGGTAGCTGTGTTCGATGGTTTGGGTGGCGAAGAGTCGGCCCGCGTCGCGCAAGGCGTCGATGATGACGGGCGCGGCTTTCCAGATGAACTGACCACCGAAGAGCGGCAAATCAGGCGCGTAAACGCCGTTGCCCTGCACCGGGTTCAACACGTCGTCGTAACTGAAGCCGTTTTTGATGCAGGAGTTGAAGTCTTCCACGCCGTAAGCGGGCGCGGAATGAACCACGCCGGTGCCGTCGTCTGCGGTGGCGTAGTCGGCGAGGAAGACCGGGCTTTCGCGCTTGTAACCCGCGTGAACGTGGGCAAACGGGTGTTTGAATTTCAGCAGCGCGAGTTTTTCGCCCTCACAGGTGGCCAGCACGCTGCCGGTGAGTTGGTAACGCTGCAGGCATTGCTCGACCAGCGACTCGGCCAGCACCAAGAGGCCGCGTGGGGTGTCAACGAGGGCGTAAGTCAAGGCCGGGTTGAGGTTGAGTGCCTGGTTGGCCGGAATCGTCCAGGCAGTGGTCGTCCAGATCACGGCGAAGGCGTCTTTGTCCAGCGCGGTCTGGCCAAACGCTGCGGCGAGTTTGTCGGGTTCGGCGCACAAAAATCCGACGTCCAAGGTTTGCGACTTTTTGTCAGCGTATTCAATTTCAAATTCGGCGAGGCTGGAGCCGCAGTCAAAACACCAGTAGGTGGGCTTCAAGCCCCGGTAGACAAAGCCCCGCTCGACCACCCGCTTCAAGGCACGCAGCTCGTTGGCTTCGGTGGCGAAATCCATCGTGCGGTAAGGCTTGTCCCACTGGCCCAGAACGCCCACGCGTTTGAAATCAGCCATCTGCTGGGCGATTTGTTCGGTGGCGAAAGCGCGGCATTTGGCCTGTATTTCGGCGCGGGAAAGCAGGGGTGACGGGCCGCTCCCCAGCCCCTGCACGGCCCCCTCGGGGGGCAGGGAGCCTTCAGCGACCGTGGGGGTCAATCTTTTGCCATGGAGCTTTTCGATGGCATTTTCAATCGGCAGGCCGTGGCAGTCCCAGCCGGGGATGTACTGCGCGTCCAGGCCCTTGAGCTGGCGCGCTTTGACGATCATGTCTTTCAGGATCTTGTTGGCAGCGTGGCCAATGTGCAACTGGCCATTGGCGTAGGGCGGGCCGTCGTGCAGGATGAACTTGGGTTTTCCCAGGCGGGCGTCGCGCAGCTTTTTGTAAATGCCTTTGTCGTCCCACTCCTTGACCCAGCCCGGCTCGCGTTTGGGCAGGTCGCCGCG
>JANLYO010000294.1:0-2875 GCA_031365665.1 Rhodoferax sp. | reverse complement strand
GATATCACGGATATCAAGGAATTGCGGGCGTGGGCAGCTGCTGAAAAAGTAGCGGTTACGGTGGTGGGCCCTGAAGGCCCGCTGGCCGCTGGCGTCGTCGATGAATTCCGCGCTCACGGTCTGCGGGTGTTTGGCCCGACCCAGGCGGCGGCGCAATTGGAGAGCTCCAAGGCATTTTCCAAGGCCTTCATGAAACGCCACGGCATTCCGACGGCCGACCATGAAACTTTCTTTGACGCGGCACTGGCGCACGCCTATGTCGATAAAATCGGCGTGCCGATTGTGGTGAAAGCCGATGGACTCGCGGCTGGCAAAGGCGTGGTGGTGGCGATGAGTTTGCCGGAAGCGCATGCCGCGATTGACTTCATGCTGGTGGACAACACCCTGGGCGTGGTGCACAACGCAGGCGGTGCGCGGGTGGTCATTGAAGAGTTTCTGCAAGGCGAGGAAGCCAGTTTCATTGTGATGGTGGATGGCAAAAACGTGCTGACACTGGCCACCAGCCAGGACCACAAACGCCTCAAAGACGGTGACGCTGGCCCCAACACTGGCGGCATGGGCGCGTATTCCCCGGCACCTGTGGTGACACCCGCCGTGCATGCGCGTGCGATGCGCGAAGTCATCTTGCCGACCGTCAAGGGCATGGAGAAGGACGGCATCCCCTTCACCGGCTTCCTTTACGCCGGTTTGATGATCGACAAGCAAGGCCATCCCAAAACCCTGGAATTCAACTGCCGCATGGGCGATCCCGAGACCCAACCGATCATGATGCGGCTCAAAACCGACCTGGTCGATGTGTTGATGGCCGCCACCGAGCCTGGCGCGCATGGACAACTGGACAAGATTGAGCTGGAATGGGACCGCCGCGTCGCCCTGGGTGTGGTGATGGCCGCGCACGGTTACCCAGAGAATCCTAGCAAGGGCGACGTGATCACCGGCTTGCCCACCGACACCGACGATGCGGCGGTATTCCACGCCGGAACCCTGGCCAAGGGCAAACTGACGGTGACCAGCGGTGGGCGGGTGTTGTGTGTCACGGCCTTGGCTGACAACGTGAAACTGGCGCAACAGCGGGCCTATGAGGTGGCCTCGTCAATCCGGTTTGACGGTCAACAATTCCGCAAAGACATTGGCTGGCGCGCCATCAAACGGTGAGCTGATATGGATTCTGCGGCGGTTGCCCATTACCTGAAGGGTCTTCAAAACCGAATCACGGCGGCCATCGCCGCTGTGGATGGCGGGAAGTTTGTGTCCGATGCCTGGCAAAAAGCACCCGGCGAGCCGCTACAAGGGCAGGGCATCACGCAGATATTGGAGGGCGGCGCGGTTTTTGAACGTGCCGGTTGCGGGTTTTCGCAAGTGCGGGGGGCGAATTTGCCGCCGTCGGCTACGCAGAGCCGCCCTGAACTCAAGGGCGCGCCGTTTGAGGCGATGGGTGTCTCCCTGGTGTTTCACCCGCGTAATCCTTATGTGCCTACTGTCCACATGAATGTGCGCATGTTGGCCGCGACGCCTGCGGCTCAAAACGGCGAGGCCACTGTGCCAGTATGCTGGTTTGGCGGCGGCATGGATTTGACGCCGTATTACGGCTTTGAAGAAGACGCCGTGCATTTTCATCAATCATGCAAAACCGCATTGCAGGCCTTCGGTGACGACAAATACCCCCGTTTCAAAACCTGGTGCGACGACTATTTCTTTTTGAAACATCGCAATGAACCGCGTGGCGTTGGTGGCATTTTCTTTGACGACTTTGCCGAGGGTGGTTTTGACAAAGGTTTTGCGCTGATTCAATCGGTGGCCGATGCGCTGCTGGCAGCCTATCTGCCAATTGTGGAGCGCCGTAAAAACATACCCTACACCCGGCGCGAGCGGGATTTCCAGCTATACCGGCGTGGCCGTTATGTGGAGTTCAACCTGGTGTGGGATCGCGGCACCCATTTCGGCCTGCAATCGGGCGGGCGCACCGAGTCGATTTTGATGTCGATGCCGCCGCTGGCCTCTTGGAGTTACCAGCACACGCCTGAGCCAGGCAGCGCGGAAGAAGCGCTTTGCAAGAAGTTCCTGGTGTGCCGGGATTGGTTGTAACGGTGGCTTTGATGGCCACCGCCCCGCGTGTGGGCATCTTTGGCGGCGCATTCGATCCGCCGCATTTGGCCCATGTGGCGCTGGCCCAGGCGGCGGTGGATCAACTCAACTTGGACGTTTTGCGGGTGATTCCCACGGGCCAAGCGTGGCATAAAAGCCGTCCCTTGAGTGCGCCTGCCCATCGGCTGGCGATGGCTCGTTTGGCGTTTGAACGGGAAGCTCGGGTGGTGGTGGATGACCGGGAAACCCGGCGAACCGGCCCCAGCTACACCATTGACACGCTGCGCGAGATCACTGCCAGCGAGCCAGGGGTTGAACTGTTTTTGCTGATCGGAGGCGATCAGGCGCGTGCCTTGCCCACTTGGCACGAATGGCAGGCCATGCTCCAATATGCTACAATATGCATAGCTGAAAGGCCAGAAACGCAGAGACCCGGCATCGTTTCGGAGTCCTACCCTTGGCTTCGAGACTCATTCAAGAGGCAATTTGTGGCCCTTGAAATGCCCAGCAGCAGCATCAGCGCAACCGATATCCGTCGGCGTGTCGCCACAAACGGCGACGTAACTCCTCTGGTAGGCGTTGAGGTTGCGCGCTATATTGCACACCATCATCTTTACACTTCTGATTAATGACCAGCCTGAATCAAACTGTTGGCGCCGCCAAAAAAGACACCCAAAAACTCCAGCGCGCCATCGTCGATGGCCTGGAAGACGTCAAAGCCCAGGATATCGTGGTGTTTGACACGGAGCATTTGTCGGCCCTGTTTGAGCGAGTCATTGTGGCCTCAGGC
>JANLYO010000287.1:0-6428 GCA_031365665.1 Rhodoferax sp. | reverse complement strand
TGAAGGTATTGTGGTTGCCCGTAGAAGCGGATTGGCAGGCAAGTGCGTGAGCTTGCCGGCGATCAGGAAAGCCATGGCGATGAAGTGGCGGGTTGTGCCATAGCCGCGCGCCTTGGCTTTGGCCGCTTGCAACAACGAATTGACCGCCTCGACGTAACCGGTGTGCAGGTGGGACGCCTCAAACGCTTTGAGGATGCCAGCCCAGTGCTGCTTGATGGTGCGGGCCAAGTCCTTGACGGGGTGCAACTGCGAGCGCTGGGCCCAGTGCAGCCACTTCTTGAGTGCCTGCGCAGCGTCGCTGGCATGGTGGGCGGGCCCGCCGCGCAGCGCATAAATGTCACGCAGCGCCTCCTTGATGCGCCACGCCCTGGCGGTCTTCAAGCGGCTGCCAGACAGCCAGCCCATCTTGTCTTGCTCCTTGGGCGTCCAGCGGGCTTTGTCCTTGAGCCAGCACCAGCGCGTCTTCTTGAGCCAGCGGCCTTCGCTTGTGGCCTCCTCACGGCGCACCGCATCAACCGCCTTGTTGGCCAACTGAACAACGTGAAACCCGTCAAAGGCCACGGCTGCGCCTGGCAAATACTGCGGCGCCCCCGCAATGAACGCCTTGGACATGTCCATGCAAACCACCTCAACGGCCTCAGGCTTGCCTTGGTGGCACTTGAAGTCTTCACAAAAGCGCTGCACCGTGCTGGCGTCTTTGCCGGGTGTGGCGTAGATGAGTTGGGCGCGCGACAGGTCGTGCACCAGGGTGATGTAGCTGTGGCCTTTGGCGCAGGAGGTCTCATCCATGCCGATGACTTGGGCGTCGCTGTAGCTCTGTTTGGCACGCGCCAGCTCGACTTGGGCATCAATTTGCCGCCACAAAGCGTTCTGCGGGCAGCGCAGGATGCGTGCGCAGGCGGCCACCGGCATCTCGCGCGCCAGCGTCAGGCCCAAGGCTTCAAACAGGAGCGTGAAGCGGCTGCCTTCGCGCGCCCAGGGCGCCTTGAGCTGGCTGGTGGCATCGCACCGGCTGCAAGCGATGCGCGGTAGGTTGCAATGCACATGGGCTTCAAACTCGAAGAAGTCCAGATGGCGCCAACTGCGCAGCCGATGGTCATGCACTGGTTGTTCGGCTGCGCCACAGGCCGGGCAGGCTGCGCTGTTGGCGCGCCAGACGATGTGCAGGTCAATACGCCTGTGCGCCACATCCAGCGCCACACGTTCAACTGCCCACGGTTCGCCCAGCCCCAAAGCGCGGCAAAACAATTCCTCTTGCATTTGCGTTTCTCCTGAGTGTCTGTGTCTCCACACAATACCTTCAGGCTGGGGTGGGCTGTGGTGGGCCACCCGAAACGGAAGAGAGCCAGTTTTAATGCCCCTGGGTCACGTGAATTGGCGATAGTTTACTATTAACAATATAGCAGAAAAAATCACCAAACCACCCCAAGCAAGGCCAAATCAAGTCTGACTACGCTTCTTCACGCTGACTTGTTTGCGTTTGGCGCGTTTGATTTCTCCACCCTGCGTCAGGCGCTGGTTGCCTAAAACACGCAGGGTTTTCACTTCGGGCCGCTGGCCGCCACGGGTGCTGTACTTGAGTACTTTCACGTCGCGGGGGCCGGGCATGCGGTCTTCGTCCACCGCTTTTTCTTTGGCGGCTTTGGGGCGCCACAGCACCAGCAGTTTGCCGATGTGCTGGATGGGCGCGGCGCCGAGTTCGTCGCACAGGGCCATGTACATCGCCTCGCGGGCGTCGCGCTCTCCGGCGAGCACGCGCACTTTGATGAGCCCGTGCGCCTTGAGCGCGAAATCGGTTTCTTTTTTGACAGCGTCGGTCAGGCCGTCGTTGCCGATCATCACCACCGGGTCGAGGTGGTGCGCCTCGGCGCGGTGTTGTTTGCGGTCTTGGACAGTGAGTTTGATGTGGGCCATGCCGCTATTATCGAAGCTAAAGCCAAAAGCAGAATGAAATCAAGCAAAAGCAGCAAAGTCAACCGCGCCTGGATCAATGACCACGTCAACGACCCGTGGGTGAAGCTCGCCACCAAAGAGGGTTACCGCGCCCGCGCCGCGTTCAAGCTGCGGGAGATCGACGAAGTTTTCCATTTGGTCAAGCCGGGGCAATTGGTGGTCGATTTGGGCTCGACGCCCGGTGCGTGGAGCCAGTATCTGCGCCGCCGCATGGGCAACGTGAACGGGCCAGAAGGCGCGACGACTAAGCTCAACGGCACCATCGTCGCGCTCGATATTCTGCCCATGGAGCACATCGAGGGGGTGACTTTTTTCCAGGGCGACTTTCGCGAGGCAGAACTGCTCGCCAGGGTGGTGGCTGAGATGGCCGGGCGCAAGGCTGATTTGGTCGTCTCGGACTTGGCGCCCAACTTGTCGGGCATTGCCGCTGCAGACACAGCGCGCATCGAGCATTTGATCGAACTGGCCATCGATTTCAGCCAAGCGCACCTCAAGCCGCAGGGCGCGCTGGTGGCCAAGGTATTCCACGGTGCGGGGTACGACACCTTGGTCAAACTCTTCAAAGGCAGCTTCCACGTTGTCAAACCGCATAAGCCAAAGGCCTCGCGCGACAAATCGTCGGAGACGTTTTTGGTCGGTGTGGGCTTGAAAAACCCGTGAAATAGTGTGTTTTACAGGTGGAGAAGCCTTGAAACGCCTAAAATGGGGCGCACTTGATGCCTACGTGGTCATCAAACCGTCACAGCATCGTGATGGTTTTTAATGTGATCGCTTTTTTGCCTCTGCACTGGAGTCCGGTTTGAATAATCAGTGGTTTTCTAAAGTTGCCGTCTGGATGGTGATCGCCCTTGTGCTGTTCACCGTGTTCAAGCAATTCGATTCCAAAGGCGCGGCGGGCGCGAGTTATGTGGGGTACTCGGATTTTCTGGAGCAAGTGCGCAAGCGTGAGATCAAGAGCGCCATCATCCAAGAGAGCCCCGGCGGCACCGAGATTGTGGCGGTGACGAACGACGACCGCAAAGTGCGCATTACCGCCACCTACCTTGACCGCGGCCTGGTCGGCGACCTGATCGCCAACGGCGTCAAGTTTGACGTGAAAGCCCGTGAAGAAAGTTCGCTCTTGATGACCCTGCTGGTCAGCTGGGGCCCGATGCTGCTTTTGATCGGCGTGTGGGTGTATTTCATGCGCCAGATGCAGGGCGGCGGCAAGGGTGTCGCCTTCAGCTTCGGCAAATCCAAAGCTCGCATGATGGACGAAAACACCAATCAGGTCACCTTTGCCGATGTGGCCGGTTGCGACGAAGCCAAAGAAGAAGTGAAGGAAGTGGTCGACTTTTTGAAAGACCCGGCCAAGTTCCAGAAACTCGACGGGCGCATTCCGCGTGGCCTGTTGCTGGTTGGCCCTCCGGGCACCGGCAAAACCTTGCTGGCCAAAGGCATCGCTGGTGAAGCCAAAGTGCCGTTCTTCTCGATTTCAGGCTCTGATTTTGTCGAGATGTTCGTCGGCGTCGGCGCGGCCCGCGTGCGCGACATGTTTGACAACGCCAAGAAAAACGCGCCCTGCATCATCTTCATCGACGAGATTGACGCCGTGGGCCGCCAGCGTGGCGCAGGCTTGGGCGGCGGCAATGACGAGCGCGAGCAAACCCTGAATCAGATGCTTGTCGAAATGGACGGTTTCGAGACCAACGTCGGCGTAATCGTCGTCGCGGCCACCAACCGGCCCGACATTCTGGACGCCGCGCTGCTGCGCCCGGGCCGTTTTGACCGCCAGGTCTACGTGACGCTGCCCGACATCCGGGGCCGCGAGCAAATCCTCAACGTTCACATGCGCAAGGTGCCCTTGGGCCAAGACGTGAACCCCAGCGTCATCGCGCGTGGCACGCCCGGCATGAGCGGCGCGGACCTCGCCAACCTCTGCAACGAAGCCGCGTTGATGGCCGCGCGCCGCAACGCCCGCGTGGTCGAGATGGTGGACTTCGAAAAAGCCAAAGACAAGATTTTGATGGGCCCCGAGCGCAAGAGCATGGTCATGCCCGAAGAAGAGCGCCGCAACACGGCCTACCACGAGTCGGGCCACGCGTTGATCGGCAAACTGATGCCCAAGTGCGACCCGGTGCACAAGGTTACGGTATTCCGCGTGGGCGCGCGCTGGGTGTGACCATGAGCCTGCCGGCACAGGACCGCTACAGCTACGACAGCGAATACATGCTGAGCCAGATCAGCATGCTGTTTGGCGGTCGCATCGCCGAAGAGGTGTTCATGAACCAGATGACCACCGGTGCCAGCAACGACTTCGAACGCGCCACACACATCGCCCGCGACATGGTGACGCGTTACGGCATGACCGAGGCCTTGGGTCCCATGGTCTACGCCGAAAATGAAGGTGAAGTGTTCCTCGGTCGTTCGGTCACCAAGACCACCAACATGAGCGAGCAGACCATGCAAAAGGTTGACGCCGAAGTGCGCCGCATCATCGACCAGCAATACGCCGTGGCGCGCAAGCTGATCGAAGACAACACCGACAAAATGCACGCCATGGCCAAAGCCCTGCTCGAATGGGAAACCATCGACATGGAGCAGATCGACGACATCATGGCCGGCAAGGAGCCGCGCCCGCACAAAGACTGGACCCCCCGCGTGCCGCCCGCTCCTGGCACCGGCGGCCCCTCAGGTGGCCCGCCTGCCGTGGCGACCGAGCCTGCGCCTACGTCGGCCTGAATTCGGATTGACTTTAAAAAAGGGGCTTCGGCCCCTTTTTCTTTGGTTCGCGGCGAACTGTTTGGTTTGCAGCGGCTTCAGGGCGAGCAGGGCGTAGGCTAAATCGGGGTCAGATCGCAATTTTTCTGCAAGCGCAGCGCCGCACCCGCAGGTTCGGGTAAAGCCCGAGAAAATTTGGGCTGACCCCAATTTGGCCGGACTACTTGGCTGGTTCTTGCCAAATGTTCCGGCTCGTTTTTCTGGCCGATGTACATCGCGCACGCGTTGACGCCGTCACCCCAACGCAAGCGCCCCGCCGCCGCTCCTCATGGTGCTTAACCCGCGTCGCCTGCGGCGCCACGGCGCAGAAATCGTCGGGACGGCGGGGCGAATGCATTGGGGCGGAATGATCAGTGGCTACCGCTCGACCGCCGTTGGGTTAACCTTCGGTCATGTGGCTTGGAATGATCCTTTTGCTGGCTCTGGCGATTTTTATCGCCTGGAATTCCCGCCGACTAAACCGTAAGTCCGTCGAACCCATACCCAGGAAGAAAATGGCGGCGGGTTTTCGCCCGCGTGACCTAGTGGCTTGGCCCGCTTGGCTCGGACTGAGTCCCGTCATTGCATTGATGGCCGCTATGGAGTGGCGTCAACCATCACTTGCGCCGTTCACAGGACGTTGGAGTTGGGTGCACCGGCTAGCATTTGAGTCTTTTGGCGATCGGGGAGTATTCCTATTATTTGTTTTTTTCCTTGTATGCTCACTCGCTGCGGGATTGGGCGCTTGGCAACAGGAACGAATGAAGAAGCGCAAACTTCGGCAGGGCCGAGACTGATTCACAACACGGTGCGGGCCGAGAAGTTGCGCCGTCGCAGCGACTCCTAAATTTACAGCGCACACTAGAGCGGCACTCTGAAATACCGAAAATTTTTGCCGCCTGCCAAGTGCCCCGCCGACCCGACGATTTGTGGCGCCAGTGAACGCGACAGCGTTCACGCCTGCGACTTATGAGGAGCGGCGGCGGGGCGCTTGGCGGGTGGCTGACGGCTTAAAAAACCCACGGAACCTATATTGGCCTTTGAACATGTGACCCGTCGATCTGTACGCCAGGTAGCTCGAATCGCTCTAGTAATTGCAAATTCAACCCCTTTTTGGGTATGATTGACCGCCTGAAGCCGGTTTTCCGGGGGTATCAGGGTAATTTTGACATCTGGGTCTCGTATTGTATGGTTATGCAGCTATACAATATGTAGCGTCACAATGCGCAGCAAACACCCAAAACATGATCTGGCAAACCTCCCGCTTCCAAATTGACCTCAAGCACCCAAAGGTGATGGGCATTGTCAATGTCACGCCGGATTCGTTTTCAGACGGCGGGCAACACGCCAGCACGGCAGCGGCGCTCAAGCACTGCGAGCGGCTGCTGCATGCGGGGGCTGACATTCTGGACATTGGCGGAGAGTCGTCGCGCCCGGGGGCTGTGCCGCTGTCATTGGCAGATGAACTGGCCAGGGTACTGCCTGTTGTGCAAGAAGCTGTGAAACTGAAAGTGCCGGTGTCTGTGGACACCTACAAGCCCGAGGTGATGGAGGCCGTGCTGGACCTGGGCGCGGACATCATCAACGATATCCGCGCGCTGCTATGGCGGGGTGATGGCGATGGGAATATTGGTGGGATTATGGGTGGGTATGTGGGTGAGATTGGCGGCAGAAATGGCGATTTGCCTGATCAGCACCTTAGTGGCCCTGCCTTGCCGCCACCCGCGATGCAACTG
>JANLYO010000095.1:0-50191 GCA_031365665.1 Rhodoferax sp. | reverse complement strand
AAACCGACCCGGTTGCGCCCCAGGGAATGGCGGCTTATTCAGGCTTCTTGATCATGACCGAGGCGGTCAAAGCGGCGGGTGGTGTGGACATTAGCAAAGTGCAGGCGGCGGCTGCCAAGATGGATACACCTGAGAACACATACCCGTCCGGCTTTGGTGCCAAGTTCAATGACACTTTCCAGAATGTTCGGGCGCAGTTCACGGCATCACAGTGGCAGGGCGGCAAATTGGTGACGGTGTTTCCCAAGAGCGCTGTGCAGCCGACTGCAATACTCAAACCACTGGCGCGCCCCTGACCCGGTCAGCGTGGGCTGCCTTTTTCCGGATGCATTGACCAAGGCCAGTAAGGCGACTGAAGGCTGTAGGCATGGCTGAATTGATCCTTCACCACTTCGAGGCTTCACCATTTTCGGAGAAGGTTCGTCTGATCTTGGGCTTCAAGGGTTTGGCGTGGAAGTCGGTGATCGTCCCCGCCATGCCGCCAAAGCCGGATGTGGTCGCCCTGACGGGCGGTTACCGCAGGACGCCGTTCCTGCAAATCGGCGCCGACATCTATTGCGACACGGCACTTATTGCCGAGGTGTTGGAGCGCATTGAACCAGAACCTGCCCTCTTTCCAGCAACGGGAGCCAGCCTGGCGCGTACCTTGGCCGAATGGGCAGACCACAAGTTCTTTTGGGCGGCAATTCGTTTCAATCGCGCTGCAAAAGGAGCCGGTCAAACACCGGGGGGTATTGACCCTGCGCTCCTCAAAACCTTGTACGAAGACCGCAAGGCCATGGGTTTTGATGTTGAGTGGGTTCGTCCCGCCGATGGCGCCAGCGCCTTCCGTGCCTACTTATTGCGTTTATCAGAAATATTGGTCGGCCAGCCTTATTTGTTCGGAACATCGCCCTGTATCGCGGATTTCTCTGCCTTCCATCCGCTGTGGTATCTCTATGCCAGGCCCGGCACCGCAAAGGACATAGCTGAACTTGATGCGCCACTGCGGGATTGGTTGGCCCGTATGAGGGCCATTCGCCATGGGCGCCGGGAAGAAGTGGATTCCGCCCAGGCCATCGAGATCGCTGCGCACGCACAACCTGTGCCCATCGAGCGCGCTTGCCTGATGGCAGACAGCTTCATTGACGACCATGGAATTGCTTTGGGCAGCCAGGTTGCCGTGTCGGCTGAAACGTTTGGGCTGGAGCCCACCGAGGGTGAATTGATTGCGGCAACCCGCACCCACTACAGCCTGCGCCGGGTTGACAAACGCGCAGGCACTATCCATGTGCATTTCCCGCGCATCGGTTACGTCTTGAAAACCTGAGGATTCCTGCGATGGATCAGTTACTCAATGTGCTCGTGTTTGGCCTGTTGCTGGGGGGCATTTATGGCCTCGTCAGCATTGGCTTGAACTTGATCTTCGGTGTAGTGCGGATTGTGAATTTTGCACAGGGTGAGTTGGTCATGTTTGGCATGTACGGCAGTTATTACGCCTATGCGTTTTTGGGCATCAATCCCTATTTGTCTGTGCTGTTTGTGGCACCCCTTGTCGGTCTGATTGGTGTCGCCATCCAGCGCTTGGTCATTCAGCCATTGCACAACGAGTCGAACATGCAGATATTTGCCACCTTCGGTCTTCTGATGATGTTTCAGAACATCATGCTGGCCGTATCGAAAGGTGAGGCCTTCAGCATTGGTGGTCAGGTGGGCACGACCGTGCTTACCGTCGGAGACCTCAGGATAAGTGTGGTGCGCTTGGTCACATTGGCCGCAACGACCTTGATCACGATTGGCTTGCACCTGTATCTTCGCCACACCATGATCGGAAAATCCATCCGCGCAGTAACGCAAGACAAACGGGCCGCACGTGTCATGGGCATCAATGTCGAACGCACGTTCTTGTTTACGTTTGGAATTGGCGCGGCACTGGCCGGCATGGCGGGGGCCTTACTCACGCCCATCTACTCCGTGACACCCGCAGTCGGCGGCAACTTCATCCTGGCCGCTTTCGCAGTGGTGGTTTTGGGTGGTTTAGGCAGTGTTTGGGGCGCCTACATCGGCGGACTCATTGTGGGCGTGGTTGAGGCGCTTGCAGGGTACTACATCGATCCGGCATTCAAGACCGCCATCTGGTTCATCATTTTTCTGGTCGTGTTGATCGTTCGTCCGTCTGGCTTGATGGGCCAGGTTGGCGCCGAGGAAGTGGGTTTCCGTGAACAAAACTGATCCAACTGTGCAAGTCGCTGGCGTCGCTGGCGCCAAAGCATCCGGCATTGAGTCCGCTCGGCAGGCCCTGCTGAAGTATTTGGCGGGAATGGCTGTAGCCTTCCTGCCGTTTGTCCTCTTGGTGGATGACGCCCATTGGCTCAACATCATTGCTTTCACCTACCTGATGGGTGGGCTGGCGGCAGCCTGGAACATCATTGGCGGTTTTGGTGGCCAGTTTTCACTGGGGCATGGCGTGTTCTTCGGCATCGGGGCCTACGGGTCTGCCAAGCTCTACGTCGCGTTCGGCCTGTCGCCTTGGCTTACTGTTATCCCCACCGCGCTTTTCGCGGCACTCGTGGCGGTGCTGATTTCGTGGCCCACCTTCAGGCTGCGCGGGCCGTTTTTTGCCATTGCCACACTGGCGTTCAATGAAGTGGCCTTTGTGATCGCCCACAACTTTGAGTCGGTCACAGGCGGGCCGCGCGGCATCATGATCCCGTTCAAGGCGGGCCTGGCGAACATGATTTTTCGCGAGCGCTGGCAATACGCGCTGCTGATGTTCGTGTTTGTCGCCCTGGTGATTGGCGTCACGGTGGCATTGCGGCGCAGTCGCCTGGGCTACTACCTGCTTGCCGTGCGCGAGGACGAAGACGCCGCCAGAGCTTCTGGCATCAATGTGCTGGCCGTGAAGTTGCGCGGCATGGCGCTGAGTGCTGGCTTAACGGCCGTGGGTGGCACGCTATTTGCCATGTACCTGCGCTTCATCGATCCGCCGACAATCTTCAATCTGCAAGAGGTGGGAGTCAAGTTCGCCTTGCTCACGCTGATTGGTGGCATCGGCACCATTTCCGGCCCTCTGTTGGGCGCGGCGCTGATTGTGCCCTTCGAGAATTTCCTGCGCGCCGAACTTGCCAACGCGTTGCCGGGGCTCAACCTGGCCATCCTCGGGCTGCTGATGGTGTTGGGCGCTCTGTTCATGAAGCGCGGTGTGGTCGGAGCCGTCGGCGATCTGCTGGCCTGG
Organism: Rhodoferax sp.; assembly: GCA_031365665.1. Taxonomy (GTDB): domain Bacteria; phylum Pseudomonadota; class Gammaproteobacteria; order Burkholderiales; family Burkholderiaceae_C; genus JANYCG01. The sequence continues at coordinate 46,977 of JANLYO010000095.1, read as the reverse complement.
CTGCGTCGCAAAGGGAGCAGAAAACATGGGTGAACCGCTGTTGGTGGCTGCCGGTGTCAGCAAACATTTCCTGGGATTGCGTGCCGTTGATGGAGTCTCGCTGGTGGTCAACAAAGGAGAAATCGTCAGCATCATTGGCCCTAACGGCGCGGGAAAAACGACATTTTTCAACCTTCTCACCGGGCAGTTGGCCCCGACCCTGGGCGACGTGCGGCTTCGCGGTGAAAAGATCAATAGCCTGCCGCCCCATGCGCGCGCGCAGTTGGGAATGGGCCGCACGTTTCAAATTGCGAAGCCTCTGATCGCATTGAACGCCCTGGAGAACGTGATGATTGGCGCGTTCATGCGCCACACAGCCTTGTCCACGGCGCGCGACCTGGCCATGAGCGTGCTCGAGAAAGTGGGTTTAGTGCAGCACGCGGCCCGTCGCGCGGGCGACCTGACATTGAGCGAGCGCCGACGGCTCGAAGTGGCGCGTGCGCTGGCACTGGAACCTGAAATTGTGCTGTTGGACGAGGTCATGGCGGGATTGAACCAGAGTGAAGTGGGGCAGGCGATTGAGTTGCTGCAAGGATTGCATGCGACCGGGCTCACATTTCTGATCATCGAACACAACCTGAAAGTGGTTCGTGCATTTTCCGAGCGGGTGGTCGTGCTGGATCGGGGGCGACTCATTGCCGAGGGCACTGCGGAGCAAATTCTCAGCTCGCCAGAAGTGATCAAAGCCTATCTCGGGGAGGGACACCAATGAGCGCCATTTTGAGCATTGACGGGCTGTCCTCTGGTTATGGTGAGCTGCCGGTGCTTCAGGACATCTCACTTGAGGTGGGCCGCGGAGAAATCGTTTCAGTGGTGGGGGCCAATGGCGCCGGGAAAACCACCTTGCTGTTGACCATCAGCGGGCACTTGAGCGCGTTTTCAGGCAAGGTGACGTTTGATGGCAGGGAGATCAGCCACATTCCCGCCCACGCCGCCGCCGAACGCGGCCTGGTGATGGTGCCAGAAGGCGGCCGTCTTTTCCCCTTTATGACAGTGCTTGAGAATCTCGAACTCGGAGCGTTTCATCCTGGAGCGAGGAAGAACATGGCCGAGTCGCTGGATGAGGTGATGCGGCTGTTTCCCATCCTTGCCGAGCGCAGGACCCAATTGGCTGGACGCCTTTCCGGCGGCGAGCGCCAGATGTGCGCGGTGGCGCGCGCGATGATGGCCCGCCCCAAGTTGTTGATGCTGGACGAACCCTCGCTGGGGCTGGCACCCATCATGGTGGAAAAAGTCTTTGAAATGGTCAGTGAACTGGTGCGCTCCAAGGGTCTTTCAGTCTTATTGGTGGAGCAAAACGTAGGCAATGCACTGCGCCTGTGCCACCGCGGCTGCATCATCGAACACGGACGTATCCTGAAAATGGCGCCGGGCGAAGAACTGCTGCGGGATCCGGACGTCAGGCGTTCGTACATGGGTTTGTAAGGCCGTGGCAAAACCTCCGGGCAGCATTTGCAGCATTGGCGCAGGGGCCGGGTTTGCGGGTGACCGCATCGACCCTGCGGTGGCCTTGGCGGCTTCCGGACAGGTAGATGCTGTGGTGCTCGAATGCCTGGCGGAACGCACCTTGGTGCCCGCAATCAAGGCGCGCGCTGACAATCCAAATGCCGGGTTTGACCCCCGCCTGCGCCGCCGCTTGTCGCCTTTGCTGCCAGTTGCCGTGGCCAAGCATTGCCGGATTGTGTCCAATCTGGGTGCGGCCAATCCGCGTGCCGCCGGGAGTGCCATTGCCCGCCTCGCTGCTGAGTTGGGTTGCGCTGGCACGCGCGTGGCGGCCATCCACGGAGACGATGTGCTGCACTTGCGCGATCAGATCAGTTGGAGCCGCCCTGTACATGGCAAACTGATTGGCGCCCACGCTTACCTCGGCGCCGGCGTGCTGGCCGATGCTCTGGAGCAAGGCGCGCAGGTGGTCGTCGCCGGGCGTGTGGCGGACTCCGCACTGTTTGCCGCCCCCGCCATGAAGCGACTTGACGCAGGCAATGCTGCGCTCGCGGGTGCCATGTCGGTCGGCCACTTGCTGGAGTGCGCGGGGCAATTGACGGGCGGCAATTACGACCCGGTGGGCCAGGCCCTGCTGCCTGCGGCCGACTACGCCAGGCTGGGTTATCCGATGGCCCACGTATTTGCCGATGGCAGCGCCGAAATCGCGCTGCTTGATGGTGCGCCCGGCGTGTTGAATGCCGACACCTGCACCCTGCAACTGTTCTACGAAGTGCACAATCCAGCTCAGTATGCAACGCCGGATTTGGTTCTTGACCTCTCGCAGATCCAATTTGAGCAGCTCGGAAAAAACCGGGTGCGCATGTCGGGTGCTCGCACGTCGGGGCCACCACCCACACTCAAAGTGGCGGGTTTTCTGGATCTGCCAGGTTACATCGCCGACGCGGAGATCGGCTTTGCCGGCACCGGCGCTTTTGAGCGCGCCCAACGCGCGGCAGAAACGCTGCGCCTGCGTCTGTCGGATTGGAAAGAGGAGCACATCGCCATCGACTTGGTCGGCATCAACTCCGTGCTTCGCGCCGGTGCGCTGCAAAGCTCCGCCCGGCCTGCCGAATTGCGTGTGCATGTTTCGGCCCGCTGCGCCGATCTTGAGGCGGCGCAGATCATTGAAGACGAGATTTACGCCATGACCCTTTCAGGGCCTGCGGGCGGCTGCAGTGTGCGCAGTGAGCGGCGTCTCCGCATCGAAGTGCTTGATGGTTTCATCGCGCACGGGCTTGTCAACCCGCAGATCGAATGGAGCCAGGCATGAAGCGCATCCGCGTCGGGCAATTGGCCACCGGGCGCGCTGGCGACAAAGGCAATGTGCTGGATTTGACCTTGGTTGCGCGGGACGACGCGGCCTACCATTTTCTGGTGCGCACTCTCAGCGCCGACTTTGTGCAGCGGGCGCTCAACCGTGTCGTGCCAGGGCCGGTGCAACGTTACGAAGTGCCAGGGCTTCGCGCGCTCAAATTTGTCGCGCCAGAGGCGTTGGCTGGCGGCGTATACGCCACCCTGCGCCCAGGCCTGCATTGGCAAAAGGCGGCAATCTGGCTGTTGTTGGATCTTCACGTTGAAATGGATGCCCCTGCATGACGACTTGGGACGACACCTGGCCTCAGACCCGGTTGGAAGCGCACTTTGGTGATCGTGTGGTGCGCTGTTTTGCACAGCGCCCCCAGAGTCTGTACAGCTTGCTGGCCGCGGCAGTGGCGCGATTCCCGGCCAGCGAGGCGCTGGTGTGCGGCGATGAGCGCATCACTTGGCACGAGTTGTTTGGGCAAACTACCCGTCTGGCCAGCGCCATGGCGGCACGGGGCATCAAAGCGGGCGATCGCGTGGCGATGTTGATCGGCAACCGCTGTGAGTTTGTCACCACGCTGTATGCCGCCGCGCACCTGGGCGCCATTGCGGTACCACTGAGCATCCGCGAGCAGACGCCGGGTTTGGCCTACATGCTCAACGATTGCAGCGCCGCCCTGTTGGTGCACGAGGCGGACTTGGGCGAACGATTGCCGTCCGGTGCGGATGTGCCCGCCCTGCGTTTGCGTGTGTCGCTGGACGCTTGCGCTGGCAGCGAAGATTATTTGACGTTCTTGGCGAATGCCGCGAAGACCCCGCCGCCGCCGGTCGCCACAGTGGCTGAAGAAGACGTGGCCGCGATCATGTACACCTCGGGCACTACGGGCAATCCGAAGGGTGCAGCCTTGACGCATTTGGGCATCGCGCATTCGGCCTTGCACTACCAAATTGGCATGGGACTGACGGAAAAAGACGTGTCCATCGCCGCCGTGCCGCTCAGCCATGTCACCGGGCTCGTGGCCTTGGTCGCCACACTCGTGTGGTGTGCGGGCAAGTTGGTGATCATGCCGAGCTTCAAAGCGGCCGACTTTCTGAAGCTGGCAACACAGGAGCGCATGACGCACACCCTCATGGTGCCCGCCATGTACAACCTGTGCCTGCTGCAAAGCGATTTCGACCGCCTGGATTTGAGCGCGTGGCGCGTTGGCGCGTATGGCGGCGCGCCGATGCCGGTGGCGACTATTGATCGCTTGGCAGAGACGGTGCCAGGACTCACTCTGATGAACTGTTATGGGTCAACCGAAACCACCTCGCCCACGACACTCATGCCGCAGGGTCAAACCGCCGCACACAGCAACACCGTGGGGCGCAGCCTGGCGTGCGCCGAGGTGATCGTGGTGGACGACGACGGCAAAGAGGTGGCGCACGGCCAATTGGGCGAGATCTGGATCAAAGGCCCGATGGTGGTAAAAAACTACTGGGGCAATCCAGCGGCGACTGCCAGCAACTTCACCGGGGGGTTCTGGCATTCGGGCGACATCGGTTCGATCGATGCCGCGGGTTATGTCAAAGTGGTCGACCGCAAGAAAGACATGATCAACCGGGGCGGCTACAAGATCTACACGATTGAAGTTGAGAACGTGTTGCACGGCCACCCTGCTGTGCTCGAATGCGCCGTCGTGGCCAAGCCGTGCCCGGTGCTGGGTGAACGTGTGCATGCCTTTGTGGCGCTGCGTGAGCGTGGCGTTTCGGCTGCGGCGCTGAAGGCATTTTGCGCAGAACGCCTCTCGGACTACAAGGTGCCCGAGAGCTACACCTTGTCCGACGCGCCGCTGCCCCGCAATGCCAATGGCAAACTGGTCAAACGCGCGCTACGCGACCAAATCAGCGCCTTCGCCACCGCATAAGCCGAGGTCCCCCTGCAAAAGAAGACCGAAGGAGAACATATGCCCAATGCGGATATCAGCACACTGGAAAAACTGCGCGGCCAAGTCGGGCTGGAAACCGTTGTCACCGAATGGGTGCTGATGTCGCAAGAGCGCATCGGCCAGTTTGCGCAAGCCACGGGCGACTTCCAGTGGATCCACGTGGACGTGGCGCGCGCCGCCAAGGAATCACCCTTTGGCGGCACCATCGCGCACGGCTTTTTGACCCTGTCTTTGCTGGGCAAGTTTTACGACGACGACATCATCCTGCCGTTTTGCGATGTGGGTGTGAACTATGGGCTCAACAAGGTGCGTTTCACCCACCCGGTGCGAGCGGGCAGCCGCGTGCGCGGGCGTTTTGTCCTCGCCCGGCTCGAAGATATTGACAATGGCATCCAGATGACCTGGAACATCAGTTTCGAGATCGAAGGGCTGGAGCGGCCCGCCTGTGTGGCAGAACACGTGGTGCGGCGTTATTTCCGTCAGGCAGCAGCGCAAGCCGGGGCATGAAAAACTGTAGATTGGGTGATCAACTAGGGTGAATCTGATGCGGGACTCTTTGAGTGGTTTCTTTTCTTGTCAATTGATTGCTATTAATAACATAGCTACAAATGCATATAATATGTGGCCTAATGGTGTATTTTATGTGAATCTTTGTTTTGATGACGGTTTCGGATGCAATAATTAACAACCATGTTAACAACTGTTTGCAAACCGAAAATCACCTCTTTTGGGCAGAATTTTTCGTTGTTCGAATTCACAAGCAGCTGAGGCGTCCATTACATGAGACCCGCAGCATCCGCTCAACAAGCACCCACGGATTCAGCTGCCACTTCGGTGGAAGCCGGCTTGCTCAAGCTGCTGGGCGAGTTTGCCCCGCAGGCGACCGGGCTCTCGGATGTGCGTGCGCTCTCGGGCGGTGCAAGCCAGGAGACCTGGTCTTTTGACGTTGTGCAGGCGGGTGGCAAGTTGCCTTGCATCCTGCGCCGTGCGGGTGTCGCGCAAGACACGCAAATGTCAGCCGGTGTGGGCATGGCAACCGAGGCGAAATTAATGGCGCTGGCGCAGGCGGCATCGGTGCCGGTGCCTCGGGTGCTTTATGAATTACAAGCGCAAGACGGGCTGGGTTCCGGTTACATCATGGACCGCATCGAGGGTGAAACGCTGGCACGCAAGATATTGCGCGATGCCCAATTTGCAGCCGTGCGGCCTCTGCTGGCCGCGCAGTGTGGCACATGCCTGGCTCACATCCATGGCATCGACGCCCACAGCTTGCCGCCGCTGCGGGTGGCGCCTGCGCGCGTGGAGCTTGCGCACTACCGCAGCGTCTACCAGCGTTTGGGTCAAGCGCGCCCCGTGTTCGAACTGGCGCTGCGATGGCTGCATCACCATTTGCCCCCCGACCCGGCGCAATTGAGTTTGGTGCATGGCGACTTTCGCAATGGCAATTTGATCATTGGTACAGAAGGCATCAACGCCGTGCTGGACTGGGAGCTTGCGCATTTGGGTGATCCGATGGAAGACCTGGCCTGGCTGTGTGTCGCCTCCTGGCGCTTTGGGCAGCTTGATTTGCCGGTGGGCGGCTTCGGCCTGCGCGACGATCTGTATGCGGCGTACGAAGCCCACGGCGGGAGGCCGGTCCACCGGCAACACGCGAAATTCTGGGAGGTGCTGGGCACGCTCAAGTGGGGGCTGATGTGCCAACTGTTGGCGCAGAGTTTCACCAATGGCAGCCGCCGCACAGTGGAGCGCGCCGCCATCGGTCGGCGTTCGTCTGAAACCGAGATCGACCTGATGCTGTTGTTGGCACCCAAAGCAGGGGCAGCTTGATGCGCGAACACCCCAGCCAAACAGAACTGCTGCAGGCAGTGATCGATTTCCTGCAGTCCGAGGCCCTGCCTCAGTTGGCGGGCCAGACGGCGTTTCATGCGCGTGTGGCCGCCAACGTGCTGGGCATCGTCCTGCGCGAGCAGCAGGGGTCGCCGCCGGCAGACGCTGATGAGTCTGGACGCCTCGCGGTGCTGCTGGGCAGAAACGGCAAGCTCGAAGAGCTCAATGCCGAACTCTGCCGGCGCATTGCGACCGATGCGATCAGGCTGGAAACACCCGGCTTGGCCGAACACCTGTGGGCCAGCACGTTGGCTAAACTTGCGGTTGATCAACCCGGCTACGCGAGTTATCGCCAAGTGCTGGCGATGCTAGCCTTGCCAGAAGGAAGCTGACATGGATTTCAATCTGCCTGTGGATCTGGTAGCTTACCTGGCTGAGCTGGATGCTTTCATCGAAACGGACATCCAACCGCTGCAGGCACAGGATGACAACGGACGTTATTTCGACCATCGTCGGGAATGGGCCCGCACCGACTTTGACAACGGCGGCTTGCCGCGCCCCGAGTGGGAGGCGTTGCTTGCCGAAGCCCGTGCGCGGGCAGACCGTGCCGGGCATCTGCGCTTTGCGCTGCCCAAGGAATACGGCGGACGCGATGGCTCCCACTTGTGGATGGCGGTGATCCGCGAACACTTTGCCGCCAAGGGTTTGGGGCTGCACAACGATTTACAGAATGAACATTCCATCGTCGCCAACTTTCCCATTGTGTTGGCCATGCGGGATTTCGGCACGCCCGCGCAGCAGCGGGAATTCATCAACGGCACTTTGCAGTCGACGCGCCGGATCACCTTTGGCCTGACCGAAGCCGCGCACGGCTCGGACGCCACCCACATGGAAACTCGCGCCGTGCCTGAAATGCGCGGCGGCGTTGCCGGCTGGCTCATACAGGGCGAAAAAATGTGGACGACGGGCATGCACACCGCCACCCACTGTATGTTGTTCGCACGCACCAGTGGCAAGGACGGTGCCGCCAAAGGCATCACGGCCTTCATGGTGCCCGCCGATGCGCCCGGTGTGAAGATCGAAGAGTACCTGTGGACTTTCAACATGCCCACCGACCACCCGCGCGTGAGTTTCAATGCCGTCTGGGTGCCCGATGCCAACATCTTGGGCTCCGAGGGCAATGGTCTGGTGGTGGCGCAACACTTCGTGCATGAAAACCGCATCCGCCAGGCGGCGTCCAGCCTCGGGGCTGCAGATTTTTGCATACGCGAAAGCGTGGCCTACGCCCGCGCGCGAAAACCTTTTGGCGAGGCGCTGGCGAAAAACCAGAGCATTCAGTTTCCCCTGGTCGAACTGGCCACGCAGGTGGAAATGCTGCGCCTGCTGATCCGAAAGACCGCGTGGGAGATGGATCAGATGCCCAAACCGGACATTGAAAAACACCTGTCCGACAAAGTCTCGATGTGCAACTACTGGGCCAACCGTTTGTGTTGCGAAGCGGCTGACCGGGCCATGCAAGTCCACGGCGGCATTGGGTATTCGCGCCACAAACCCTTCGAACACATCTACCGCCACCACCGGCGTTACCGCATTACAGAGGGCTCGGAAGAAATCCAGATGCGAAAAGTTGCGGCTTATTTGTTTGGCTACATGGGGCCCAACAAGATGCACGATGTCGCCTGACGTCGCCTGCCAATTCAGGGCAGCTCTTTTTTCAAGGCCAGTGCTTCCTCGTACAAAACGTTTTTGGCGTTGCCGGTGATTTCTGCGGCCAGGCGCACGGCCGTTTTCAGCGGGAGCTCGGCCAGCAGCAACTTAAGCACCCTCAGGTCTTTGACAGGTGACGCAGTTTTTTCTGCGGGATGGATGACCAAGGCAAATTCGCCACGCAAGCGATTGGAATCGGCACTGAGCCAGCCGGGCAGATCGCGCGCGGCAAGCGTCACGATTTCTTCAAACTGTTTGGTCAGTTCGCGTCCAAGGGTGATGCTGCGGCCATCGAGTTGCGCGAGCGCCAGGGCGGCCGCTTCCATGCGGTGCGGCGCTTCAAGCAGGATCACGCAGCGGCTTTCGCTGGCCAGTGCGTTCACGCAGGCCGCGCGCTCACCGGCCTTGGCTGGAAGGAAACCGGCGAATAGGAAGCCCTGGCTGTCGGCGTTGTCGCTGACCACACCCGCCGCACTGAGCAATCCGGTCACGCTGCTGGGGCCGGGCAGCGGCAGCGTGCGAAACCCTTCGGCACGCACGGCAGCCACCAGCCGCGCGCCAGGGTCGCTCACGCCAGGGGTTCCCGCATCACTCACGTAAGCGACACGTTGCCCTTGGCGCAGGCGCGCCAGAACCCCGCCTGCGGCTTCAACTTCGTTGTGCTGGTGGACCGCCAGCAACTGTGCGGGGGATTTGTCAATGCCGTAGGCACGCAGCAGGGTGAGGGAATGGCGCGTGTCTTCACAGGCGATGGTGTCCGCCAGGCCCAGCACATGCAAGGCGCGCAGGCTGATGTCGGCCAGGTTGCCGATGGGTGTCGCCACCATGTACAGCGCGCCCTGCGGATAATGCTGGGACGCGGCAGCTTCTTTGGCTGCCAGCAATGCCGATGTGTAGGCGCTGATAGAACTCATGATGTTCCCCATCCCAAAAAAACCGAGTACGCCGGTGAATCGCGCCAGCGCACCGACGCCGACGACCAAACAGTCCGGTGACGCCGGTGAAGACGCAGCGCTGCGCCACCTGCAGCGTGCAGGCTTGCGTTTGATCCAGCGCAATTATCGGACGCCTGGGCGTGGCGGTGGCGAAATCGACCTGGTCATGCGCGAGCCCGATGGCACACACGTGTTTGTCGAAGTCCGGAAACGCACCACGGCAAGCCATGGCGGTGCGGCCGCCAGTGTGAGTTTTGCCAAGCAGCGGCGCATCGTGTTTGCGGCGCGGGTGTACCTGATACGCCTGGCCAGCCCGCCGCCGTGCCGGTTCGATGTGGTCACCGTCGAGGCCGGTGAAGTGGCATGGCTTCGAGGGGCGTTCGATGCGGGGTGATCGCAAAGATCAGCACGCGGGCCTGCGGGCAAGGACGCGAGCGTTTCAGTCTTGGTTGGACTGAACCGCATAACCCCGGTTGCAGGTCGATACAGGCGGCGCGGTTATCATCCAGCCATGTTAGAACAACGGATTCAACAACACTTTATTGACAGCGCCGACCTGAAATACCAGGCCGCGCAAATCTTGAGCAAACCCATTGCAGGCGCCGTTCAGGCCATTTTGGCCAGCGTGACCAGCGGCGGCAAGGTTTTGGCCTGCGGCAATGGTGGGTCGGCGGCTGATGCGCAGCATTTCGCAGCGGAATTTGTCGGTCGTTTTGAACGTGAGCGCCCAGAGCTGGGGGCCATCGCGCTGACCACTGACAGCTCGATCTTGTCTGCGATAGCCAATGACTACGACTTCAGCGTGGTGTTCTCCAAGCAAGTGCGCGCCTTGGGTTCGCCGGGGGACGTGCTCCTGGCCATCTCAACCAGCGGCAATTCAGCCAACGTGCTGGCCGCGATTGAAGCGGCGCATGAGCGTGAGATGACCGTGGTGGCCCTGACCGGCCGCAATGGCGGAAAAATGGCCCAGGCCTTGCGCGACACCGATGTGCATGTGTGTGTGCCGCATGAGCGGACCAGCCGCATCCAGGAAGTGCATATTCTCGTGATCCACTGCATATGCGATGCGGTCGACAATCAATTGTTGGGTGAACAGGAAGCTGCCGGATGAAAAATGAATTGAGCCACCATCAAACCCAGCGCCCGAAATGGCCTGCGATAGCTGTTGCGCTGGTACTGGCGGGCCTCGCAAGCGCCTGTGTGCCCTTGGTGCCGCTGGTGCTGGGCGGTGTCGCCGTGGGGTCCGTTTTGATCGCGACAGACCGGCGGACTTCGGGCGCGCAATTGGAGGACGAAGGCATCGAGCTGCGCTCGGCCGCGCGCCTGCGTGAGACGCTCGGAGAGCGCGCCCACGTGAACATCGCGAGCTACAACCGCCAGGTGTTGTTAACCGGTGAAGTGCCCACTGCCCAAGACAAACAATTGGTCGAACAGACTGTGGCCAAAGTGGAAAACGTGCGCGCCATCGTCAACGAACTGGGCGTGCTGGGCAACTCAACGCTGCCGCAACGCTCATCGGATTCACTTGTGACCGGCAAAGTCAAAGCGGGCCTGGTGGATGCCAAAGACTTGTATGCCAACGCATTCAAAGTGGTGACGGAGCGCGGTACGACCTATTTGTTGGGTCGGGTGAGCCAGCGGGAAGCTGACCGCGCTACAGAAATTGCACGCGGCGTGGTGGGCGTTCAGCGATTGGTTCGCGTGCTTGAAATCATCAGTGAAGACGAACTCAAACGAATGCTGCCGCCGCCGCAGCCCACGGAAGCGCCGAAAAACTAGGCTTCGGGAAACTGGGCGTCAAAAAGCCAGGCGGCGCAACCATGGTGTTTTACTTCAGCCGTTTGATCAGGCTGGAGGTGTCCCAGCGCTGTCCGCCCAACTCTTGGACGTCGGCATAAAACTGGTCCACCAAGGCAGTCACCGGCAGTTTGGCGCCGTTTCGCTTGGCCTCGTCCAATACCAAACCAAGATCCTTGCGCATCCAATCGACGGCGAACCCAAAATCAAACTTGCCCGCCACCATGGTTTTGCCCCGGTTGTCCATTTGCCAGCTTTGAGCGGCGCCTTTGCCAATCACGTCCAGCACTTGGTTCATGTCCAAACCGGCGCGTTGACCAAATGCGATGGCTTCGCTCAAGCCCTGTACGAGCCCGCTGATGCAAATCTGGTTGACCATTTTGGCGAGTTGGCCTGAACCGCTGCCACCGAGCAGGGTGAACGCCCGCGAAAACGCCATTGCGGTCGGTTTCACGGACTCAAATGCTGTGGAATCACCCCCGCACATCACAGTCAGCAGACCATTTTGTGCGCCACCTTGCCCGCCAGAAACCGGCGCATCAATAAACTGAATGCCGGCTTGGCGTGCCGTTGCTGACAGTTCACGCGCCACGTCAGCCGAAGCCGTGGTGTGGTCGATAAAAACTGTGCCCGCCCTCATGCCCGCCAAAGCGCCATCGGCCCCCAGCACCACGCTGCGCAAGTCGGCGTCATTGCCGACACAGCAAAAAGCAAAATCTGCGCCTTGCGCTGCCTCCCGAGGGGTCGCTGCATGCCGGTGGCCGGCAAACTCGGCACACCAGGCGACAGCTTTGACCGCCGAGCGGTTGTAGACCGTGACCTGATGCCCGGCGCTGGCCAGATGGCCAGCCATTGGATAACCCATGACACCCAAGCCGAGGAAGGCGACTTTTCGGGAAGGACTAAGTTCGTAGGTTTTTGGATTGATATTTGACATATTTCAATAGGAGGAAACGCGGGAAGTATGGAAGGCGCGGATCGTATGAAAAAAATGTGGAAGGAGGCAAATTTCAGGCCGCATTGAGAAACAGGGCTGGCGTTTCAACCCTGCGTCAGGGCTGAACCGTCTGGATTTTTCAAATCCACCGCCGTGTTTTAGACGATGGCGAAATTCTCAGTGCCAGCGCTCAAGTCATGCGACTTGCCGCGTGTGCTGTTGAGCTTGATCTGCAGGCGAAGGTCATTGAGCGAGTCTGCGTTGCGCAACGCGTCTTCGTAACTGATCACATTGGCTTCGTAGGCGTCAAAAAGGGCCTGGTCAAAAGTCTGCATGCCCAGGTTGCGGCTTTTCTTCATGATCTCCTTGATTTCAGACACTTCGCCCTTGAAGATCAAGTCGGAAATCAGCGGTGTGTTGAGCAAAATCTCGACCGCCGCCGAGCGGCCCTTACCATCCTGTTTGGGAATCAAACGCTGCGAAATAAGCGCTTTGAGGTTAAGCGACAAATCCATCAACAACTGTGCGCGCCGCTCTTCCGGGAAGAAGTTGATGATCCGATCCAGCGCCTGGTTGGCGCTGTTGGCGTGCAGCGTAGCCATGCACAGATGGCCGGTCTCAGCGAAGGCGACCGCATGCTCCATGGTTTCGCGGTCGCGGATTTCGCCCATCAAAATAACGTCGGGCGCTTGGCGCAAGGTGTGTTTGAGGGCAATTTCCCAGCTATCGGTGTCCAGACCCACTTCGCGTTGCGTCACCACGCAGTTTTTATGCATGTGGACAAACTCCACCGGGTCTTCAATGGTAATGATGTGGCCGAAGGAGTTTTCATTGCGCCAGTCCACCATGGCGGCCAGCGTTGTCGATTTGCCCGAGCCGGTGGCGCCGACCATGATGCACAGCCCGCGTTTGGACATCGACACCTCTTTGAGCACTTGCGGCACACCCAGGCCGTCGATGGTGGGAAGCACGGCGGGAATCACCCGCATTACCATGCCTACCTTGCCCTGCTGAATGAAGGCATTGACCCGAAAACGTCCAACGTTGGGCGGAGAAATCGCGAAATTGCATTCTTTGGTGCGCTCAAACTCGGCCACCTGCTTGTCGTTCATCACACTGCGCGCCAGCGCCATCGTATGGGCAGCATTGAGCGGTTGCGGTGAAACCTTGGTTACTTTCCCATCCACTTTGATTGCTGGCGGAAAGTCGCCGGTGATGAAGAGGTCTGACCCTGAGCGGCTGATCATCAACTTCAAAAGATCATTGATGAATTTTGTGGCTTGATCGCGTTCCATGAGATGTATTACTCCCCAATTTCAATGTGACGCTTCAGTGCTTGCACGACTACTTTGGCTCTGCGGGTTTGGTGTCGCTCAATCGAGCGCTGACCACCCGCAGGCGCAAGGACAGTTTGCGCGCCAGCAAGGCCACCAGGCTGGCTGCCAGCTTGGGGTCCGCGTCCATCATCTCGTCCATGCCCTCGGCGCTGAGCACCGCCACCTCACATTCGCTCAGCGAAGTGCAGGTGGAAAAACGAATGCCGCTGTCCAACAGCGACATTTCACCCAGAATCTCGCCCGCCCGTGTCTCGGCCAGCCGAAGGCGTTCGCCCCAGGGTTGCACGCGGTCCACTGCAATCGCGCCTGTCAAGAGCACAATCATGAAGTTGCCATACTCATCCTGGCGGATCACATCTCGGTTGCTGGCGACCTGCGCAAAATCGAAAAACCGCGTCAGGCTGCCGATGGAGGCCTGGTCAAGCTGGTTCATGTATTTGTCATTGGCCCAGACTTCCTGCAACAGGCGTCCGCCGCGCTCGGAGCTGACACGTTTGGCATCGACTTCCACGGCGCGTGCTTCCCACGGCACAAGGAGCGAAGGCTCCAGTCCCAAACCGGCAAATGCCGTTGAAAACAGCAGCGACTCAGAGGCTTCTTCGCCGTGGGTTGAATCGGTGTCCCGGCCTTTGCGGCCAAATAGTCCAGTCATGATTGGCTCCGTGAGGTGACACTTCGGTGCATAAGGTGTGGTCAGTCGAATAAAGCCATTTAGCCAGGGAAGTTTTCCGGGATCTTGGCTTTGCCCCTTGCCTCAGCTGGACTGATGATATTGCGCTTGACCAGATCCGTCAGGTTTTGGTCCAGCGTCTGCATGCCCACGCTGTTGCCGGTTTGAATGCTCGAATACATCTGCGCGACTTTCGCTTCGCGGATCAGGTTGCGGATCGCGCTGGTGCCCAGCATGATCTCGTGCGCCGCGATGCGCCCTTGGCCGTCTTTGGTTTTGCAGAGTGTTTGGGAAATCACAGCTTGCAGTGACTCCGACAACATGGCGCGAACCATCTCTTTTTCGTCCGCCGGGAACACGTCAATGATGCGGTCAATCGTTTTGGCGGCGCTGGAGGTGTGCAAGGTGCCGAACACCAGGTGGCCGGTTTCAGCCGCCGTCATCGCCAGGCGGATGGTCTCCAGGTCGCGCATTTCCCCCACCAAAATGCAGTCCGTGTCTTCGCGCAGCGCAGATTTCAAAGCGGCGGCAAAACTCAAGGTGTGTGGGCCGACTTCGCGCTGGTTGACCAGGCATTTTTTGGACTCGTGGACAAACTCAATCGGATCTTCCACCGTCAGAATGTGGCCAAACTCGGTTTCATTCAGGTAGTTGACCATGGCCGCCAGTGTGGTCGATTTGCCAGAACCCGTGGGGCCGGTCACCAGCACCATGCCGCGCGGCTTCAGCGCCAGGTCGGCGAAAATCTTCGGAGCATTGAGCTGCTCCAGCGAGAGAATTTTGCTGGGGATTGTGCGGAACACCGCCCCTGCGCCGCGCTCGTGGCTGAACGCGTTGACACGAAAACGCGCCAATCCTTCAATCTCAAACGAGAAATCGATCTCCAGGAACTCTTCATAGTTCTTGCGCTGGGTGTCGTTCATGATGTCGTATACCATGGCATGCACGGATTTATGGTCCAGGGCTTCGACGTTGATGCGGCGAACGTCTCCGTGCACCCGGATCATCGGCGGCAGGCCGGCAGACAGGTGGAGGTCGGACGCTTTGTTCTTGACGCTGAAAGCCAATAATTGGGTGATGTCCACGTAAGTCCTCGGTGGTTTGCTATTCTTTGCCCAATTATGACCACGATTGCCGACAATCTCCAGAGGGTGCGTGAGCGAATCGCCACAGCCTGCCAAGCCCATGGCCGAGACCTCAAGGACGTGACCTTGTTGGCAGTCTCCAAGACCTTTGATGCAGACGCAGTGGCGCAGGCTGCAAATGCGGGCCAGCGGGCGTTTGGCGAAAACTACATTCAGGAAGCGGTCGACAAAATTGCGGCGTTGCGTCATTTGCACCTGGAATGGCATTGCATTGGCCCGGTGCAGAGCAACAAAACCCGCGTGGTGGCCGAGAATTTTGACTGGGTGCAGAGTCTGGACCGGCTGAAGATTGCCCAGCGCCTGTCGGACCAGCGACCGCCTGATTTACCAGCCCTTCAGGTGTGTATTCAGGTCAACATTGATGGCGGGCCGAACAAATCAGGCGTGCCAGCGGATGCGGTGGTCGAACTGGCCAAGCAAGTGCTGGGTTTGCCTCGGCTGCAACTGCGGGGTCTCATGTGTATTCCAGAGCCCGCTCCTGATTTTGAAGCGTCTTGTTCTGTATTGGCAAGGATAAAATCTCTGTTTGACCACATCAAGTCAATGCCTGAACTGTTCGCCGCCGCTGCGACTGGCAGCCGCTTCGACACACTTTCCATGGGCATGACGGCCGACCTGGAGGCGGCCGTCCAGAGCGGCAGCAGCATGCTCAGGGTCGGCACAGCGATTTTCGGTTCGAGGCAGTGAACGTTTCAAGGCCTTGACGCTAAAAAATAAGGGTTAATCCGGGCCACTACAGGCGGCGAAAGTCTCAACTCTGAACACTGCAAAGGATATGGGGCGGGTGGTGCGTGCCAGAATGTTTTAAGCCATGTGTACCGCCTTGCCCCATTGCCGCTCAATCCCGCCATCAACAATCCGGGCGCGCTTTCACGGGGTCTTTTGGAGGCTTTGGCTGCTGGCCGCAGTCTTGTTGAGCCTGCCCTTGGCGCAGGCCGGAACCCTGACCCGCGTCCAACTGCAAACCGAGTTTGGCGACAGTTACACGGTGGGTGAACGTCTGGCCGCCTTGCCGGTGTGGCCGGTCTACCACCGTGGCCAAACGGCAGAAGGCTACAACGCCTTGCATGTTTATGTGTTTGAAACCGTCGACATCGAACCGGTGGCAGGCTACGGTGGCAAACCCATCAACATCCTGGTGATGATGAACAAGGCGGGCAAATACCTGGATATTCGTTTGCTCAGCCACAACGAACCCATTTTTCAGGAAAAGTCGCGCAATCAACTGCTGGCTGATTTCGCGGCGCAATACAAAGATCTGACGACCCAGCACCAGATTCAAGTGCTGACGCCCAAAGCAAAACGCGAATTTGACGACCAGAAGGCCACGCTGCATGGCGTCACAGCCGGCACCGTGTCGGCCATGGCGATGGACCGCACCATCATGGAAGCCGCCGCGCAGGTGGCCTATGCGCGGCTGGACGACCCCAACACCAAGGCCCGCGCGGCGGAGCCCAAGGGCCGCGATGATGTGTACGAGCGCATGGGTTTCAACCAACTCGTCGCTGCCAAACTGGTGCAACCGGTCAACCGCAGCAACCGGGAAGTGCAGGCACGGTTTGCGGGCTCGGCAGCCGAAGGCCAGGACGCAGAAGCGCGCCTGCAGCCGAACGGCCAGACCCTGGACATGATGGTCATGCTGCCGGGCCTGCCGCAGGTCGGTCGAAACGTGCTGGATGCTCCTGGCTGGCGCGAGGTGCGGGCCTTGCGTGAAGCCGGTGCGGGCGTCATCGGTATTTTGGATAACAGCCGTTACCCGGTGGTCGGCAGCCAGGATTTCCCCGGTGGTCGGGTCACGCGTATGGTCGTGGTCCAAGATGGCAAACGGTTTGACCTGAAGGCGCTGCCCTACACCCACGGCCTGCGCTTGAGCGGCCAGCGCTCAGGCGTAGGCAGCGGCGCGCAAATGCGGTTGTTTGCCACTGAGCCGGGCGCGGGGTTTGATCTGGGCAAGCCAGTTACGCTGGAGTTCAACCTGTCCCGCGCCAAGCCAGAGCCGGGCCAGGCTTTGACGGAACAAAAGTGGGCCCACACCATCACCATCCCCGAGTTGGCTAAATGGCAACCCGTTCGCGAAACCCCGACCTGGTGGCGCATTTGGGAGCAGCGCCAGATTGATCTGGTGCTGTTGTTGCTGGGCCTGGGTGTTTTGGCAGCCGGTTTGGTGGCGCAGCGCTGGATTTCGGCGACGTCCGGCCGTTTGGCGGCTTACCGTGTGACGTATTTGGTTTTCACGCTTGGGTTTGTCGGCTGGTGGGCGCAGGGGCAGCTCACCATTGTCAATTTGACAGCGCTGGCAGGCGCTTGGCGGGACGGCCAAAGCGGCGAGTTTTTGCTGAATGACCCCATGGCGATCGTGTTATGGGCCTTCGTTGGCGTCACGCTGCTGGTCTGGGGGCGCGGCACTTTTTGCGGCTGGTTATGCCCGTTTGGCGCGTTCCAGGAACTATTGAATACGCTAGCCAAATTCTTGCGCATCAAGCCGCACCAGTTTCATCGCAAAATCGATGCGGTGCTGAAGTGGTTCAAGTACCTGGCGCTGGCCGCGATTGCCAGTTCCGTCGCAGTGGCCAGCCCCTGGACAGACAAACTGGTCGAGATCGAACCCTTTAAAACATCGATCAGCATGGGTTTTCAGCGCGACTGGCCCTACGTCGCTTGGGCCGTGGCCTGCTTGGGCCTAAGCCTGTTGGTGTATCGCGGTTATTGCCGTTACATTTGCCCGCTGGGCGCAGCGCTGGCCATTTTGGGCAAACTGCGGATGTGGAAATGGATTCCGCGCCGTGAAGAATGCGGCACACCCTGCCAAACCTGCCGCCATGGCTGCGCTTACCAGGCCATCGAACCCAGCGGAAAAATCGACTACGACGAGTGTTTCCAGTGCCTCGATTGTGTGAGTGACTACCAGGACGACCAGCGTTGCCTGCCGCTGATTCGCGAACGCAAAGCCTCGCCCGCATCCGTGCCGCCAAAACGCGTCATCCCGATTCAAGCTGAGGTGGCAAATGTTTGAAGTTAGTGCTGGCTTCGAGTTGCGACGCCAATTTTTGCGGGTCTCACTAGGTGGCCTGTGCGCAGGGGTGTTGTCAAACCCCTTTGCCCAAACTGCCCAAGTGGCTGGTGCTCCGGCCAGCGCCGGTGCGGGGAACACCCACCTTTACTGGCGTGAACGTGCTGCGCAAGGCCTGGGCACACACCTTCATCTGCGCGCGGCGCACACATCGCCCGAGCGGCTTGAGGCGGGCCTCGACGCCGCCATCGCCGCCATCCGCCACGTGGAGCAACAGTTCAGCCTGTTTGATCCGCACAGCGCCTTGAGCCAGCTTAACCGCGACGGCGTGTTGCGCCAGCCGCATCCCGATTTTGTGCGGCTTCTGCAGCTTGCCAAGCAAGTCGCCGCCAAAAGCCGGGGCAGTTTTGACATGACCGTGCAGCCGCTGTGGCTGGTGTGGCAACACGCGAAGCTGAATGGTCGGCTGCCCAGCGCAGCCGAGTTGCGCCAGGCGCGCGCGCTGGTCGGCTGGCAGGGCCTGGACGTCAGCCCCGAGCGCATCCGCTTCAAGAAACCTGGCATGGGCATCACGATGAACGGCATTGCCCAAGGGTTTGCCAGTGATTTGGCCAAGGCGGCATTGCAAACCCACGGTATCGAACACGCTTTGATCGACGCAGGTGAGTGGAATTCATTGGGGCAAAGCCCACAGGCGACGCCCTGGCGGATCGGTGTTCAAAGCCCGCGCTCATCGTCGCTGTTGGCGACGCTCAACACAGATGGTCGGGCCATCGCGACGTCCAGTGACGCGTTTTACAGATTTAGTGCGAGCGACCGACACCATCATATTTTGAACCCGCACACCGGTTTTTCACCGATCGCATTGGCCTCGGTCACGGTGCTGGCACCCAATTGTGCGTTGGCCGACGCCTTGACCAAGGTGCTGTTCATGGCCAGCGCACGCGAGGCTTTGCAACTGGCCCGCCAGTGGCAGGTCGATATTGTTGCTGTGGACAAACAGGGGCGCATGCAGATGAGCGCCGGGTTGCGGCAATTGATCGCAGCGTGAGCGCTGACACGCGAGCCGCTACCGTTCCAACCGAACTAGTTGCCCTGCATCCGTCAACAGGTAAATCCAGCCATCAGGGCCTTGCTTGACGGCGCGGATGCGTTGCCCCAGGGCTTTGATGGCAGCGACTTCTTCTTTTAGGGTCACGTTGTCGCCGCCGAGCACGATGCGCCACAGCGTCGTGCCGGCCAAGGCGCCCGCAAAAACGTTGCCCTGCCAGCCCAAGTCATCAAACCGGCTGCCGCTGTAGAAGATCAGGCCTGAGGGGGCGGTCGATATCGGCAGCCAATAGGTTTTGGGCTCTTCGTAGGTGGGCGCGTGGGTGCCGCCGCCGGGCCGGCAGGCCACGGTGTTGACGCCCGCGCTGTACGGGCAGCCGTAGCTTTTGAGCGGCCAGCCATAGTTGCGGCTGGACAGCACGCGGTTGAGCTCGTCGCCGCCCAAGGGGCCGTGTTCGGTCAGCCAGAGCTCGTCGGTGCCGGTTTTCAGCGCAGCGCCTTGCGGGTTGCGGTGGCCGTAACTCCAGATTTCGGGCAGCGCGCCGGCCACGCCAAAACTGGGGTTGCCAGCGGGCACGCTGCCGTCGCGGTTGATGCGGATGACTTTGCCGAGCGTGGTTGCCAGGTTTTGCGCGTTGTTGAGGCCGGGGCTGGCCGGGTCGTCGCGCTGGCGTTCGCCCAAAGTCACCAGCAGGGTTTTGTCGCTGCGAAAAACCAAGCGCGCGCCGAAGTGGCCATCCCCGCCGACTTTGGGTGTCTGGCGGTAAATGACCTGCGCGTTTTGAACGGCGTTGGCAGTCGGGTTCGCCGGATTGGCGATCAGGTCGCCGCGCGCCACGGCGGTGCCTGCGCCGCCTGCGCCAGACTCCGAGAAGGCCCAATAAATGCGCGGGTTGTTGGCGAGATCGAAGTCGGGATCCAAGGCCACGTCCAGCAGCCCGCCTTGGCCCGAGGAGGCCAGATTGGGCAAGCCGGGGCTGAACGGCGCAGAAATGACCTTGCCATTGGCACTGACGATCACCATCGAGCCCGATTTTTGAGTCACCAACATGCGGCCATCCGGCAAAAACGCCAATCCCCACGGGCTTGAAAAACCAGCGTTGAGCAAAGTTGCTTTTGGCGGCGGGCCAGGCGTGGAGACCGGTATCGACGCGGGCTGCTGCGCGGGCGTTGCTGCGGCGACGGCAGCGTCAGTGCTGGCTGAAGAACCGCCGCCGCAGGCACTGATGAGCAGCGCCTGGGCGAATAAACCCAGCAGCCCTGAGGCCAGCCGCAGCTTGGGCTGGGCAAGGGCTTTGGGAAGGGGAACAGAAATGGGTGCAGCTAACAAGGCCTGGCTCCGATGCGGATTGACCTCGTCATCATCCGGCAAACCGCCTGCAAACGCCACGGGTGCGGCGCGTTTATCGTGAGAAAACGTAAGTGCTTGGTGAGTGATCGCAGCGCTTGCACCCGGCAGGCACGGCGTCGAATGCTGCCAATGAGATTGTTAACATGGGTATTAACAAAAGTGTCAATTTGTCATATTTTGACTGACTTACAAATAAAATTGACCACTAGGCCACGTGTTATTTAGTTATATTGCTATAATAAATATAGCAACTTAAACGCAGAGGATTACGGCGCACGCAGTTGTCCCAGGCGTTCCGCGTTGCGTCGCTCGGCGGCGTAGGCGTCTTTGAGTGCGCGGGCGTAGTCGGCCGAATCCAGATAATTCGGCTCCTGCTCGTATTTGGCCAGTTCGGCGACGTGTTGCACGTCAAACAGCGCAAATTTGAAGGCGTCATGCAAGATTTGCACAATGGGTGCTGGCATGCCGGCCGGGCCGACCAGGCCATAGGGCGACATGGCCACAATGCCGTAGCCCAGTTCCCGCAGGGTGGGCACGTTGGCCCACTTGTGCGAGCGCCGGTCGCTGAAGGTGACCAACAGGCGCAGCTTGCCGCCATCGACATAAGGCGCAAATCCGTTGGAGTTCACGCCCGCCATCAGCTGGCCTGAGGCCACGGCCAGCATTTGTTCAGAAGTGCCTTTGTAGGGCACGTGGATGTAACGCAGGTTGCGGCGTCCAAAAATCTCGTCCATCACCATATGGGGTGTGGTGCCCAGACCATTGGTCGATATCGTCAGCTCGCCGGGTTTCGCGGCGGCGAATTTCAACAGATCGTCAAACGACTGGAACGGGCTGTTGGTGGGCACCACCACGCCAAAGGTGACGCCGCTGATCTGGATGATGGGCGTGGTGTCGCGGACCGGATCCCAGCTGACCTTTTGCACGTGCGGCGTGCGCAGCGCGGGCAGCGGCAATTGTGAGAGCGTATAGCCGTCGGGCGCGGCCTGGTGAATGATCGACATGCCCAAGGTGCCACCTGCGCCGGGGCGGTTTTCAATGATGACGCGTTGGCCCAGGTGTTTGCCGGCAAGTTCGGCCAAAAGACGCAGGGTGACGTCCGTCGCCCCACCGGCGGACCAGGGCACGATGAGGGTGATCGCCCGGCTGGGGAACGGCCCTTGCGCGCGCAGGCCAGCGGAAAAGACCGACGCCGCCAGCGCGGCCATCAGACTGCGCCGACGTAGCAGCACGTTTGAAGTCTGGATCACGGTGGGCCCCCACGTTTGGCCAGTTGCCCAAAACCGCGCTGCGGGTCGTAGCCCCAACACGCCAGGCCAAAACACAGGGCGAAGGTGCCCAGGACGATCCAGGGCGAGAGCCCCGCATCTTTGCCGTAAATGGCAAAACGCATCCACTCCACCGCGTGGGTGAACGGGTTGAAACGCGCAATTTGGTAGACCCAATTGGCGCCGGATTCTTCGAGTTTCCACAAAGGGTACAGCGCGGTGGACATGAAATACATCGGGAAGATGACGAAATTCATCGTGCCGGCGAAGTTCTCCAATTGTTTGATGTGCACGCTCAGCAGCAAGCCCAGCGCGCCGAGCATCAACGCTGCCGAGGCGCTGGCCAACAGGATGTGCGCCGTGTGTTTGCCCAGCCAGGGCAGCTCGGTGCCCAGCAGCCAGGCGACGATGACAAACGCCAGCGCCTGCAAGAGCGACAGCACCGTCGTGGCGGCCAGCTTGCTGGCCAGCACCCACCAGCGTGGCAGCGGTGCGGTGAGCAAGAGGCGCATCAGGCCCATTTCGCGGTCATACACCATGGCCAGGCTGGACTGCATGCCGTTGAACAAGAGCACCATGCCCATCAGGCCTGGCACGATGTAAACGTCGTAGGAAATATAGGTGTCGTAGGGTTCGGCGATGGCCACGCCAAAAACCGTCCGGAAGCCGGCCGCAAACACTGCCAGCCACAAAAGCGGCCGCACCAATGCGGAGGCCAAGCGGCCATATTGCCGCGAGAACTTGAAGAGCTCCCGCGAGACGATGGCCGAAAGGGCTTGCAGCAGATGCTTCATAGGGCGGTCGGGGTCACTCAATGGCCAGTTTCACGGCTTAGGTTTTCGATTTGCAGAGTTTTTCAGGCTCGTCGGCGCCCAAGGTGTCCAGCACGTTGCGCGGGTGCATCACGCCCTCCAGCGGCATGAGGCCTTGTACGCCTTGCCCGTCGGTGAGCACCACCGGCTGGCGCAACTGGCGATCCCAGGGCCTGAACTGCAGCGCGACGCCTTTTGAGCCGTCGAGGTTCGCGCCCAGGAGGGCCTTGTGAACCGCAGTAGCGTCCGACGGCGCGGTGCCAGCGCTGGTTGCGGCGGCGGAGATGGCTTTGCCGGCCATCCACGCCGCCCAGTCGTGCGCGGTCATCGGGCGTTTGGCCGCCTTGGAAAAGCGGCGGCTCACTTGGGGCGCGCCAAAGCGGTCGAACTGCGCCGCCCAGGCCAGCGCCGTCAGGCCAGCGTCGCCCACCACCGGGCGCGGCAGCGCAGTGTTGTAGGGCAGGCCACGCGCGAATTCGCCGTCGCTGTCGACCACCCACACTGCGTCATAGGCCAGATTGGCTGTCAAGAGTGTGAGGTTGGCCAGCGCCCGTTCGCGTGGGTCGCCCGAGAGTTTGAAGGGTTTGACGGCGATTGTTTTGAGGCCATAACGTTTGATGGCCGCTTGTGCAACAGCGCTGCGTTCGGCATCCTGGGGCGAGGGGCCCGTCAGCAGGAGCACTTGCATCCACTTGCGCGCCAGCAAAGCCTGCGCCAGCGCGTCAGCCCGCATGCGTTCGCTGGGCG
Organism: Rhodoferax sp.; assembly: GCA_031365665.1. Classification (GTDB taxonomy): domain Bacteria; phylum Pseudomonadota; class Gammaproteobacteria; order Burkholderiales; family Burkholderiaceae_C; genus JANYCG01. The sequence goes on along the minus strand of JANLYO010000095.1, from coordinate 23,630 downwards.
CGACGTGGTAAAGGTTGGCGGCGCATTCTGTCTCGCGCAGCGCGTCGGCAGCGCTGCCGACGTTCAGGACAGGCAACTTGACTGCCGCCGCCAGCGCTGCTACCCAGGCCGGAGGCAGATTGACGACCAGCAGGGCGGCACCGGCTTTTTCTGCTTTTTGGGCTGCCGTTTTGGCCGCCTCAAGGCTCAAGACTAGCTCGGTGCGCAGCTTGACGGACGCTTTTTCAGCGTCGAGCTCAAACTGGGCCTCGTCCAGCGCGACGCCCAGGCCGTCAGCGGCCGAGCCGCCGGGCTGCCCAAGGTAGGCGCGCTCAAGCCGGGCACGCTCCAACTGCGGGTTGTCACCCTGCTCCAGCACCGTGACGTTCCACACCGCGGCACGTGCGCTGGCAGCCAACCACACCGCCCCCACGATGACAAGGGCACAGGTGATGGAGCGCACAGGCATGGTCAGTCGATCAACACCGCGCCATAGGGCACGCGGCCAACCGGGATGGATTTGCTGGCTTTGGCCGTGGCGACATCCACCACCGTCATGTCGTCAGACAGGCCGTTGACCACATACAGCGTTGATTCGTCCCGGCTCAGCGTCACGTTCCAGGCGCGTTTGCCGGCCAGCACCAGCTGCGTCACCTCGCGTTTTGCCACGTCGACAAAGGCCACATGGTTGGCCCGGCCCAAACCGACATAGGCGCGTTTGCCGTCTTTGCCCATCACGATGCCCACCGGGGTGATGTCGGTCTGCTTGGCCCCTTTGATGGCGAATTTCACGGTGCCGATCACCTTCATGTCTTTTGTGGAAATGACGCTGACACTCGCGCCGAGTTCATTGGTCACCCACAGCTCCGTGCCGTCAGGCGTGAGCGCCATGCGCCGCGGGCGTTTGCCCACCACGATGTTCTTCACCACCTTGGCGCTTGCGGTGTCAATCACGTGCACCATGCTGGCCACTTCAGACGTCACGTAAACGGTCTTGCCGTTGCTTGACACTTTCACGCCTTCGGGTTCTTTGCCGACTTTGACTTCTTTCACCGCTTTCTTGCCGGCAATGTCAATGAAAGTCAGTTCGCCCTCGTCTTCATTGGAGACGTAAAGCATCTTGCCATCGGGCGAAATGTCGAAGGCCTCGGGGTTGTCCCCCAAGGGAATCCGGCCCACTGATTTGCGCGTGGCCACGTCGATGACGTCCGCCGCGTTGTCGCCGCCGCAGGCCACCAGCAACTGTTTGCCATCGGGCGTGAGTTGCAAATGGCGCGGACGCTTGCAAGTGGCAATCGTGCCCTCAACCTTCTGGTCTTTGAGGTTGACGATGGTCAGCGTGTTGTCTTTTTCGCTGGACACCAACGCGGTGGACTGCGCCGTTGCCGACAGCGGCAAGGCGGTGGCAAAAATCAACAGCGTGTTTTGCCAAGGGTGCTTCAACATAGTTGTCATCCTTAATGTTTATGGGGTTGCCAGGCTGGGTTTTTGGGTCGGACCAGGCGCGGCACTCGTGCGGGCGATGAAACCCTGCTCCAAGGTCGGTGCCCCAAGCGCCTGCGTGACTTCAGCCGGACTGCCCTCGGCCACCCGCTCGCCCTGGTGCAGCACCAGTATTTTGTCGGCATTCACCGCCTCTTCGACCCAGTGCGTCGCCCACAAGACGCAACTGCCACGGGTTTTCACGTCGGCATGCACAGCGCTCAACATGTCTTTGCGCGATTTTGGATCCAGCCCCACCGTCGCCTCGTCCATCAGAATCAAACCGGGTCGGTGCAACAAGGCGCGCACCAGTTCAACTTTGCGCTTGGTGCCGCCTGAAAGTTCGCGGCAAGGGCGGTCGAGATCGGACGTGATTCCCATCGAGGCGCAGTCTGAAGTCATGCGCTCAGCAGCTATGGCGTTGGGTAATCCATGCAGGTCTGCGTGAAATTTCAAGTTGCGCCGAACGCTCAAGTCGAGATCAAGCGCTTGCTGCTGGAACACCACACCGATGCGGGCCAGGGCGTGTGGCGGCTTTTCCCGAAGGGCGATGCCGTCGATCAGGATGTCACCGCCATCCGGCACAAACAAACCGGTAAGCAACTGGAACAGGGTGGACTTGCCAGCGCCGTTTGGACCCAGCAACGCGCAAAATTGCCCCGCCTGCAGGCTGAAACTGAGATCCCGCAAGGCCCAGCGCTCACCATAACGCTTGCCAATGTTTTTGACGGTCAACATAGGTCTTTATAGCGCATAAGCGGCTGGGAAGCCGCGTATGGGCACTACTTCTGGACAGTCTCGATAAAACTCAGCAACTGCTCGATGTCGGGCTCTTTGAGGATCTCTTTCCATGGCGGCATGCCCAGGTCATTGCGGCCGTTTTTGATGGTGGTGACCGCCACGTCCCGCCACTTCGCGTCGTAGCGCATCTTCAGCCGGCGAATGTCGCGCTCCCGAATCGGGCTGGCGCCGTCGCTGCCATGGCAATGGGAGCATTGGTCGTTGAAACGCACACGTCCGAGCTGGGCGCCTGGGCTCAACACCGGGGACTGCTCCGCTGCCACCTGCATCGCCGCGCCGCCCGCAGCCGCTTTTGCCGCCCCTTGCGCGTTCACGCCTGCCTTGGCTGCATTGGCACCTGAAGGCGTTTTGGGTTTTGGCGCGGGTTTGGCGGGTTTTGATGCCGCATCCGCCGGCGTAGCTTGCGTTGCGACGACCATGTTGGCGGGCACCTGGACAGCAGCCACGCCTACTTGATTGGCGGACAGGCGCGCCGAGGCGATCATCAACTTCACCGGATTGCCCTGCGGAAACCCATATTTGGTCGCCAACGCGGCAATTTCGGGTTTCAACGCGACCAAAGCCGCATCGATTTCCTTCAGCAGTTCGGCCTTGTCGCGACTAACGGCGACTGAGACCTGCCCCGACAGGTCGGTGCCGCTCAGGGGGGTGACTTTCCAGCGGCCGGCGTGTTGACGCTGGTTTTCATAGCCCGCTACCGGACCCCAAAGGAAACCTGCGTCGATTTCACCTTTGGCGAGCGCCGAAAAAACCTCTTCGGATTGCTTGAAGGTGGTGTAGGCCATGTCACTGCGCTGTGACAACAGGATTTGTGGATTGGACTGGAACTGCACGCCCAGGCGCTTGCCTTTGAGGTCGTCCAGGCCCGTGAATTGAAAGCCGGGCGCTGTGACGAGCGCAAAGCCCAAATCAAGGAACGCAGCAGTTTTTTGCAGGCCACGGGCGCGGTAGTCGGCATCGGTTGGCAGTGCAAACACAGCGTCGCAATCACCGGCCGTATTGCGCAAAGCCCGCCGCTGGTAATAAGTCAGCCACCAGGTGTATTGAACCGGTTGTGCATTGATTTTTTTGGCGACCAACTCCGCCAAATCGATGTACAGCCCGCGCTCAGAACCTTCAGATCTGCTGAAGGGCAGGTTGTCAGGGTCGGCGCACACACGCAGCGGCTCGGCTGCAAAAGCTGCGGAATTCAAGGTCATCGCGAGCACGGCTGCTGCAAATAGGCCACGACTAGTCATATTCAAAATCCAGGTTCACAAACTAAAAACCCGTGAAACGTGACACGGGTTTGATGAGGTCACTTGAAATCAACGCCAACCGAAGGGCCAGCGTTGACTCAAATTAAGCGGCTGCGATCAGTTCAGGGCAAACACGTACAAGGTGCCGCCTTCAGGGCTGGCTGCAACCATTTTCTCACCCAACGCACCGAAGAACGCAGGGATCGACTGGGTGCGGCCAGACACCACCGCGACATACTGCTTGCCATCCAGCGTATAGGTCATGGGTGCTGCCGAGATGCCAGAGCCGGTGTTGAACTTCCAGAGCTCTTTGCCGGTTTTGGCATCACTGGCCCGGAAAATGCCTTTGATGTCACCATGGAACAAAAGGCCGCCCGCCGTGGTCATCATGCCGCCGTTGAAAGGCAGTTCCTGCTTGTTGAACCAAACTTCTTTTTGTGTCACGGGGTTCCAGGCCTTCACGCCGCCCATGTGGCCGCCAGGGCCAACCTTGCCGAGTTCAAAGTTCACGCCCAGGTAGAACGCGCCGCGTTTGTAGTCAGCCTGGATGCCTTCGAGGTCCATGCACAGGTTCATGGTCGGGATATAAACCAGGCCAGTTTGCTTGCTGTAGCTCATCGGCATCCAGTTTTTGCCGCCGATCAGGTTGGGGCAAATGTCACTGGCTTTGCGTTTCATGCCGGGGCGTTTCAGATTGCCTGCGGTTTCAATCGGGCTGCCGGTTTTCATGTCGATGCCGGTCGCCCAGTTCACGCCTTCAATGAACTGTTTGGCCGAGATCAATTTGCCGTTGGCGCGGTCGATCACGTAGAAGAAGCCGTTGCGGTTGGCTTGCATGATCACGGGAACGTTTTTGCCATCGACCTTTTGGTCAGCGAAGACCAGCTCGTTCACGCCGTCATAGTCCCAGGCATCGTGCGGGGTGAACTGGTAGTGCCAGGTGATCTTGCCGGTGTCGGCATTCAAGGCCAACACGGAGGCGGAATACAGGTTGGTGAACTTGCCCACGTCGGAGGAGTCATTGCCGCGAACTGAAGCTGACCAGGGCGCTGGATTGCTGGTGCCGTAGTAGACCAGGTTCAACTTCGGGTCATAGGAGCCGATGTGCCAAGCCACTGCGCCACCGTTTTTGCCAGAGTCACCCTTCCAGGTGTCCGCGCCTGGCTCGGAGCCCATCGGAACCGTGTAGGTGCGCCAGACTTCTTTGCCGGTGGCTTGATCAAGCGCCACCAGTGAGCCGCGCACACCGTACTCGCCACCGCCATAACCCGTGATCACCAGATTTTTGACGATAGTCGGTGGCGAGGTGATGACAGAACCGCCGGTGTGGTCAATGATCTGGGTCTTCCAGAGTTCTTTGCCGGACTTCGCGTCAAGTGCGACGACATGGGCGTCCAGGCGGCCCACAAAAATCTTGCCGTCAGCGTGGGCAACGCCACGGTTGTTCACGTCGCAGCAGGCATATTGCTCGACGCCTTTGGGCACGTCAGGCTGGTAAGTCCATTTGACTTCACCCGTTTTGGCGTTCACTGCAAACGTGTTTTTGGGGCCAAAGGAGGAGGTGACGTAAAGCGTGTCGCCGACCAGAATCGGAGTGGACTCCTGCGAGCGGTTGGTGCCCAACTGCAACGCCCATTGGACTTTGAGCTTGTTGACGTTGCCGGTGTTGACCTGCTTGGACTCGCTGTAGCGGGTATTGCCGGTGTCGCCACCATAAACCGGCCAGCTCTGGGCACTAGCGCTGGACGCGGCGCCCAGGGCCAGCCCGAGAACGACCGGGGTCAAAAAGTTTTGCATGTGTTGTCTCCTACAGGTAAGGTTCAATTGTGGGTTCACCATTCACCGGAAGGTGCTTGAATACATCTCCAGCGTCGCAGAGCATAAAACTGCGCTGGGTTTGCCAAATCCGGGTTAGCCCTAGGGTATGAAACTAATCGCAATTTGCGACACTCAAAGGCCACCCAATGGCAAGCGTTTCTTGCCCGGCAGTCTGGCTTATTTGTAGCTGACCAGCTCCAGCGTCATGTTGCCGCCGCGCATCAGGCGCGACGGCGACGTTTCGACTCGTTCCACCCGCGCCAAACCGACGCCAGGGCAATACCATTCCGAGCTGAACAGGGGCATTTCACGCCAATTGAATTGCGCATCGACATAAAGCTTGATCTTGGCTTCGCCTAACACTTTGATACAACCTTCAAACTTACCGGCAGCGGTCTCAACTTTTTGATCTAGCGCAACAATGGCGTAGACCATCATGATCGGCTTGGTGGTGTAGCGCACTTCCTTGGGGAATTCGTTGCGGCGCTGCAGGACATAAGGCATGGTGCTGGCCTGCCACTGGGTGCCCACCACGTACGGTTTTTTGAGCACGAACCGGGGCGGATTGTCGGGTTTGGGGTCTTCGTCCAGTGAATTGCGGCTGCCTACGCGGTAAATGCCCTGGTCATCGCTGCGCAAAAAGTAGTCCACGCCATCGCTGCTGTGGCGCCGCTGTGCGGGGCCGCTTTCGAGTTTTTGAGGGCCTTTCATGGTGAAACTCAAGTTGTCTACGTCGGGATCGGTGGCCTCGTCAAGATTTTTGGCGACTTGGTAGGTCCAAGTGCGCCCTTCGTCCAGCGGGAAGAATGATTTTTCGCCGCCCACAGGGCCACAGCCCACGGTCAGCGTCAAGGCTAGGAGCGCGCAGCCGGTGCGAAGTGTTGGCATAGAGGGCAACACGTCACTTCTCCGGAAGTTGCGGGGCGGGCAAATCACGGATCTTGATCTCCTGCTCGTCATTGCCAGGGCGCAGGAAGCCCAGGCCCTTGCCTGCGCCTGGCTTGGCCTCGGCAACACCCATTTGCGTGATGCCGCTATTGCCTTTTTTGAGCCCCTCCTCAATCTGCAGGTGCAACTTGCGGGTATACGGCAACTTGTAGGCGCGCGGCTCCAGCACGGGCCCTTTGTCGGCCAGGGGGCTCACCCACATGTACAACACGCCTTCGGTTTTGGCGCTGGGCTCCTGCACCACCGCACTCATCATGACAAACCGGGGCGGCAACGCGTCGGTGCTTGGGATGCCCCAAATCGAATGCACCGCGTCGTGCCCATAAAAATAAAGCACGGTGACACCGGCCACCAGCACGCCTTTGAGCCAGACGGGCCAGCGTGACCACAACAAGGCCAGCAATGTGACAAACAGCAGGGCCGCAAAACCCAGAATGATGGACAGGCTCATGGTTTACTCATTTGGTGTTGTTCCCAACCAGCCGTTTGGCCAGTGTGTTGATATCAGTGATGGCGCCGTCGCCCTGCACGGTAAAACGTGCCAGCGTCGCCTCTTCACCGCGCGCAGCCAACACCTGCTTGCCGTAAAAGACCACTTCTGCGCGCGGGTTGACTTTGACCACTGACACGTTAACTTCCACCGGCTGGCCCGCGCGCGGGTTGGCGCTGTCGACTTCTTTGGACTCGAAATAATGCGCGTTGATGGTGTATTCCCCCGGTGCAATGCCGCGAATGGTGACCACCTCTTGGTTCAGCGGATTGACGATCTTGCGCCCGTTGACGATGATGGTGTCGTTCGACAAACCCCGGTCATCCCGGTCCAGGTGCATCAGGCCTGCCTCTCGCTCACGGTAAAAAACCGTGTTGCCCTGCGGGTTTTGCACCCACAGGTCGATGTCATTCGGATCCAGATCCGGCCATGAGAGCGTGATGATGTACTCCGCCTTGGCCGGGATGTCGCCCGCTTTGGTGGTCTTGGGGTTCATCGCCAACAGCGCGATGATGAAGCAGAACACAAAGGCAATCAACATGTTGAACAACATGTCGTAAAACGGGTCAACCTCCGGTTCGCGGTTGTGTCTGCTGCGGCGCATGCTGCTTTGACCTCAGGCTGGTGAACCGCCATTTGGCGCCGCTGCTACTTGAGCGCCCCGCGCCATGCCATAACGCTGGCAATCCGCCACCAGACGGTCGGCAAACCGGTCAAGCCGGGTCAGTTGCAAGCCCAGCAAAATATTGCCGACCAAGCCGACCATGGTGGTCAGCAAGGCCACGCCCAGGCCTGTGGTGAGGCTCTTGAGCAAATCCTGTGATTGGCTGGCGTCGAAATTCTGCATGTTGCCAATTTGCAAGGCCAAAATTGAAAAACCGATCACCTTGCCCAGGAGCCCCAGCTTCAGCTGGATGCCGTTGACCCACCAGGCCGTGTTGTGCGGCCCGTGGGTATGCTCCAAGAGCAAATCCAGCGGTGCGTTGGTGTCGGCAGGTTTTGCGTCCAGCGCTTGCCAATAGTCGCTGGCCCAGCAACTTGTGGAGGTGCTCGCGGTGGCTCCCGCCAGTGCGACAGTGCTGCTGCGCGCAGCCGCCGCGCGCAAGGCCTGGTGTTGCCCTTGCAACTCCTTGGTGCGGGCACCACACCACAGGGTGGCACCGGCAAACAGTACGATGATGACCAGCGTGATGCCAGTCGGGTCCGAGCGCAGCAGCAGGCCCCACACGCCACGGGCGCCCAAAAGCCAGGCCGAGAACAACAGCAAGCCGCCGAGCGAGAGCCACTCCAGCCACAAAGGCTCCGCCAGCGCTGTTGGCGCGGCCCGCCCCGGCGGGGCGGACACACCGGGCAACTTGAAACGAAGCAGATTTTTCAGCATGGCTTGGGCTTGGGGGGACTCGAATGCATTTCAAAGCATATTCGCAGTGCCGTCTCAAATTGAGAAAAAGCCCCGTCCCGCCGCCAGTTTTCAGGGTTAAACCTAGTCTGTGCGGCCATTTGCGGGATGAAATCTGGGTTAACTTGCCGAGTCCGCCGTGCCTCAGCGCCTGCGATCACGCAATTTAAAAAATGTTTACCGGCTCTCACATGTTGGCGTCCAATTCCCCCGCAAATCCTTTCTTCGTCCTGGCTGGCTTGGTGATGGGTCTGGCATGGCCCGCAAGCGCTTTTGCCCAGCCTGACCGCACGCTGGCTCCGGTGGAGGTCATCGGATCGACCCCCTTGCCTGGCATCGGCCAGCCTCGCAATGAAATTGCCGCGCCCGTGCAAAGCGCCACCAGCCGTGACTTGCAACAGAGCGGCGCGCTGGATTTAAGCGACTTCATGAACCGCTCCTTAGGTAGCGTGCATGTCAACGACATCCAGGGCAACCCGTACCAGCTAGACGTCAACTACCGGGGCTACACCGCCTCGCCGCTTTTGGGCACGCCCCAGGGTTTGTCGGTGTACATGGACGGCGTGCGCATGAACCAGCCTTTCGGCGATGTGGTCAGTTGGGACTTGATTCCCAAGGGCGCGATTGCGTCGCTCACCTTGATGCCCGGCTCCAACCCGCTGTTCGGGCTCAACACCCTGGGCGGCGCTTTGTCGGTGCAAACCAAAGACGGCCGCAGCCACCCTGGCACTTCGCTCGAGCTGGGTTTTGGCGCCAACGAACGGCGTTCTTTTGAATTCGAACATGGCGGTTTCAACGACAAGGGTTTGAGTTGGTATGTCAACACCAACCAGTTTTCCGAGCGCGGCTGGCGTGACAGCTCGCCTTCCAACGTGCGCCAGTTTTTTGGCAAGCTGGGCTGGCGCGGCGGTGACACGGATTTGAAACTTACCCTGGCGCATGCCGACAACCAGCTCACCGGCAACGGTTTGCAGGAGCAGTCGATGCTGGCAGGCAACTACGCCAGCGTCTACACCAAACCCGACGAAACCAACAACAGTGCCAGCTTTTTGAACCTGGCGGCCACCCATGCCGTCAACGACAAGCTGCTCTTCTCCGGCAACCTGTATTACCGCCACATCAAAACCAACACGCTCAACGGCGACATCAACGGCGACGCGCTGCAACAGCCGATTTACCAACCTTCAGCCAACGACCAGCTCGCCTTGGACGCCGCTGGTCTTACCGGCTACCCGACGGCCGGGGCCGACATCACCAACACGCCTTTTCCGTTCTGGAACTGCATCGCGCAGGTGCTGCAAAACGACCAGCCCGCTGAAGCTTGTTCGGGTTTGATCAACCGCAGCAGCAGCACGCAGCACAACTACGGCCTGTCGGGCCAGTTCAGTTGGCTGGGCGAACTTGCGGGAAAACGCAACCAGCTCGTCGTCGGCGCAGCTTACGACGCCAGCCAGGTGCAGTTCAAACAGACGACCGAGCTGGGTTATTTGAATGCCGACCGCAGCGTCACAGGCGTCGGCGCATTTGCCGACGGCGTCACTGGCGGCAGCGTGAATGGCGCGCCCCATGACACCCGCGTTGACCTCGCGGCCGACATCCGCACCTGGAGCCTGTTTGCCAGCAACACCTTGTCGATCACCGACAAGCTGCACCTGTCGCTGGCCGGGAGATTCAACCGCACCGAGGTGAACAACGTCGATCAAATCCACGCCGCCAACCACCCCGCCACGCTCACCGCCAGCCACCAGTTTGAGCGCCTCAACCCCGCGATCGGCCTCACCTACAGCCCCAGCAAAACGCTCAACACTTACGTGGGCTACAGCGAAAGCAGCCGCGCGCCAACGGCCATTGAACTGGGCTGCGCCAACCCGCTGCAACCTTGCCGGCTGCCCAACTCGATGGCGGGTGATCCGCCCTTGAGCCAGGTCGTCACGCGCACCGTAGAGGCGGGCCTGCGCGGGCAATTCGCAGACGGCTGGGCCTGGAACGCGGGTGTGTTCCGTGCTGATAACCAAGACGACATCCTGTTCGTCGCTGACAACCAGGCCGGTTTTGGCTACTTCAAGAATTTTGGGCAAACCCGCCGCCAAGGCGTGGAACTGGGGCTCTCCGGCAAAATCGGCGCATTCACCCTGGGTGTTCAGTACACGCGGCTGGAGGCGAGCTACGAAAGCGCCGAAGTCGTCAACGGCGCAGGCAACAGCAGCAGCAACTTGGCGCAGGCGGGCAACCCCGGCACGGGCGGTGTGATCAACATCACGCCCGGCGACCGCATCCCGCTGATTCCACAACACCTGCTCAAACTCTCGGCACATGTCGCCGTGTCATCGGCAGTGGGCTTGCATGCCAGCATGGTTGCCGTGTCAGGCAGCTTGGCACGTGGCAATGAAAACGGCCAACACGCTCCTGACGGCACGTTTTACCAAGGGCCCGGCGCCATCGCAGGTTACGCAGTTTTCAACCTGGGCGCTGACTGGCGGCCCGCCCCCAAAATCCAACTCGGCCTGCAAATCAACAACCTGTTTGATCTGCGTTACAACACCGCTGCGCAACTGGGCGCCAACGGTTTTGACGCCAACGGCGCTGTCAACGCCGACCCCTTTGGCACCGGGGCGTCGCCGCAATCGACCTTCTATGCACCAGGCGCGCCACGCTCGGTTTCCTTCTCGCTCAAATACGTGTTCAATTGAGACGGCCCTGCGCGGAAGGCTAAAAGCGTCGTTGTAGTTGCAAATTGATTGCTATGCTATATATAGCTATAAAACCATATAGTATGTGGCCTAGATGCTTAATATCTTAAAAATTGTTAGCGAGAATCGTTTTTGACGACTTATCATACCTAATTTGGGTATGATTGACAGAGCCTGCCGGGGACTATTTTTTTGGCAGGCGCAACGGCTTCACATCGCCGCAATCGGTGGCCAGCCATTTGCCTGCGCCCTCCATATCCACCGTCTCGGCTTTGCCGCGCACGGTTGAATTGATTTTCATCTTGGTCGTGTAAGCTTCAGAGCTGCTGAAGGTGATCTGGCCTTCGCCGCTCGAAGGCGGCTTGGTGCAGGTGAATGCAATTTTCTGCGTGTTGCCGGTGCGCGCTGACAGGGTGGAGCTGCAGTCGCCTTCACCTGCGGGCATCTCGTTGCGCTCAATCATCTCTTTGGTCATGCAGGTTTTGATGCTCATGCCGCCGGGGCCAGCGTTGCCCATTTGCACGCCCTGTTTGGCCATCATGTCCTGCATCATTTTTTTCTGATCGGGCTGCAGGTTGGCCAGTTGTTGCTGCATGGCGGCCATTTTGTCGTTCATGTCGCCCGAGCCGAATTGCATCTTTTGGGTGATTTCCCACAAGCCGGGTTTCATGGTTTGGGCACTGGCGCCGCCAGCCACAAACGCCAATGCGGCGAACAATGCGATAGATTTGGTTTTCATGGCAACTCCGGAGATTGAAATTCAACCCATTGTCTCGGAACTTGGCGCTTTTGTGAACCGGGCCGCGTAGTGGGAAATCTCAGTTGCAGCCTAGAGCAGGATGTGCGACGATTCAACGCAATCGTCACTTCGCGTCCCTCAGCCAACCCGCCATGCACATCGATTCACCCTCTGGCGCCTGCGGAGCCTTGGTCCGCGGCATTGACCTGGCCAAGCCCCTCTCGGCCACGCAAATTTCGGACATCCGCGCCACCTGGATCAAACACCAGGTGATTGCGTTTCCGGACCAGCAATTGGCCATTGAAGACATTGAACGTTTCGCGTTTTACATTGGCCCGCGCGGCGAAGACCCGTTCATCGCGGGCCTGCCGGGCCACCCGCATGTGGTCGAGGTCAAACGCAATGCCGACGAAAAGAGCAAACTTTTTGCCGAAACTTGGCATTCTGATTGGAGTTTTCTGCCCTCGCCGCCAGCGGGCACCGTGCTGTACGGCGAAGTGATTCCGCCCGTGGGGGGCGACACCTTGTTTGCCGACCAATACGCGGCTTTTGAGGCGCTGCCTGCCGCGCTCAAAGCCACTCTGGACGGTCACCAGGGCATCCACAGCGCACGGGGCGGGTATTCAAAAGGCGGCCTGTACGGTGAAAAAGACGAAGGCCGCTCGATGGCGATCCGCTGGGGCGACAGCGCACTCAAGACACGTTCCCATCCGCTGATCAAAGTTCATCCTGAATCGGGCCGCAAGGCGCTGTTTGCCAACGCCGGGTACACCATTGGCATCGAAGGCATGGCCGACGGCGAGGCCTTGGACGTGCTGCGGCAGGTCTTCACACACCAGGTTGAGCAGCGTTTCATCTATCGCCACCGCTGGCACAAAGGCATGCTCACCCTGTGGGACAACCGCTGTGTGTTGCACGCGGCCACGGGCGGCTACGAAGGGCATCGGCGTTTGTTGTATCGTGTGACTGTCGCCGAGCGACAAGCTTGAGCGACACCATAACCCAAGGAGACTCCCATGAGCGACGCGCCTGATCTCGGTTTCGGCAAGTTTGTGCCAGGTTTTGATTTTTTGCAGAATCTGGCCAAAGGTGCGTCCAGCGCCCTGCCGCAAATGCCCAACCTGACCAACTGGGTGTCGCCCTCGCTGAATCTGGAGGAGCTTGAGAAACGTGTGGACGAACTCAAGGCCGTGCATTTCTGGCTCGATCAAAACTCCAAAGCGCTGGGTGCCACCATCCAGGCGCTCGAAGTGCAAAAAATGACGCTGGCCACCCTGAAGGGCATGAACTTCAACATTGGCGATGTGGCCAACGCCCTCAAACTGAAGGCGGCGGATTCCATGGTTTCGGGCGTGCAAAAGGTCAGCGAAAGGGTGTCCGAACGCGCCGCCAGCACGGCCAAAACCATTTCTGACGTGGCCTCCAGCGTGACGGGGTCTGGCAAAGGCAACAAGAGCGGCAAAGCGGCCAAGCCTTCCAGCGGCATCGCGGGCCTGGTCGATCCGCTGCAACTGTGGGGGTCGCTCACGCAGCAGTTCCAGCAGATCGCCGCCAGTGCCATGAAAGACGTTGCCAAAAACACCGCGCTGGACGGCGCCAAACACATGGCCACGGGCCTGGCCAAGGAAGCCATCAAGGCGACAAAAAACGCGGCGGCTTCGGCTACCCGGTCGGCTACCGGTGGCCGCCGACCGGCTGCCAAAAAAGCCGCGAAAAGGCGCGCGAGTTAAAACTTGAAGTCCGCACTTCCAGAAATTCAATTCTCGGAGTGCAGTGCAAGGCCTGAACGACAAATTCAGCCGCAGACATACACTTGTAAGGCGAGGATTTGCAACGCAGCCATGCGCCCGAAAGCGTAGCTTCAATAAAATTGGATTGATGGAGGTGCCGGAAAATGAAGCTGTTTCCCTACGCACACGCGACGCACCCGGACTGGCGCATGGCAGCGGGCTTGACGCTGGCGCAGCTGCGGGCACAGATGGCCTTGGCCCAATATGCCCCTGCGCCGACGCTCGCGCTCTTGTACATCACTGACCATTACGCAGATCAGGCCGCAGAAATACTCAGCCACTTGAGCAGCGAGTTGCCCGAAATCACTGATTGGTCGGGCACCGTGGGCGTCGGCATCGCTTCCAACAACGTTGAATATTTCGACGAACCCGCGCTGGCCGTGATGTTGTGCGATGTGCCGGCCGACCAATACCGCGTGTTTTCAGGCGTTGCGCCGCTGGGTTTGGGGTTTGAGGCCCACAGCGCCTTGATTCACGCTGACGGCAATACGCCGGATTTGCCCGAGCTGATCGCCGAAATGGCCGGGCGCACCACATCGGGCTACTTGTTTGGCGGCTTGGCCGCCAGCCGCCACAGCGCGGTGCAATTTGCGGTGGGCGGCAACGGCAATATCCAGGGCCACGGCGGCGCCAGCGGCGTTTTCAGCGGCGGCTTGAGCGGGGTGGCGTTTGGCGAAGGGGTCAGCCTGGTCTCGCGCGTGACGCAAGGCTGCCAGCCGGTGTCCAAGACCCGCATCGTCACCGCTTTTGACCACAACGTGGCCACCGAACTCGACGGCGAGCCCGCGCTGGACGTAATGCTGCGGGATTTGGGCGTCACGCTGGCCGAGCCGCAGCGCGCGCTGGAGACCGTGCGCCAAACCCTGGTCGGGCTGACGGACGAAGTCGATCTGCTTGGGCGCAGCGCGGGCCTGCATACACACACGGCAGGTGCGCCGCGCGTCAACCTGGGTGGCAGTTTTGGCAGCGACGTGACGGTGCGCCACATCATTGGGCTGGACCCTGGGCGCAAGGGCGTGGCGGTGTCGGCAGAACTGAAAACCGGCATGCAGTTGGCTTTTTGCAGGCGCAACGTGCAGGCCGCGCGGGCCGACTTGGTGCGCATCTGCGCCGAAATCCGCGAAGAACTCGACACCTCCGAGCTGCCGCTCACGCCCGCGTTTTCGGCGGTTTCTGCCGCCCTTGAAATGGAGGCGACGCCGCCCCCGCCGCCGCGCCTGATCACCGGCGCCATTTATGTGAGTTGCTCCGGGCGCGGCGGGCCGCATTTTGGTGGCCCCAGCGCCGAGCTGCAAATTGTCCGCAAGGCTCTGGGTGATGTGCCCTTGGTCGGCTTTTTCGCAGGTGGTGAAATCGCCCGCCACCACCTGTATGGGTATACCGGTGTGTTGACCGTGTTTACCTCAGACTGACACCTTCTTTTCACCCTCAATCACCAATCATCAACCGCCAGGAGCCCGCCATGTTGTCCCCAGACGAACTTGAAAAATTGATGCCCGCTGAAACCGCGCGATTCCGCTCGCCCATTCCCACACAATCCGTCTCCAGCGACGAGTTCATGCCTTCCGGGCAAACACCCAAACAAAAAGAATTCGAGGCCCGCATCAAACAACTGGGCACGGAGCTGTCAAAAAAACTGGGCATTCCGCGCCGCCGCTTTTTCCAGGGCGCAGCGGGCATGGCGGCGGCCTTTGTGGCCATGAACGACACCTTTGGCCCGATGTACCTGGTGAGCCGCGCCGAGGCGCAAACCCCGGAGCTGGCCAACGAGCGGGCCAACGCGCTCAAAGGCCAGTTCATCATGGACATGCACACCCACTTTTTGCGCGACGACACCCGGCTGGAGAGTTTTGTGCGTTCACGCGAAGCCGTCGGCAAGGCCGGCTGGAACCCGGCGCTTGTCAACAAGCCGCAAACCTTGGAAGACCTGAAATTTGCCAATTATTTCAAGGAGATTTACCTCGACAGCGACACCAAAGTAGCCTTGATTTCGGGCTCAGGTTCCGAGGAGCCGCGTGACTGGTTTTTGACCAACGAGATGAAGGCAGACGCACGCGCCGATGTGAACAAAAAAGCCGGCGCCAAACGCATGTTTTCGCACGCCATTTTCATGCCCGGCATGCCCGGCTGGCTCGACAAGGTAGACCGCGATCTGGAGGTGCTCAAACCCGACTCCTTCAAAGGTTACACCGTGGGCGACAACACCAACAAACAATTGGCGCGCCACCCCTGGAAGCTTGATGACGAGAAGCTGCTCTACCCGTTCTACGAAAAACTGGCCCGCGCGGCAAAAACCACGCCCAGCCTGGCCAACGTGTGTGTCCACAAGGGCTTGTTCCCGGAAGGCCTGGCGCGCCAATACCCCAACCTCGCAGACTATGCCAACGTGAACGATGTGGCGCGTGCCGCCAAAGACTGGCCGCAGCTGAATTTCATGATCTACCACTCGGCCTACCGCGCAGGTCCCGTGGCAGACACCTGGCGCCGGTTTGAAGAGACCGGGCGCATTGACTGGGTCACCGATCTTTCGGAGATCCCTGCCAAACACGGGGTGAAAAACGTCTACGGCGATTTGGGCCAGATCTTTGCGCAAAGCACGGTGTCTGAGCCGCGCCTGTGTGCGGCCATGATGGGCCAGCTCATCACGGGCCTGGGCGCGGACCATGTGGTGTGGGTCAGCGACGCCGTGTGGACGGGCGCGCCGCAATGGCAAATCGAGGCGCTGCGGCGCTTGGAAATTCCTGAGGAGATGCAGAAGAAACACGGTTTTGCGCCCCTGGGTGCGGCGGACGGGCCTGTGAAAAACGCGATCTTCGGCGACAACTCGGCCCGCCTGTACCAGTTCACGCGCCAGCAGCGCGCCGCGTTGGCGGGTGACAAAGTGGCGGTGGCCAAGGCGGACTACGACCTGCACGGCGAAGGGCGGACGAATTTGCGGTATGGTTACGTCCGTGCTGGGTAAACGTAACAAAACGTCAATTCGTGGCCATTGCGGCATCCCGTTGGTGCCGTGTTGGCACCGCCTCGTGGCGACGTTGCGGTCATCCTGCGTCAACTTCGCCGCGAATGCTTGCGGTGGCCAACCGGGGGTTCTCGCGCCATGTCCGTTGTAGATTCGTTTTCTGTCAGTTACGTCGAAGCACGCGACAAATTCCTCTCGTCGGCCCAGCAGGTCGACGCGTCGATCAAATCCTTCGTGCACCCCCTACGCGGCGTCAGCGGCGAGGAGTTGGCCATGGACGTGGCCTTGCTGGGCGCGCCGAATCCAGCCAAATTGCTGATCGTCAGCAGCGGTTGCCACGGTGTGGAGGGTTATTGCGGCAGCGGTGTGCAGGTACATGCCTTGCGCGACGCGGCCTTTCGCGCGCAGTGCGCCCAGGCTGGTGTTGCGCTCCTGTACGTGCATGCGATCAACCCCTACGGTTTCTCCCATTCACGGCGGGTCACGCATGAAAACATCGACCTGAACCGCAACTTTCAGGACTTCTCCAAACCGCTGGCCGCCAACCCCGCCTATTTGGCCCTGCATCCGCTCTTGTTGCCCGAGCAATGGCCGCCCACCGCGCTCAACATGGCGCGTATCTTTTGGTACATCGCCACCCAGGGCATGAAGGCGGCGCAGCAAGCCTTGAGTGGCGGGCAATACGAAGTAGCCAACGGCCTGTTTTACGGTGGCAAAGCGCCCGCGTGGAGCAACACCACGGTGCGCCAGGTGCTGCGCGACTATGGCGCGGCTTCACAACAGGTCGCGTGGATTGACTTGCACAGCGGCCTGGGCGACGAGGGCGCCTGCGAGCGCACATTCGCCATGAAAAGCAGCGACCTGGCCGGCCAGGCCCGGGCACGCGCCTGGTGGGAGGGCGGTGGTGCCACGCCTTTGAAATCACTGGGCGACGGCACATCCGTTTCGGCCGCGCTCACCGGCCTGATGTGGCCGGCGATTTACGACGAATGCCCGCAATCTGAAATCACCACGCTGGCGATGGAATTTGGCACGCAAGACAAAATGAAAGTCTTGAAAGCCCTGCGCGGCGACCATTGGCACTTTCAGCACCCCGAGGCCCCGGCCGATTTGGTGGAGACCATCCGGCAAACCATGCGTGACGCGTTTTATGTGAACACGCCAGCGTGGAAAGAGAAAGTGGTGGTGCAGGCGATGAACGCAATAAATCAAGGCGTCACTGGACTTAGCTAATATTTGGCAGCTAGCTCTCGTATTTATTGAATGTATTGCTATATAAATAAATGTTATTTTGCCTAAATTATATTATAGTATTTATGTAAAATAAATTAAAAACGAATAAAATTTAAGCAAATTTCCTCAAACACCGCGCGTCCGATCCGCCTTGAACTGGCGCCGGAATTCACCAAACGTGCCCACATCCAGCGCGTCGCGCACTTCGTGCATCAGGTTCAGGTAATAGTGCAGGTTGTGGATGGTGGCCAGCATCGGCCCGAGCATTTCGCCGCAGCGGTCCAGGTGGTGCAGGTAGGCGCGCGAGAAGCCATTTCGGCCGCCGTTTTGCCAGGTCATCGGGCTGCTTGCCGGGGCCGGGCCGTCGGCAATGGCAGCCCCGCCCGCGCAGGCGTAACAGGTGCAGGTCGCGTCCAGCGGCTGCTCGTCTGCCTTATGCCGCGCATTGCGGATTTTCAAGTCGCCAAAACGCGTGAAAAGTGTGCCGTTGCGGGCGTTGCGGGTCGGCATCACGCAGTCGAACATGTCCACGCCCTGCGCCACACCGTCCACCAGATCCTCGGGCGTGCCCACACCCATCAGGTAACGCGGCTTGTGGCCGGGGAGGCGGTGCGGCGTGTGCGCCATGATGCGCAGCATTTCGTCCTTGGGCTCGCCCACACTCACGCCGCCGACGGCGTAGCCGGGGAAATCCATGGCGACGAGCTGCTCCAGCGACTCCTGGCGCAGGTGCTCGAACATGCCGCCCTGCACGATGCCAAACAGGGCGTTCGGATTTTCCAGTTTTGTGAATTCCGCCTTGCACCGCTGCGCCCAGCGCAGGCTGAGTTCCATCGAACTGCGGGCCTCCAGCTCGGTCGTCAATTGCCCTTTGGTTTTGGGCTCCACCGACAGATACGGCGTACATTCGTCAAACTGCATCACGATGTCGCTGTTCAGCGTGGTCTGGATCTGCATCGAAATCTCGGGTGTCAAAAAGAGTTTGTCGCCGTTGACGGGGCTGGAAAACTTCACCCCCTCTTCGCTGATCTTGCGCATCGCACCGAGCGACCAGACCTGAAAGCCGCCCGAGTCGGTGAGGATCGGTTTGTGCCACTTTTCAAACCGGTGCAGCCCGCCAAATTGCGCCATCACGTCCAGGCCAGGGCGCATCCACAAGTGAAAGGTGTTGCCCAAAATGATCTGCGCACCCATGTCTTCGAGCGAGCGCGGCATGACGCCCTTGACCGTGCCGTAAGTGCCCACCGGCATGAAGATCGGCGTTTCGACCCTGCCGTGGTTCAGCGTCAGGCGGCCACGGCGGGCGTGGGAGCCAGAGTTTTGGCCGCTTGGGGGGTCGGTTTTCAGGAGCTCGAATTGAAGCATGGGCTCAAGCCTGTTTTGCAAAGTATTTCACGCCAGGCAGACTGTCAAAATGCGCGTCCTGCGTCCACAAAACGGCTTTGTGCGCTTGGGCGGTGGCGTAGATCAGGCTGTCGGCCAGCGGCAGGCCCAAAGCGGCGGCTTGGAACGCGAGGTCGATGCTGATGTCGGTCACAATCCCGCGCCGCATGTAGGCCACGCCTTCGCTGGCGCGGTGGCTGCCGAACTCGCGACGGGCGACTTTAAACACCTCATAAACGGTGATGACGGGAACGATCAACGTGACCGGGTTGGACGCCGCATTGGCGAACAGTTCAGCACGCGAGGTTCCCGCAAAGAATTCCAGCCAGCAGGATGAGTCCAGCACCGTCGGCGCCAACGATGCTGCCTCGCGGACACTGGTCATCAGAATCGGTCTGGCTCGCTGGGGATGTCTGTGGAACTCAGCCCCTTGAAAAGTCCGCGGTAATAACTGGCCGGGTGGTAGGGAATCAATTGCGCCACGCCGTCCACCTCGATCCAGGTGAGTTTGGCGCCTGGCTTGAGCTTGAGCGACTCGCGCAGCGACGCGGGCACCACGACCTGGTATTTGCTGGACAGCGTGACGGTATTGTCGGAGGATTTCATATCGATCAGTATATCGCTTTACCTGTAGCTTGTCGATCAGTGCGAAGCGCATTGCAGCGCATCACCCATTGAAAACGGGGCCGAAGCCCCGTGACAAGTGGTTTTGCAGGCCTTGGGCTGGCTATTTCATGCCATCCAGACCGGCCTTGGCCACCACGCCATCTTGCTCGGCCGTGCCGCCAGAGACACCGATGGCGCCGGCGATTTTGCCGTCGATCACGATGGGCACGCCGCCTTCCACCGCGTTGGCGCCACGCAGCGTGAGGATGCGCAGGCCTGCGCCGCCTGCGGCCAAAACGTCTTGGAACACCTTGGTGGGACGGCGGTACAAGGCGGCGGAAACCGCTTTGTCCTGCGACACGCCGACGCTGCCAATTTGGGTGTTGTCCATGCGCTCAAAGGCCACCAGTTGCCCAGCGGTATCGACGATGGCGATGGCCATCGGCAGGTTTTGTTTGCGGGCGTCGGCGACCGCTGCGGCGATGGCTTTTCTGGCCTGCTCCTGGTTCACATTCGGGCCATATTGGGGCGGCGGCGCCTGCGCCACGGTGGCTTGGCTAAATAGTGCCACGGCGGCAAAGATACAGGCGGTCATCAAATTTTTCACGGAAGTCTCCTCATGGGTTGGAAATTGTTGGGCACGGGACGTTTTTGGATGCGAAACCCCGCACCAAGTTCCCGTCCCAAGTTCCCGCACATTGTTCCCGCAGCAGCGCCAATTTTTCACCGCACAAACCCGCCCCCGCCGAGCCAATTTAGCCGCCCATGGCCAGTTTTGAAAATCAGACCTTGGGAACCGGCTGCGGGAAATCAGCCTGTGAAAACGGGTGCGAGCAGGCTTTAAAAGTAGTTAACATGGGTATCAACAATTGGGGAAATTTTGCCTCCCGAACCGAGATTTTGAATATTTTTGGCCATTGGGCCACGCGTTATATAGATAGTTTGCTATTAAAATAATATTATCTGCTTCGCATCAGTCCGGCCCAGATGAGGCCTGCCGCATCAGCAACATCGCGTCGCCGTAGCTGAAAAAGCGGTACCGCTGGGCGATGGCGTGGGCATACAGCGCGCGGATGCGATCGTAACCCGCGAAGGCGCTGACCAGCATCATCAGCGTTGATTTGGGCAGGTGGAAGTTGGTGATCAGGGCGTCGATCACTTTGAATTCGAAGCCGGGGGTGATAAAAATTTTCGTGTCGCCCGAGTGGTGCCCGGTGTCGGCCCAGGATTCCAGCGTGCGCACGGTGGTCGTGCCCACCGCCACCACGCGGCCACCGCGCGCCCGGCAGGCGGCGATCGCGTCCTGCGTGGCTTGGGGCACGTCGTACCTCTCGCTGTGCATGCGGTGCTCGGCGAGGTTCTCGGTTTTGACCGGCTGGAAAGTGCCTGCCCCCACGTGCAGGGTCACGCTGGCACGTTGGACGCCGCGCGCGTCGAGCGCGGCCAGCAAGGCGTCGTCAAAATGCAGCGCCGCTGTGGGCGCGGCGACGGCGCCGGGGTGTTTGGCGAACACGGTTTGGTAACGGCTGGCATCTTCTGCGGACTCCGCGTGGGTGATCGCGCTACCGTGAGGGCGCTCGATATACGGTGGGAGCGGCACATGGCCATGGCGCTCCATCAGGTTGTGGGGGTCGTCGCCTGCGTCGTTGCTGAGCACGAAACGAAACAGCGGGCCGTCGGCATCCGGCCAACGCCCCAGCAGCGTGGCGCTCAGGCCATCGGGGTGATCCGCGTGGGTGCTGAGTTTGACGGTGGTGCCCACCTCCGGCTTTTTGCTCACCCGCAAGTGCGCCGCTACCTGGTTGCCGCCCAACACCCGCTCTACCAGCAGCTCCAGTTTGCCGCCGGTGGGCTTCTCGCCGAACAGGCGGGCTTTGATGACTTTGGTGTCGTTGAAGACCAGCAGGTCGCCAGCTTTCAGCAATGGGGGCAAGTCGCGGAAAACGCGGTCCACCAGCTGTGCCGCCATGCCGTCCAGCAGCCGCGAGCCGCTGCGTTCCGGCGCGGGGTGCTGGGCAATCAACCCGGGCGGCAGGCTGAAGTCGAAGTCACTGAGCGTAAAAGTTTGCATGGGGCAGAATTCTCCCATGCCGCCCGCACCAAGCACTGCCAAAACGCCCGTCCAGAAAGCGCTGGCCAAACTCGGCTTGCACCGTGACATCGACCTGGCCCTGCATTTGCCGCTGCGTTACGAAGACGAGACACGCATCACCCGCCTGGCCGGCGCGCGGGACGGCGAGACCGTGCAGATCGAGGCCACCGTGACGCACTGCGAAGTCAGCTACCGCCCGCGTCGGCAACTGGTGGTGACGGTGCAGGAAGACCCAGACGGTTCGGACCGCGGTTCAGACACCTGCACGCTGCGGTTTTTCAGTTTCTACCCCTCGCAGCAAAAGGCGCTGGAAGTCGGCAAGCGGATTCTGGTGCGCGGTGAAATCAAAGGCGGGTTTCTGGGCCGGGCGATGATGCACCCGAGTTTTCGGGTGGCGGGTGGCGACTTGCCGACGGCGCTCACGCCGGTGTATTCCACCGTGGCCGGTTTGCCGCAGCCGTATCTGCGCAAAGTCGTGTTGACCGGGCTTGCGCGGGCCGACCTGTCTGCGGGCATTCCAGCGGGACTTGTTGATGATAGGCAGGCATGGGCCATGTGGAATCTGCACAAGACGCTATCTTTTTTGCACCATCCAGAACCCGATGTGTCCTTGGCGGCGCTGTCTGACCACAGCCATCCGGCCTGGCAGCGGCTCAAAGTGGAGGAACTGTTGGCGCAGCAGCTCTCGCAGCTTCAAAGCAAACGGGCCAGGGATTTGCTGCGATCGCCGCAATTGGTGCGCAAGAAAACCGGCAGCCTGCACCAGAAGTTGCTGAAGGCTTTGCCGTTCAAACTCACACGTGCCCAAAGCCGTGTCAGCGGGGAAATTGAGACCGACATTGCCCAGGCCGTGCCCGTGCATCGCCTGCTGCAAGGTGATGTGGGTTCTGGCAAAACCGTGGTCGCCGCGCTGGCTGCCGCCATTTGCATCGATGCGGGGTGGCAATGCGCCTTGATGGCGCCCACGGAGATACTGGCCGAGCAGCACTTTCGCAAACTCATTGGCTGGCTGGAGCCGCTGGGCGTCAAGACCGCCTGGCTCACTGGCAGCCAAAAGGCCAAAGAGCGCCGCGAGATGCTGGCGCTCATCAAAAGTGGCGAGGCGGGCCTGGTGATCGGCACCCACGCCATCATCCAGGACAAGGTCGAATTCAAAAACCTGGCGCTGGCCATCATCGACGAGCAGCACCGCTTTGGCGTGGCGCAGCGGCTGGCACTTCGGGCCAAGATGAATCCAGCTGCGGCCCCGGACTTAAAACCCTCCCCCGCTCGGGGGAGGGCTGGGGAGGGGGCAGCCATCTTGCACGGAGTGGGTGAGGCAAAGGATGACG
Source organism: Rhodoferax sp. (assembly GCA_031365665.1). GTDB lineage: Bacteria > Pseudomonadota > Gammaproteobacteria > Burkholderiales > Burkholderiaceae_C > JANYCG01. Next base: position 649 of record JANLYO010000095.1, on the reverse strand, counting down.
TTGGAGCGCAGCGAGAACCTCACCTACTCATGATGACGGCCACGCCCATCCCGCGCACGCTGGCGATGAGTTATTACGCCGACCTGGATGTCTCCACCATCGATGAATTGCCACCGGGGCGGACACCCATCGTCACCAAACTGGTCAGTGAGGCGCGGCGCGACGAGGTGATCGAACGCATCCGCTCGCAGGTGGCCCAAGGACGGCAGGTGTATTGGGTCTGCCCGCTGATTGAAGAGAGCGAAGCGCTGGATTTGACCAACGCCACGCAAACCCACGCTGAATTGACCGACGCGCTCAATAGCCCCCACGCTCCAACGCTGCGCGGGTCGCTGCCCCCCGAGGGGGCCGGCCCCGCCTTGGTGCGGCCCGGCGGCGGTGCTGGCGTGATGGTCGGCCTGCTGCACTCGCGCATGCCAGCGGTCGAGAAGAAGGCGGTGATGTCACTGTTCATCGGCGGCCAGATGGGTGTGCTGGTCAGCACCACGGTGATCGAGGTTGGCGTGGACGTGCCCAACGCCAGCCTGATGGTGATCGAACACGCCGAGCGGTTTGGCCTCTCGCAGTTGCATCAGCTCAGGGGCCGTGTGGGGCGCGGTTCAGCGGCGTCGGCCTGCGTGCTGATCTATTCCACAGGTGACGCGCCACG
>JANLYO010000202.1:0-4214 GCA_031365665.1 Rhodoferax sp. | reverse complement strand
CCACCTGGGAGCCCATCATCAAGGCCTCCGGTTTCAAGCCAGAATAGCCTGTGCTCTCTGCCGAAAAAAACCGCGAACTGACCCAGGTGGGTGCTGGCACGCCCATGGGCGACGTGCTGCGCCGCCACTGGCACCCCATTGCCGGCGTGGACGAGCTGACACGCACCCCCGTCAAGCCCGTGCGCCTGCTGGGCGAAGACCTGGTGTTGTACCGCGACCTGGGCGGCACGTTGGGCCTGGTGGACCGCCATTGCGCCCATCGCCGCGCTGACCTGTCCTACGGCTATGTGGAGCAGCGAGGCATTCGCTGCAACTACCACGGCTGGCAATACAACGAAGCCGGGGCCTGCATCCAGCAGCCTTTTGAGGAGGTGGCCAACCCCGTCGGCCGGCTGGCCTGCAAGGTCACGCTCAAGGCCTATCCGGTGCGCGAAAAGGCCGGCATGGTCTGGGCCTACCTGGGGCCGCTGCCTGCACCCGAATTGCCCGACTGGGAAGCCTTCCACTGGGCCAATGGCTTCGTGCAGGTGGTGCTGGCCGAAGTGCCGTGCAACTGGCTGCAAGCGCAGGAAAACTCGATAGACCCGGTGCATTTTGAGTGGATGCACGCCAACTGGAGCCGGCAGCTCAGACACTCCAGCGAAGGCAAGGCGCCACGCCATCTGAAAATCGATTTTGAAGAAATCGACCACGGCTTTCTTTACAAGCGGGTCACCGACGATGCCGACGAAACCAGCCCGCTGTGGACCATAGGCCGCTTCTGCCTGTGGCCCAACGGCTTTTTTCTGGGCGACCACTTCGAGTGGCGTGTGCCCATCGACGATGAAAACACCCTGAGTGTGTTGTGGTCCTTCATCCGCGTGCCGCGCGAGTCCGAGCCCTATGTGCAGGCCGCGATTCCCTGCTGGACGGCACCCGTCAAAGATGCCGCCACCGGCCGCTGGATCACCAGCCACGTCATCAACCAGGACATCGTGGCCTGGGTGGGGCAGGGCCGCGTCACCGACCGCACGCGGGAAAACCTGGGCGCGAGCGACCGCGGCGTGGCCTTGTTGCGCCGACAGCTGTTCAGGGACATCGAATCCGTGCGGGCCGGGCGCGACCCCAAGGGTGTGCTGCGCGATCCGGCGCGCAACCAGAAGCTGGTGCTGCCCAGCGATTCGCGCGATTTTTTCCAGCACGGGCTGGCGCTGGCGGACTACCAGCGCCACCCCAAATGGAACAAGCTGTTGAACCACTTCATCTTTCACGCGGGCCAGCCCGCCGCCGTGATCCATGCCTATGAAGCGGCCATGCGCATCGAGGTGCGGCCTCTGTCCGTGGTCGATCTTTAAGCCACCCCTTTCAAGCCAGCCTCCGAGAAACGAGACCCGCATGAGCCAAACCCTGGTGACCTACGAACTCGACGGCAACATCGCCCTCATCGGCCTGAACCGCCCGGACAAGCGCAATGCCGTGAGCGACGCCGTCATCACCGAGCTGCGGGCTGCCGTGGTGCGCGCGCATGACGAGGCCGACGTCGGCGTGCTGTATGGCCACGGCAGCAACTTCTGCGCCGGGCTGGACCTGGCCGAGGCCCTGAAACGCGCCACCGGTGAAACCCCGCCGCCGCGCAAACGCAAACGCCACGGCTGGCACGAGGTGTTCGACCAGATCGAGCGTGGGCCCATCCCTTTCGTGGCGGCACTGCAAGGTGCGGTGGTGGGTGGCGGGCTGGAACTGGCTTGCGCGGCGCACATCCGCGTCTGCGACGAGACCGCCTTCTTTGGCCTGCCTGAAGGCCAGCGCGGCATTTTTGTGGGGGGCGGCGGCACCGTGCGCATCCAGCGCATCGTGGGCACCACGGTGATGACCGACATGATGCTGACCGGTCGCCTGCTCTCACCCGCCGAGGGCATGGCAGAGCACATTGTTCGTTACATCACGCCCGCTGGCCAGGCTTTGGCCAAGGCCAGGGAGCTGGCCGTACGCATCGCCCAGAACACGCTGGACACCAACTGGAAAATCATCCACGTGCTGCCGCGCATCAACGACATGAGCCACGACGACGGCCTGTGGGTGGAGCAGCTCAACTCCGCCATGGCGCGCCCGCCCGAAGTGGAACAACGGTTGCGCGCGTTTGTCGAAGGCAAGGCGGCACCTATCCGGAAAAGTTGAATACCCATCATGACCGACCCTTTCAAAACCGCCCTCACCATCACCGACGACAGCGTCAAGGCTGCTGCCGCGCACAACAAGCAGGCCACGGCCTTGGCCGCGCTCGCGCCCGACATCCCGGCCAGCACGCCGCTGCGCCCTGTCCGCAAAGTCGTCGTCATCGGCGCAGGCACCATGGGTGGCGGCATCGCCATGTCGCTGGCCAATATCGGCATCCACTGCACGGTGACCGACTCCACGGCGGAGGGCCTGGAACGCGGCCTTCAAAAAGTGCGCGATAACTACCAGAGCAGCGTCGCGCGCGGGCGGCTGGACCAGGCGGCGATGGACCAGCGCGTGGCATTGATCAGCGGCTCGCTCGACATCGCCGCCGTCAAAGATGCCGACCTGGTCATCGAAGCCGTGTTTGAAGATCTGCAATTGAAGAAAGACATCTTCACGCAGCTCGACACCCTGGCCAAACCCGGGGCAATCCTGGCGACCAACACTTCCGGCCTGGATGTGAACGCGATCGGCGCGGTGACGAAACGCCCACAGGACGTGGTGGGCGCGCATTTTTTCAGCCCCGCCCATGTGATGAAGCTGCTCGAAGTGGTGCGCTCCGACGCCACAGCGCCTGACGTGATCGCCACGCTGATGGACCTGGGCCGGCGCATGGGCAAGACCGCCGTGTTGGCCCGCGTGTACCCCGGCTTCATTGGCATTGCCCTCTTTCGCAACTACACGCGCGAGGCGCATTTTGTGGTGGAAGACGGCGCCCTGCCGCATGAGGTGGACGAGGCGCTGACGAAATTCGGCTACGCCATGGGCGTGCTGGCCGTGCAGGACCTGGCCGGCAACGACGTGGGTTACCAGACGCGCAAAGCCGCCATGGCCACGCGTGACAAAAGCCGCCGCTGGAACGACTTGACGATAAAGCTCACCGACATGGGCCGGCGCGGGCAGAAAGACCGCAAAGGTTGGTACCGTTACGCGCCGGGCGAGCGCAAGCCCCAGCGCGACCCGGAACTGGAGCAGTGGCTGGTGGCCGAATCCGCCCGCATGGGGCTTAAGCGCCGTTCGTTCAGTGAAGAGGAGATCCTGAAGCGTTGCCTGTACGGCATGGTCAACGAGGGCGCCAAGCTGCTTGAGCTGGGCATTGCGCTGCGGCCCAGCGACATTGATATCGTCTTCCTAACGGGTTATGGCTTCCCGGCGCAGCATGGCGGGCCGATGTTTCTCGCAGACAAGATTGGTTTGGCGAATGTGCTGGCCGACATTGGACGCTTCCATCAGGAGCACGGCGTGTGGTGGACGCCCGCGCCGCTGCTGGAAAAGCTGGTGAAGGAAGGCAAATCCTTCGCTGATCTGCAAGCTTCGGATTCGGCATCAATTGAGTGACCCGTTCGCCCTGAGCCTGTCGAAGGGTTTTTGAACAGCAACCAACACACAGAAAGCCGCTCAATGGATTTAGGAATCAAAGGCCGCAAAGCCATCGTTTGCGCCTCGTCACAAGGCCTGGGTTACGCCTGCGCGCTGGCGCTGGCGCAGGAAGGCTGCGAAGTCTGGATCAACGGCCGCGACGCCATCCGGCTCGCCGGCGCTGCTACAAATTTGGAAGCTGCTGGCGACCATTCCGTGAGGGCCATTGCCGCAGATATCAATACGGAAGAGGGCCGAAGCGCCCTGCTGGCAGCTTGCCCGGCTCCCGACATCCTGGTCAACAACAACGTCGGCCCGCCGCCCGGGCAATTGGCCGACTGGGACCACAACGCGTGGATCAATGCGCTGGAACGCAACTTCCTCGCCGCCGCGCTGTTGATGCGCGCCATCATCCCCGGCATGCGCGCGCGCAAGTTTGGCCGCATCGTCAACATCACCTCGGCCATGGTCAAAAGCCCGCATGCCGAGATGGGCCTTTCAGCCGCTTCACGCACCGCTCTCACAGCCATGTCCAAGGCTTTGTCCAGACAGGCCATCGCCGACAACGTGACCATCAACAACCTGCTGCCCGAGCGCTTCGACTCCCCGCGGCAGGAGTTCATGGCCCAGCGCATGATGCAGGCGCATGGCATCAG
>JANLYO010000180.1:0-21237 GCA_031365665.1 Rhodoferax sp. | reverse complement strand
CCTGCGTCGGGGCCGACCATGTGCAGGCCGACGACGCGGTCAGTGGCGTCTTCCACCACCAGCTTCATCAGTGTGCGTTCGCTGCTGCCGCTCAGGGTGTGTTTGAGGGCTTTGAATTCACTTCTGAAAATCGTCACCTTGCTGAATTTTTCACGCGCGTCGGCTTCAGAATAGCCTACGGTGCCGATGTTCGGGTGGGTGAACACGGCGGTGGGAATGAACAAGTAACTCATGCCGCGCTTGGGTTTGCCAGCCTGCGGGCCGAAGAGCTGATCGACCACCACCATCGCCTCGCCCAGGGCCACGGGTGTGAGCTGCACGCGGGCGGTCACGTCACCCACTGCGTAGACCGAAGGCACACTGGTTTGGTAGTCGTCATTAACCTGAATCGCGCCGTCGTGGCCCTGCTTCACGCCTGCGGCTTGCAGGCCCAGGCCGGCCACATTGGGCACACGGCCCGTGGCGTAGAGCACGGCGTCCACCTCAAGGTCTGCGCCATCTTGCAGGCGCACAGCGAGGCTCCCCGCCACTTTTTGAATGGACGCCACATCCGCACCCAGACGCAAGTCCACACCGGTTTTCAACATCTCGCTGGCAATGAAGCGGCGCACGTCGGCATCAAAACCGCGTAGCACCTGCTCGCCCCTGTACAACTGCGTCACGCGGGCACCCAGTCCGTTGAAGATCGACGCAAACTCGCAGGCGATGTAGCCGCCGCCGACGACCAGGAGCCGCTTGGGGAAGGGGTCGATATCGAACATGTCGTTGGAGGTTTTCACCAGCTCGCGCCCTGGCATATCGGGCACGCTGGGCTGGCCACCGGTGGCGATCAGGATGTGTTTGGCGCGGATGCGCTGGCCGCCCACATCCAGCGTATGCCCGTCCAGCAGGGTGGCAAACGCGTTGAAAACCTTCACACCGGTGCCGTTGAGCAGATTCAAATACACCCCATTGAGGCGGGCAATTTCTTTGCGGCGATTCGATTTGAGGGTGTCCCAATTGAACACCGGCGCGGGCCCCTCCCAGCCAAAACCATGGGATTCCTCAAACGATTCACCGTAATGGGCAGCGTAGCTGTAGAGTTTCTTCGGAATGCAGCCGACGTTGACGCAAGTGCCGCCCAGGCCCGCCGTGCCCAGCACCTCGGCCAGCCCCACACGCACGCCCGCGCCGCGCAGGGCCGCCATGCGCGCCGCGCGCACGCCGCCGCTGCCGCCGCCGATGACGAAGAGGTCGAAGTCATAAGTTGTCATATTGAGGGTGCCCTTGCTGGTTGATTCGCGCCTGCGACAATCTGGCAGTGTTTTACCCGATTCTCCAGGAGATTGATGTGTTGATCAGAAACCGTATCCATGCGGCCGTGTTGGCCGCGCTTTTTCCCATGGGGCTGTCCTTGAGCGGCGTTTGCCTTGCCCAGGCCCCAAGTGCAAACATGGCCAATGCCGCTGCAATGGCCGCCAAAGAAGAAGGCTCTGTCGTCACCGCCAGCGGCCTGGTGTACCGATCGCTCAAAGACGGCAGCGGCGCCAGCCCGTCGGCAGGTGACAAAGTCAAAGTGCATTACCGGGGCACACTGCCCGACGGGCGCGAGTTTGACAGCTCCTACAAACGCAATGAAGCCATCGAATTCCCCTTGAACGGCGTCATCAAGTGCTGGACCGAAGGTGTGCAGCGCATGAAAGTCGGCGGCAAAGCCAAGTTGACCTGCCCGGCAAGCATCGCCTATGGTGAGCGCGGTGCGGGCAACGTGATCCCGCCCAATGCGACCCTGCATTTTGAGGTGGAGTTGCTGGCCATCAACGGCAAATCCTGATTCACACTCTGCGGACCGCCTGTGGATTTTGTCTGGGTGTTGTTGCTCGGCCTCTTGGCCGGCACGGTGGGCGGCGTTCTCGGGTTTGGCACCTCGATCATGCTGATGCCTGCGCTGGTGCTGGTGTTTGGGCCGCGCGAGGCGGTACCGATCATGGGCATCGCCGCCATCATGGCCAATGGTTCGCGCGTTGCCGCCTGGTGGCGCGAGGTGGATTGGCGCGTCACGGCGGCCTATAGCGCCACCGGCATGCCCGCTGCCGCCTTGGGCGCCAAGACCCTGCTGACGCTGCCGCCGGGCATCATCGAACTGGTGCTGGGGGTTTTCTTCATCGCGATGATCCCGCTGCGCCGATGGATGGCGCGGCAGTCCTGGCGTCTGAACTTGTGGCATATGGCCTTGGTCGGTTTGGCCATCGGTTTTATTACAGGCCTTGTGGTGAGCACCGGGCCGATCAATGCGCCCTTTTTCATCGCCTATGGGCTGGTCAAGGGCGCCTACCTGGGCACCGAGGCCATGGGCTCTTTGGCCGTCTATGTCGCCAAGGCGATCACCTTTCGGAGTTTCGACGCCTTGCCGCTGGCGATCATCGTCAAAGGCTTGATCATTGGCTCCAGCCTGGTCGCGGGTGCCTTTATCGCCAAACGCATCGTGCACAAAATTGACAACGAGAAGTTCAAACTGATGATGGACGGCTTGTTGCTGATGGCCGGGCTCACGATGTTGTGGGCGGCCTTGCAACACTGAACCACACCCATGCCAACATCTGATCATCCCTCGGATCGTCGCCCTGATCTTCAAATTCACGGCCACGTCGCCACCATCACCCTGCGCCGCCCGGAGCAGGCCAATCGCCTGGAGCCGCAAGACCTGGCAGCGATAGGCGGGCACATTGCCGCCATTAACGCGCAAGCCGAAGTGCTGGTGTTGCGCCTGCAGTCCACCGGCAAATATTTTTGCAGCGGGTTTGACATCAACCAGATTGGCGAAACGCGCACGGTGTCGTTTGAACATCTGGTGGACGCGCTGGAGGCCGCCCGGCCCGTGACGGTCGCCGTCATTCAGGGTGGCGTATACGGCGGCGCGACGGACCTCGCGCTGGCTTGTGATTTCCGCATGGGCGCAGCGTCGGTGGACATGTTCATGCCGGCAGCCCGCCTGGGGCTGCACTACTACCAAAGCGGCCTGGAGCGGTATGTGTCGCGTTTGGGCGTTGACACCGCCAAACGCCTGTTTTTAACGGCGCAAAAGATCGACGCCGCCGAGATGCGGGCTTGCGGCTTCCTGACCCAGGTAGTGGCGGATGCTGATCTGATGGCGGCGGCAGACGACTTGACCGCCACTTTGGCCAGCATGGCGCCTTTGGCGCTCTTGGGCATGAAAAAACATATCAATGCGATTGCCCGCGGCCGCCTGGACGCCGTGGGCCTCGCGCAGGACATTCGCCGCGCCGCATTGTCGGCTGATTTGAAGGAAGGCCAAGCCGCCTGGCAGGCCCGGCGCACGGCCAAATTCACTGGCGCTTGAGTGGAGATGCAGGGGTTCCAGGCCATGGCTTTCTGACCAATGGGCCGCTTGGGGCTTGAATTTGCGCCACCAGCATCAAAATGAAGAACACGCGATACTGCCGCACCACGCCCCGCAGCCCAAAGAATCAGGAACCCGGCCATGTTGAAATTCACCGCCTGCGACGCAGCCACACAGTTTTCTGCACCACAGGCCGCGCAGATGCTGCGCGGGATCACCCGGGGGTTTGAAAAAGAATGTTTGCGGGTAGGCCCCGACGGCCAATTGGCCCAAACCGCCCACCCCATCGGCCTGGGCTCCAAGCTCACCCACCCCTGGATCACTACCGACTACTCCGAGGCCTTGCTGGAGTTCATCACCCCGCCCTCGCAAGACCGTGAATTCGCCCTGCCCTTCCTGCGCGATTTGCACCGCTTCACGGCGCAACATCTGGGCGATGAAGTGATGTGGGCAAGCTCCATGCCTGGCTTGCTGGGCGAAGACGAAGATATCCCGCTGGCCAACTACGGCAGCTCCAACACAGCACGCATCAAATACGTTTACCGCGAAGGCCTGGGCCATCGGTATGGCCGCAAAATGCAGACCATCGCAGGGGTGCATTACAACTGGTCCTTGCCCAAAACCTTCTGGCAGGCCCTGTATGACTGTTGCAACGCCAGTGGCGATTTGCAGGAGTTCATCAGCGAGCGGTATTTTGGCTTGATCCGGAATTTTCTGCGTTATAGCTGGTTGATTCCGTATCTCTTTGGTGCGTCCCCGGCGGTGAGCACGTCTTTCCTGCGTGGCCAGAAACCGGAGCTGGAGCCGCTGGGCGAAGACACGCTCGTGGGTCCCTGGGCCACCTGCCTGCGCATGAGCGACCTGGGGTACCAAAACCGTGCCCAGGCCAACCTGAACGTCAACTTTAATTCACTGGCCGAATACACCCAGGCGCTGGACGACGCGATCCACACGCCAGACCCTTTCTACCAGGCGCTGGGAGTGCGGGACGGCGACCACTGGAAGCAACTCAATGCCAACGTGTTGCAAATCGAAAACGAGTTTTACGCAGGCATACGGCCCAAACGCATCGGCACACACGGCGAGCGTCCGGCCATTGCATTGAAAAAATACGGTGTCGAATATCTGGAAGTGCGGCTGTTTGACTTGAACCCGCTGGTGGACATCGGCATCACGCCAGACCAAAGCACATTTTGCGATGCGTTTTTGCTGATGTGCCTGCTGCGCGACAGCCCGCCCATCACCAGCCGCGAGCAAGGGGAAAACCTGGAGAACAAACGCCGCGTGGTCACACGGGGGCGCGAGCCGGGTCTGAATTTGCTGGTGCACAACACCGAGCAGCCGATGCGCCCGATGGCGCACGAGTTGTTTGATGACATGAAGCCATTTGCCGCCATTCTGGATACCGCGTATGGCAGCTCGGAATATGCCCAGACGCTTGGCCGCTTGCGCCAAACCATCGACCAGCCCGAGTTGACGCCCTCTGCCCAGGTGCTGGAGGGCATTCGCCGTGCCGGCGGTTTGATCCCCTTCACCCTCACACTGTCAGAGCAGCATAAAGCCCGTCTGCTGGCGGTGCCCTTGGATGCCGTCTCCCAGGGCCGGTTTACCGACAGCGCACGCCGGTCACTGGAAGCTCAAAAGCAGATTGAAGCCAGTCCGCAGATCCCTTTTGAAGACTACGTTGCCCATTATTTCGCTTGAGGGCCGCTGCCAGCCTGCCTCAGCGCACCTACCTGCGAATGAAGGCGTACACGTCTTGCGCGGGCAGAGGCGCTGAAATCAGGTAGCCCTGAAACTCTTCGCAGCCCAGCGACGCCAACACGTCCAGTTGGGCCTGCGTTTCGACGCCTTCCGCAACTGCTTTGAGCTTCAGGCCTTTGGCCATTTGGATGATGGCCGTAGCCAGCGCCAAGTCGTCTTCATCGGTGGTCACATCCTGGATGAAGGAGCGGTCGATCTTCAGTTTGTTGATGGGATACCGTTTTAGATACGCCAACGACGAGTAACCCGTGCCAAAGTCGTCCAGTGTGAGGCCCACGCCCATTTTGCTCAATGCCGTCAAGGTTTCCAGCACGTGGCTGTCACGGTCCATCAAAACCGATTCGGTCAGTTCTATTTCCAGGAATTCTGGCTTCAATCCAGTCTCCAGCAACACCCCAGAAATTTCGTCCAGCAGATCGCCCTGCCTGAAATCCATGGCTGACAAATTGATTGCCACTGGCACCTTCAGGCAGCCCAGATCGTGCCAAGCCTTCATCTGGCGGCACGCCGATTGAAGCACCCAGCGGTCAATTGAGCCGATCAGGCCACGGCCCTCGGCAAAGGTGACGAAATGCGCCGGACTGAGCAAACCACGCTGGGGGTGTTGCCAACGCACCAAGGCCTCCAGGCCCACAATCGCGCCGTCGATGCGCCGCTTTTGCGGCTGGTAGTGCAACACGAATTCCCGGCGCAGCAGGGCATCGCGCAACTGCCGCTCCAGGTCCAGCGTGCCAGAAGCCTGCTGGTGCATGGTGGGCCGGAAAAATTTGAAGTTGCCACGCCCGCTTTCCTTGGCGTGGTACATGGCCGAATCGGAATGGCGAATCAAATCGTCGACCGAGTCTCCATCCGCCGGAAACTGGCTGATCCCAATGGAGCCGGAAACATACAGCTTGTGGTTTTCAACCAGAATCACCGCGTGGATCGCATCAAGCAGCTTTTGCGCCACGATGGAAGCGTCCTGGCTGGAGGCGATTTCCGACAGCACCACGATGAATTCGTCACCGCCCAGCCGGGAGACGACATCCGAGTCACGCACCGTGGCTGAAATACGCCGCGCGACCTCGCGCAGGAGATCGTCACCCACGTGGTGGCCGAGTGAATCGTTGACGGTTTTGAAGTTGTCCAAATCGATGAACAACACCGCCATCAAGCTCCGGTGCCGGCGCGCCATGGCCAAGGCGTTTTCAAGGCGCTCCTTGAGGTAGGTACGGTTGGGCAATTCAGTCAGGTTGTCGTGCAGGGCCAGGAAATTGATGCGCGCCTGCGCCAGGCGCTGCGCGGTCATGTCGCGGATCACGATCAGCCGAAGTGTTTCGCCCGAGAAAGGCAACTCCCTGGAAACACAATCAACCGGAACCAGACGCCCATCTTTGTGGATGATTTCGGCCTCGTAGGGCAGGTCAATATGGGTTGCCGCATGTTCGATCAACTTGGCGTGCCAGGCTTCGGGAACAAAGTCGTAGGTTTTGCGCCCGATGATCTCACTGCGCGTGTAACCGGTCATGCGCAATATGGCGTCATTCACGTCGGTGATCATCAAGCTCTTGTGGAACAGAATGCCTTCGTTGGTGGCTTCCGCAAATTTGCGCATGCGCTCTTCGCTGTTGCGCAGCGCCTGTTCGATGCGCCAGTGTTCGGTGATGTCGTTGATCAGCACAAACGATCCGCACAGGATTTGCGCATCGTCAAAATGCGGCACCAGGTTCACTTCAATGATGCGTTTGCCACCATCCGGCAGGGTCTGTTCGCGCGTGTATTTGGAGCCCTTGCCCGCCAGCGCCGCTTCGACGTGCGCAGCTATGGCCAGGTAAGCCGCTTCACCTATCGCCTCCCGCACGGTCTTGCCGAGGATGCTTTGCGGCGTCCAGCCGTTGTATTCGGCGTACCGCCGGTTGGCGAACAGGCACTGCATGGAGCCCGCTTCGTAATAGGCGATCAGGGCCGGCACCGAGTCCGCCACGAGCCGCATCATCGACTCGCGTGCGTCGACTTTCAGAAGCTGGGAGCGGATGGATTCGGTCATGCCCGCATGCGGTCAGGTAGTCGTTTCAACCCCAGTGTAGCGGTCGCGCAATTCGCGCTTGAGCACTTTGCCGATGGCGCTGCGGGGCAATTCCTCCAACAGAATCACTTTAGCCAGCCGCTGTGTCTTGCCGAGTTGCTGGTTTGCCCAGTGCATCAAGCCATCCGCCCCAAGGGCCGTTTCACCATTCAAGGGGTGTTTTCTGACGACAAATGCGACTGGCGTCTCGCCCCATTGCGTTGACGGCACACCCACCACCGCCACCTCGTGAACTTGGGGGTGGGCCGCCAGGATACCCTCCAGGTCGCTTGGGTAGATGTTGAACCCACCCGAAATGACCATGTCTTTGCGCCGATCAAAGAGCGTGAGAAAACCGTCGGCGTCAAACCGGCCGATGTCGCCGGTTCGGATGAAGCGTTTTCCGGTTTCATCGAACCATTCCGCCTCACGGGTTTTGTGCGGCTGCCCGTGGTAACCGGTCATCATGCTGCCCGAATGTCCGACCACTTCACCGGCCTCACCTGGGCCGACCACAGCGCCCCCTTCGTCAATCAGGCGGATGTCGTGGTTCAGCGAAGGCCGCCCCACCGTGTGCAGTTTGTCCGGATGCAAATGCGCCTCCAGAATGCAGGTGCCGCCGCCTTCGGTCATGCCATAAAACTCAACCAAACCACCCGGCCAGCGTTTGAGCACATCTGCCTTGAGCTGGGCCGCGAATGGCGCACTGGTGCAAAACTTGATCTTGAAACAGGCCAGATCAAAGCGGTCAAAGTCGGGCCGCGACATCAGCCGCTGGTATTGCACCGGCACCAGCATCGTATGCGTCACGCGGCGGGTTTGGGCCAACTTCAGGTACTCGCCCGCTTCAAATTTGGGCATCAGCAGCACAGTGCCGCCAAACGCAAGTGTCGGAATGAACACCACCAGGGTCGTGTTGGAATACAGCGGTGTTGACAGCAAGGTGACGGTGTCTGCCCCATAACCATAAGCACTGCCGCGTTGAATGTGCGCCCAGCGCATGCCGTGCGACTGGACAATGCCCTTGGGTTCACCGGTTGTTCCAGAGGAATAGATGATGTTGAAGGCCGATTGCGGTGTGACATTTGCCGCTTCACTCGGCGGCTCAACAGCTTTGTCTGCTGCCGTCAGCCAATGGCTGAAACTGCCACCGGCCCCGCTGCCCTCCAAACTCACGCAGGGCACAGGCAGCGGCCTGCCTTTGAGCGCCTCCTCCACCAGGGCGGCACAGCTCTCGTCGGTAAAAACGACGCGCGCCTGGGCGTCCGCCACCATCCGGTCGAGACTCTGCGCCGTCGAACTCGGCGCCATAGGCGCCACGACGACGCCAGCCCGCAAGGCACCCAGAAAAACCGCCGCGTATTCAATCGACGAAGACGCGCAGATCGCAATTGCCTCACCAGCTCGCACGCCGTGCTGGTGCAACGCGCCTGCGACCCGATGCATCAGCGCATCCAAATCGCTGTAAGTCATTTGCCGTTGGCCTACCACCAGCGCGATGCTTTGAGGCCGCGCCCGGGCATGCTCGCCGATCAGGTTTGGCAAGGTGTTGAATGCCGTTGGAGGAGAGTTGTCCATTGAAATTTCAGTTTGCCTGAGTGGTGACGGTACGCCCGATAGGGGATGAAATATTATCTCGCAGGCCACCACGTTGATTGCAGCCTCGCAGGGAATAATTGCGTGCGCCCAAATCCCTCTGGCGGGCTGTTGAATGCCTCGGCTTAAACATCGCAGAGTGAGCTGATTTGGGCCAAGTTCGCCCGCAAGGCCAACATCGCACGGGAGTGAAGGCCAGAGTGGGCGCCAGCCCGATAATCGGTGCATGATCCAAAACAGCCTCTCACCAGGCCCCCATCTGTTCCAGACTCTGCCGCTCAACCCGGCCACACTCGCCAACCTCAACCAGCTGGGTTACCTGGAGATGACCCCCATCCAGGCCGCCAGCCTGCCACTGGCCCTGGCCGGGCAAGACCTCATCGCCCAAGCCAAAACCGGTAGTGGCAAAACCGCTGCGTTCGCCTTGACCCTATTGGCCAAACTCAATCCGCGCTGGTTTGCGGTGCAGTCCCTCGTGTTGTGCCCCACGCGCGAGCTGGCCGACCAGGTCACGCTGGAAATCCGCCGCCTCGCCCGTGCTGCCGACAACATCAAAGTCGTCACCCTGTGTGGCGGTGTGGCTTTGCGTGGGCAACGCGCCTCGCTGGAACACGGTGCCCACGTGGTGGTGGGCACACCGGGCCGGGTGATGGACCACTTGGCGCGCGGCTACCTCACGCTCGAGGGCCTGAACACCCTGGTGCTCGACGAGGCCGACCGCATGCTCGACATGGGCTTTTTTGACGACATCGCCACTGTCGCCAAACAAACCCCGGCCACACGACAAACCCTGCTCTTCTCGGCCACCTACCCCGAGGGCATTGCCAAACTGGCGAACCAGTTCATGAAGTCGCCGCAGATGGTCAAAGTCGAGGCGCAGCTCAGCCAAGACCTGATCGAGCAGCGTTTTTACGAAGTCACCCGCGCCAGCCGTTTTGGAGCGGTCGCGGCCCTCTTGCACCACTTTCGCCCGGTGAGCACGCTGGCGTTTTGCAACACCAAACAGCAGTGCAAAGACTTGGCCACCTACCTGCAAGAGCAGGGTTTCAGCGCGCTGGCGCTGTACGGCGAGTTGGAGCAACGCGAGCGCGACCAGGTGCTGGCGCAGTTCTCCAACCGCAGTTGTTCGGTCTTGGTGGCCACCGACGTAGCCTCGCGCGGCCTGGACATCAAAGAACTCGAAGCCGTGATCAACGTCGACATCACCCCTGACCCGGAAGTGCATGTGCACCGCATTGGCCGCACTGCCCGCGCGGGCGCGACGGGCCTGGCGCTCAGCCTGGCTTCGATGAACGAGATGGGCGCAGTGGGCAAAATCGAGCAATACCAAAAGCTTGAATCCACCTGGCACAAGCTCGATGAACTGAAGCCCACCGGCAAAGGCCCGCTTTTGCCGCCCATGGTCACCCTGCAAATCCTGGGGGGCCGAAAAGAAAAAATCCGCCCCGGCGATGTCCTCGGCGCCTTGACCGGCCCCGACGGCGGCACGGCCTGCGCGCGCGCGCAGATTGGCAAAATCGCCGTAACCGAGTTTTGCACCTTTGTGGCCGTGGCCCGCGCCATTGGCGAGGCCGCCTGTACCAAACTGAACAGCGGCAAGATCAAGGGAAAAAGTGTGCGGGTACGCGTAATGTCTGGCCAGGGGGAGTAGGCGTCTGGCATCGCAGCCGTCAATCTGCTACGCTGGCGTGAACCTTGGATCTCAAATTAAGGAATTCCAATGAGCGCCTCCGAATTGACCCAAAAAGCCGACATCTTCCGCGCCCTCCATGACGCGCCAGGCATCTTCGAGATGCCCAACCCCTGGGACATCGGCTCGGCGCTCCAATTTGAAAAACTTGGCGCCAAAGCGCTGGCGACGTCCAGCGGGGCCAGCGCTGTGGCCCGGGGCCTGCGCGATGGCCGCCTGGGGCGCGATTTCGCCCTGGCGCACGCCCGCGAGATCTGCGCCGCCACCTCGTTGCCGGTGTCTGCCGACCTTGAAAACGGTTTTGGCGACACGCCCGAACAGGTCGCCGATACCATTCGCCTGGCCGGTAGCACAGGCTTGGTCGGCGGCTCGATTGAAGACTTCTCGGGCGATGCCGCAAGCAGCACCTACCCGGGCGGCATCTACCCGTTTGAGCTCGCCCTGGCCCGGATGCAAGCGGCGGTGCAGGCGGCGCGCGCCCTGCCCTTTGCCTTCACACTCACCGCGCGCTGCGAAAACCACCTGCGCGGCGTCAACGACCTGGCCGACACCATCCGCCGCCTGCAAGCTTTTGAAGCTGCTGGCGCCGACGTGCTCTTTGCCCCCGCGCTGCCCGACATCAAGGCCGTGCAGGCGGTGTGCAGCGCGCTTGCCAAACCGTTCAGCTTCATGGTCGGCATGCCGGGCAAATCCTTCAGCCGCGCGCAGTTGCAAGCTGCCGGGGTGAAACGCATCAGTTTTGGCACAGTGTTTTACCGCGTTGCCATGGCCGCAGCGCACGCTGCCGCCCGTGAGGCGCTGGAGGGCGGCACCTACAGTTTTGTGTCGAAATAATCGAAAGCTCGGGAAATTGGCATGTCAAAAGGAAATCAGGAGTTGATTTCAATTGATATGATTTTAATAGCATGGTAGGTATATAACACGTGACCTAGGGGCTTATTTTTCTTTAAGTTTCAAAATTCGCAGTAAAAATCAAAAATAATTAACACCTATGTTAATAAAAATTTTTGGAATCCACAACTCGCCATCGCAGCCCACCCAACCTGTGAGCCGCTCCGATTTCGTCCGCCCTCCACCATGAGCATTTCAAACCCACACACCGAGCTGACCCACCAATGGATCCACATCAGCTACGAAGAGACCGGCCAGTTCACCGAGACTTATGGCTTTGCAGGCACCCAAGGGGCTGTCAACCTTGAAGGCCTGCTGACCAGCTCGCCCGCGTGTTCACGCACCACTGTCTTCTTGCTGATGCACCCCAGCTCCACGCTACAGCTGCTGCCTCTGCCCAGCGCGCTGGCATGGGCGGGTTACCCGGTGCTGTGCATGGGCAGCCGCTACGTGAAGAACGATACGCCGCTCATTTTTGAGAAAGTCGCACTGGACCTTGGGGCCTGCGTTCGCCACGCCAAAGAGGTTCTGGGCTTCGAGAAAGTAGTGCTGCTGGGTTGGTCCGGCGGCGGCTCGCTTTCGCTGTTTTACCAGTCGCAGGCCGAACACCCGACCATCACCGCCACACCCGCCGCAGACGCCATCGACCTCGCTGCGGCCCGCCTGCTGCCCGCCGACGGCGTGATTCTGGAGGCCGCGCACCGCGCACGCGCGCGCTGCCTGGTCGATTGGATCGACCCGTCCGTCATCGATGAGCTGAACCCCGACCTGCGCAATCCGGAGTTCGATCTGTACTCGCCGGCGCTGCCGGTGCGCCCGCCCTATCCGAAAGACTGGCTCCTGGCCTACCGCGCCGCCCAACTGGCCCGCATGCGGCGCATCACGGCGCGTGTGCGTGAGACGCTGGACGACTTGAAACGCAAAGGCACCGCCGAGCTGGAGCGCGGCTTCGTGGTGCACCGCACCTTGGCCGAGCCGCGTTTTCTGGACGGCAGCATCGACCCGAATGACCGCGTGATTGGCCGCTGTTACCTCGGTGTGCCTGAAACCGTCAACACCGGCCCGGTTGGCCTGGCCCGCTTCTCCACCTTGCGCGCCTGGTTGTCGCAGTGGAGCCTGGACGACACCCGCGCAGACGGCGAACCCTGTGCTACCAAGATCAGCGTGCCCTTCATGGCCGTAGAGCACAGCGCCGACGACGCCGTGCCGCAGCCTGACATCGGCCTGATGTTTGCAGCGTGCGCCAGCCGCGACAAAGAAAAACACGTGATCGCCGGAGCCAACCACTACTTCAAAGGGCAGACGGTGCAGTTGCAGCAGTCGGTGGGCTTGATCACGGCGTGGGTTCAGCGGCACGGCTGGTGACGCCGGAGCTTGGCTTAAACCATCACGCTTTTTTGGCTGCTTTTTGGCGAACGGGCGATGCAGCCGCGACTTTTTTCGTGCCCATGCGTTTGCCGGTGCTGCGGGTTTCAGGCTCCGCGGGTTTGAATTCGACCACGTTGCCTGCGGGTTTGCTGGCGGGCAAAGCGGCCTGGGCTGCCGCGGCAGGCGTCAACTTCATCAGCTCGGCATGCGCGGCCTGCATGTATTTGGCCAGCTCGGGCAAATCGGGCATGGCCTTGCGGCAGGCGATGAGGCCCCAGTCGAGCGAGCCGGCGTAACTCTGCACCGTCACGTTCAGGCCCAGGCTGTGCATGACGATGCTCACCGGGAAATAGGTCAACATCTTCGCGCCCGCCATGTACAGCGGGATCTTCGGGCCGGGCACATTGCTGATGGCCACATTGGCGATGGGTGGCATGCTGTTGGCCAGTTTCGAGCGGCCAAACAGCGAGGCCATGCCGCTCAGCAGCCAGGGCGCGCCCAGCGAGGGGAAGTCGGTCGGCAACACCGACTTGACGCTGTTGGTTGTGGCCTTGGCCGACGCGCTTGCGGTGCGGATGGCTTGCAGGCGCTCCAGCGGGTCCTTGATGTGGCTGGCCAGGCTGATGCGCATCATCGAGGCCTGCGTGTTCATCTCGGTATTGCCTTCTTCGCGCAGGCTCACGGGCACGCCGGCCAGCAGCGGCTGCTTGGGCTTGCAGTTGAGGTCGGCCAGATAATGGCGCAGCCCGCCCGAGCAGATGGCCATGACCACGTCGTTCAGCGTGACGCCATTGCCTTTGGAGATGTGTTTGAGCTCCTTCATCGGGATCGAGAAGCTGCTGAAGACCCTCTGGTTGGTGATGCTGACGTTGATGGGCGTCTTGGGCGCGAACCAGTTGGATTTTTCCGGGGCCAGCGCGCCGGTCTTCAAACCATTGCCCTCCTCCCGCGCGGCGGGCTTGAGCATCTGCGCGCCCGCCCGCAGCAGGGTCGGCAGGGTCTTGACCAGCTTCAGCGCCTGCACGGCAGAATTTTTGAGGCCGCCCAGCGTCAGCTCGGCAATACCGATGTTGTCAGACGCCAGCGCGGGCCGGCGCGGCGCCGGACGCACATGGCGCGGCTCGGGCGTCACGTCCATGATGGCCTGGGCCAGCGCCACACCGGCTTCGCCGTCCACCGCCGCATGGTGCACCTTGGAATAGAAGGCCACATGCCGTGTGCCGGGGGTCGCGTCAGCGGGTGTTTCCAGCCCTTCGATCACATAAAACTCCCACAGCGGGCGGCTGCGGTCCAGCAGGCTTGAATGCAGGCGCCCCACCAGCTTGTCGAGCTGCGCGCGGTTGCCGGGCTTGGGCAGCACGGTGCTGCGGATGTGGTACTCCAGGTCCACATCGTCGTCGGCCACCCAGATTGGGTTGGCCAGTTCAAAGGGCATGTTGACCAGCTTGCGCCCGAACACCGGCGCCAGGTGCATGCGTTGGGCGATGTGCTCGCGCAGCTTTTCGAGAAACTCGCCCTGGTAACCGGCGGGCAGCTCATAAATGTTGAGCCCGCCCACATGCATGGGCGTCTCCGGGGTTTCCATATACAGGAATGTGGCGTCTAAACCGCTTAAATGGTTCACAAAGTTACTCCTCTTTATATATCATTAAAGCCAATAAAACCGAGGGCTAAAAGCAATTTTTCCAAAAATTAATTCTTTTAAATAAATATTCACGATCTGGCGTGCGTCACGCCGCCATCCACCACCAGCGTAGAACCCACCACATAGTCGCCCGCGCGGCTGGCCAGAAAGATCGCTGCGCCGGCCATGTCTTCCGGCGTGCCGATGCGGCCCACCGGCACGCGTTTGGCCACGGCGTCGGCGTGGTCGCGCGCGTCTTTGTTCATGTCGCTGGCAAACGGCCCCGGCGCGATGGCGCTGCACACGATATTGTCTTGCGCCAGGCGCAGCGCCATGCGGCGCGTCAGGTGGATCAGGCCGGATTTGCTGGCGGCGTAAGAGTAGGTTTCCTGCGGGTTGACCGACACACCGTCGATGGACGCGATGTTGATCACCTTGGCCACCCTGGACTGGGCGGCTTTTTTGAGCTGCGGCATCAGCGCCTGCGTGAGGAAAAACGGCGCCTTCAGGTTGGTGTCCACCACCTTGTCCCAGCCGCTTTCGGGGAAGGTCTCGAATTCCGCGCCCCAGGCCGCGCCGGCGTTGTTGACGAGGATGTCGAGCGTGTCTTCTTTCGCCGCGAAAGCGGCCGCCAGCGCGCGGGCGCCCTCCACCGTGCCGACATCGGCAGGCAGCGAGACACAGAAGCCTTTGGCCGACAGCTCTTTCGCGGTCTGGTCACACACCGCCGCCTTGCGCGAGGAGATGTACACGCGCGCGCCCTGGGCCAGAAAACCTTCGGCGATCATGCGGCCAATGCCGCGCGAGCCGCCGGTGATGAGGGCCGTGCGGCCTTGGAGGGAAAACAAGTCGTTCATTTGAAAATTCCAATTGTTTTGGGGATTGAGCCTTCAGGGCCATCGGGTAAACACGGGGGACATCATGGCAGCACAATTGAAACCATCGCCCCAAGTTTGATTCATAACTGAGCTTACTTCGCTTCTGCAAAGAAGGCAAAATCAAATTCAACCAAAACCGCACCAAGGAGACACCATGCCCTCAGGTCCTTCAGAATTCGCAATTTCCAAAAAATCAGCGGAGCAGCCTACTCCGTGGCTGATCCGGCCTTTGCTGGCCCTCAGCGCCGTCGCGCTGGCCTCCTGCGCCTCCATGCAAGCCGTGGATGCGCCCGCGGCCTTGAACCAGGCCAACGCCGCCATGGGCGGGGCGGCGCTCAAATCGATCCAGTTTGAAGCCTCGGGCAGCGGCGGCATTTTTGGCCAAGCCTACCAGCCCGGCATGGCCTGGCCCAAAGTCAACGTCACCCAGTTCACGCGGGTGATGGACTACGAAGGCGGCGCGCTGCGCCAAGACATTGCGCAAAACCGCGCTGAGCCGACGGGCGGAGGCGCTTTGCCGTTGATAGGCACCGGCGAGCAGCGCGCCACCGGCTTGCTCAAAGGCAACACCGCGTGGAACATGGCAGGGCCAGCGCCCGCCGCAGCGCCGTTGGCCGTCAGCGGCCGTGTGCATGACCTGTGGACGTCGCCGCATGGCGTGATCAAAGCTGCCATGAAAAGCAACAACGGCGCCTGGAAGGTGACCGAAAACGGGCAAACCTACACCGCCGTTTCTTTCGGCGAGCCGGGGTCTTTCACGGCGACGGCCTTCATCAACGCCAACAACCAAGTCGAGCGCGTGGAGTCAGTGCAACCCAGCCCGGTGCTGGGCGACACCGCCACCGTCACCTGGTATTCGGATTACCGCCGCGTGGACGGTGTGCAGTTCCCCATGAAAATCAAGCAAAACATGGGCGGTTATGAGGTGTTTGACCTGACGGTCAAAGACGTCAAACCCAATGTGGCGGTCAATATCGAGACGCCGGCCCTGGTCACAGCTTTTGCTGAGAACGCGGTGGCTACGGCGGTGGCCCCCGGCGTCTGGTACTTGGCGGGCGGCTCGCACCACAGCGTGGCGATCGAGATGGCCGACCACATGATTTTGGTGGAAAGCCCGCTCTACGACGGCCGGGCCAGCGCGACGCTGGCAGCGGTCAAAAAGCTCAGCAACAAGCCAATCCGTTTCGTCATCAATTCGCACCATCATTTTGACCACGCCGGCGGCCTGCGCACCGCTGTGGCTGAAGGCGCTGAAATTGTGGGCAGCGCGATGGCCCGGCCCTACTTTGAACGCATCTTTGCCAACCCCAACACCGTGGCCCCGGACGCGCTGGCCAAATCCGGCAAACGCGCGGTGGTCAGCGGCATCGACGGCAAACGGGTCTTCAGCGACGGCCAACGCACGGTGGAAGCCTATTTCATCGAGGGCAGCGTGCACGCCCACGGCTTCAACATGGTCTACCTGCCCGCTGAAAAACTCCTGATTGAAGCCGACGCCTACACGCCCGGTGCGCCCAACGCACCCACACCTGCAGTGATCAACGGCAACAACCTGAATCTGGTGCAAAACATGGACCGTCTGAAGCTGAACGTCGAACGCATCCTGCCGCTGCATGGCCGCATGGTGCCAGTTTCGGAGTTGTACACCGCCGTGGGACGCAAGTGACAGTGAAGGTGGCAGACAAGGCCAAAGCGGGAGCGGCACGGAAAGTCAGCGCTTGAGCGCGGGCGCGAACGGGGGCCCAGCGGCGCACGAGGAAGCAGCCGTGCGCGGGGGTTCGCCCTCAGCGCCGCTGGCTGACTTTTGGCCATCCAGCGCTTATGCACAACTGCACATCAGCGCACGAGGCTGGCTGGTGCCCACAGACGCCTACCTGCGGCTTTTTTTGGTGCGGCCCGAGCTGGCGCTGGTTGAAGAATCCTGCGCTGCCGAGATCGCGTTGCACACGGCGCTTGCCGCGTCGCCCCAGCGGCCCGTGCCCGCCGCTGAACTTGACGCCCTGGCCGATGCCGACGTGCGGGACAATTACCGCCATTTCCTGCGGTTTCGGGATGGCCTGCTGGCCGCAGGCACACTGGAGGCGTGGTATCTGGCCACACTGCGCGCGGGCATTGTGAACCTGCCGCCCTTGTTTCTGGATTGTGTGGCCGAAGCCTGTGCCCGAAATGTCTTGCAAGGCGTGCTGGCAGGTCTGCCAGAAGGCGGCGCGCACAGCCGCAACGCCTGGGCGGCGCAATTGGCACGCGCGGCTGAGTTGCTGTTTCGCCCGCAACGCATCCACTCGCAAGACGGGCAAATCCTGTGCGGCGACCAAGCTGTGCTGGATGTGCTCAATGACACCGGCGGGCTGGGCGATATCGGCCGGCTGTTGGCGCAAAGCAATGCGCCGATGCGCGAAGTGAACCTGGAGGTGTTGACGCACGCCAATGCGCATCATTACTGGGCCCGGGCCGAACGCCACAGCTTCTTGTTGGATTTCACGCATGAGGTGACGAACGACCTGAGCCACGGCCTGGTGTTGACCATGACGCGGGCGCGGTCTGGCCTGAAGGCGCTGGCGCTGGTGCTCGAAGCCTGGGTCGCGCATTTCCTGGGGGTGCAGGTCACGATTCGCCCAGAGCAGAAAATTGAAGATGCCAACTGGCGCTGGCATGTCGGGCTGGACGCGGTGTCTTCAGCGCTGTTGAACGATCTGTATGAAGGCAATCCCGTGGACAAGGAACGCATGCAACGCCTGGTGAGCCTGTTTCGCCTCACTTTTGCCCATCCGCTGGAAATGCGCGCCGATGTGGCCGGCAAGCCGGTGTATCTGGGCTTGGCGATGTCACCAGACAAAGTGGTGCGCCTCAAACCGCAAAATCTTTTGCTGAATTTGCCGCTGCGGGCGGCGCAATAAGCCCTGGGAAGGGGCAATTAACTTGCTTGTTAATTTTAGGTTGCAAAGATGGATTTTGGCGAATTTTTATGAGTTTTTGACTTCCAGGTCACGAATAATATGGATGTGAAGCTATATTATTGATAGTGACCCACTTTCAAATCATTGCGCCCGGTTTTGTCCTCTCCGCGCAAAAGCCACAAAGGCCGGGTGGCAAAAGCGGTATTCACCCCTGATTTGCCATCGACTGGGCTGATGTTGCGCTCAAACACCGAGCTGCCTGGCATATAGCGCAATGCGGCCCCAGCGCGCCTCTTGGACGAGCGGTTCACCGCGGCGCCGTGGATCATGAACACGTCATGCATCGACATCTGGCCGGGTTGCAGTTCCAAATTCACGGCTTGGTTGACGTCAAATGCGTCCTCCTCCGTGCGCAAGTTCAGCACCAGATCGCTGCGTTCTTCCAGCAAATGCGGGTGCGTGATTTTCGGCAAATGTGATTTGGGAATCACCCGCAGGCAACCGTTTTCAACCGTTGACTCGTCCAGCGCCACCCACACCGTGCAGGTCGCCAACGGACGCATCGGCCAGTAGTGGCCATCCTGATGCCAGGGCGTCTCCTGGCCATCGCCGGCGGGTTTGCAAAACACATGGCAGCCCCACAGAATGATGTCAGGGCCGATCAATTGCGCAACCATGTCCAGAATCTGCGGCTCCATCGCCAATTCAAGAAACGCGCGGCTGCCCTTCACGCCTTCGTCATTTGCGCCGCCACCTTGGCCAATAAGGTGCGCGCTGACGAGTTTTTCGGGGCGTATGCCGGGGTTGTTGGCAATGAGCTGGTCAAGTGTCGCCCTCAGGTGGTCGATCTTGTCTTTGGGCAGCCTGAAATCGGGGATCAGGTAACCCTGTTGGTGAAATTGGTCTATTTCGGCGTTAGTGAGGTGGGCCATGGCGCTTGAAATGAGATGAAATCCGCGTTGAACAGGACTCGTTGGGCCATCCAGAGTGCGGGATAATGTGGGGTTTTACCATTCTCACGGAGAAACACAATGGCACAAGCCCCACGCACAGAAGCCGAACGCAAGGCAACCCCCCGTCCCGTCGCCCCCAAAGGCGTCACCTACACCGCGCCCACGGGCCAAAAACGCAGCCTTGAGCGTGGCGTTGCGACGAACAACAAGAAAAATCCCGGCAAGCGCCCGCACAAAGGCGGTTGATTCGCGGTGCCTCCGGCTGTTTAGCCGTTTTCGACATCTTTCACCGGCCAATACCCGACGCCTGGGCAGAGCTCAACGCAGCGACATGTTCAGTTTGTCCAGCGCAGCCGTGCCGGGGCAAAGTTTTTGATGGCCCATTGAATTCAGCGCTGCGGCGCTGGTGTTCATGGCCGCGTGCAGATCGCCCGCCTCTGGGTCCACAAACAAAAGCCCCGTGAGCACCTCGCCGCGTGCTTGATGCGCCGCCACCTGGCTCATGGCGGCCAGGCGGTCGGTTGGGTCGTAGTCGGTTTTGAGTTTGCGCAGGCGCAGGAACTTGCCGTCATGCTGCTCCACATCGACCACCGAGCCGGGCGCGTACTGGGTGGTGATTTCATCACGGCTGGCGATGAAGTCGATGCGGCTCACGGCCTCATTGTGTTCACGCACATAGTCATAACTTTTAGTGCTGCCCGCGTGGTTGTTGAAGGCCACACAGGGGCTGATAACGTCGATGAAAGCGGCGCCTGCGTGCCCCATGGCGGCCTTGATGATGGGCACGAGTTGTGATTTGTCGCCTGAAAAGCTACGCGCCACAAAGGTAGCGCCCAGTTGCAACGCAATGCCGATGAGGTCAATCGCGCTGTCGCTATTGACCACGCCCTTCTTGCTCTTGCTGCCCTGGTCTGCCGTGGCCGAGAACTGCCCTTTGGTCAACCCATAGACGCCGTTGTTTTCGACGATGTAGACCATGCGCACACCCCGGCGCATGGCATGGGCAAACTGGCCCAGGCCAATTGAGGCTGAGTCACCGTCGCCTGAAACGCCGAGGTACAACAAATCGCGATTGGCCAGATTGGCGCCGGTCAGCACGCTGGGCATGCGGCCATGCACGGTGTTGAAGCCATGTGACGCGCCCAAAAAATAGTCGGGTGTTTTTGAACTGCACCCGATGCCTGAGAGTTTGGCCACGCGGTGGGGTTCGACGTTCAGTTCATAACAGGCTTGCACGATGGCAGCACTGATGGAGTCGTGTCCGCAGCCCGCACACAGCGTGGAGACTTTGCCTTCGTAGTCGCGCCGTGTGTAGCCGACCTCGTTGGCCACCAGCGTCGGGTGATGCAGGCGGGGTTTGGCAAGATAGGTCATGCGCGGCCTTTCATACAGTTTCCTTGTCCTTGATCGGCGCCGCCTTGGCGTGGGCATGGTGGGGTTCCACCGCAATCGAATGCACGTGTTTGGTAATGGCTGAGGTGATAAAACGCGCTGTGATGGGTGTGCCGTCATAGTGCAGCACCCGCACCAGGTTGGCAGGGTCAATATCAAGTTCGTTCACCAGGAGTGCGTGCATTTGTGCATCGCGGTTTTGCTCAACCACAAACACCTGTTCGTGGGCGGCAATGAATTGCGCAACGGATTCCGGAAATGGGAAGGCCCGCAGGCGCATGGCGTCCAGATGGATCTCAGCCTCCTGCAAGGCATCCAGCGCCTCTTGCATGGCCGGACTGGTCGAACCAAAATAGATCACACCCAGCCGCGTCTTGTGGGCCGCTTTGCGTTGCACGGGTTGTGGCACCAATGTCGCCGCAGTGGCGAATTTTTTGAGCAAACGCTCGACGTTGTAGATGTAGTCCGGCCCGCGCTCGGAATACTGCGCATACGGGTTGCGCGTCGTGCCGCGCGTGAAATAGCTGCCTTTGCTCGCGTGGGTGCCAGGCAATGTGCGCCAGGGGATGCCGTCGCCATCGACATCTTTGTAACGCCCAAAATCACGACCGGCGTCGAGCATCTCGGCGGTCATGACCTTGCCACGGTCGTAGTCGCGGCCCTCTTCCCACACAAATGGTTTACACAGGCGCTGGTTCATGCCGATGTCCAGATCGGTCATCACAAACACCGGCGTTTGCAAACGGTCGGCCAAGTCCAACGCAGCGGCGGAATGCTCAAAACACTCGGTGGGGTCTTCG
>JANLYO010000147.1:0-26887 GCA_031365665.1 Rhodoferax sp. | reverse complement strand
GGGCAAACGGCGCGGGCCAGTCACACCAGTCGCGCCAGTCATTGGCGTCTGCCAGTGTCATGAACAGGGCGTAGTCCACCAGCCAGTCGCTCTGCGACGCTGTGAATGCCGCCAGATCGGCCAGTTCCTGCGCAGACGCCTGCAAGGCAAACTGCTGCGCTGCCTTTTCCAGGCGCGCCATGCGCCACGGAACAACCGCTGCGAAATGCAGCCTTTCGTGCGGGAACGGTGTATTGGGTTCCAGATCCGCAGCATCCAGCCAGCCGCGTTGATGCAGCTCTGCCAAGTCGATCAACAAAAGGTTTCCGGCAAACGCCGAACTGCTCATGTAAGGTGAATTGCCCGGACCAATCCCGCCCAACGGCAAGATTTGCCACAACTTTTGCCCGGCGCTGGCCAGCCAATCCACAAAATGGAAGGCCGCCGGACCCAGATCGCCAGACCCATGCGGGCCCGGCAGGCTGGTGGGGTGCAGCAGGATGCCGCTGACGCGAGGCAGCTTCATAAAACGCGAGGCAGTTTCATACGGGCAGCCCCTTGATCGACGCGCCAGCCGCTGCCAGCACCACCAGGCTGTGCGCTGGCAGAGTAAACAGCACCTCCCCCTGACCGTGCCATGCCGCCAGGCCACGCGGATGGGAGGTGGCCAGCAAGGCCTGCCAAACCCCGGCCGGCAGCATGAAGGGATGGTCGGCGTGTTCCGGATTGACCAGCAACAGCAATGGCGCCTTGGCGCCCCCCGGTTGGCCGATCAGGCAACCCAGCACCTGCGACGACGGGTCTTGCCACGCGGGGCCTTGCAGAGGGTTTCCGTCGGGCAGCAGCCAGGCCAAATCATGCAGGCCGCGCGGATCAGTCAGCCCGCTGTACCAGTGGTTGGCAAAAGGCATGGCCTGGCGGCGCAGTGCCAACACACGGGCCGTGAACGCCACCAGGTCGGTGTCGGCATGGGCCCAATTAATCCAGGTGGTTTCATTGTCCTGGCAATAGGGGTTGTTGTTGCCACGTTGCGTGTGGCCCAGTTCATCACCGGCGCACAACATCGGCGTGCCCTGGGCCAGCAGCGTCGTGGCGAGCAACGCGCGCTGAAGCCGCCCGCGCAAGGCATTGACAAGGGGGCTGGCCGTTGGGCCTTCGACGCCGCAGTTGAAGCTGAAGTTGTGGCCATGCCCGTCGCGGTCGTTTTCGCCATTGGCCTGGTTGTGCCGGTTGTTGTAGCTGACCAGATC
Organism: Rhodoferax sp.; assembly: GCA_031365665.1. Taxonomy (GTDB): domain Bacteria; phylum Pseudomonadota; class Gammaproteobacteria; order Burkholderiales; family Burkholderiaceae_C; genus JANYCG01. The sequence goes on along the minus strand of JANLYO010000147.1, from coordinate 25,658 downwards.
ACGCAGCGTGAAGCCGTCATGCGACACCACGTAATTGACGGATTCCGCAGGTGCCCGCTGGCGCGGCTGGTAAAGGTCAGACGAGCCGCACAGCCGCAACGCGAAATCCCCCCGGGTGCCGGCAGGCCGATCGGCGTGAACCCAGAAGCGGCGCATCGCGTCGCGGAAATGATCGTTCCACTCCAGCCAGCCGCGCGGAAACCCGCCGACCTGATAACCACCGGAGCCGATGTCCCACGGCTCGGCGATCATCTTGGCGCGCGAAAGCACCGGGTCTTGCGCGAGCGCCGTAAAAAAAGCGCCATCGCGGCTGAAGCCGTGGTTGCTGCGGCCCAGCACCGGTGCCAGGTCAAAACGGAACCCGTCCACGTGCATGTCATTGACCCAGTAACGCAGGCTGTCCAGCACCAGTTGCAGCACACGCGGCTGGCGAATGTCCAGCGTGTTGCCGCAGCCGGTGTGGTTCTCGTAGTGCTCGCGCGAATCGGTTTGCAGACGGTAGTAGCTGGCGTTGTCCAGGCCCCGAAAACTCAATGTGGGGCCAGTTTCATCTGACTCCGCCGTGTGGTTGAACACCACGTCCAGCAAGACCTCGATGCCTGCACGGTGCAGCGCCTTGACCATGGCACGGAACTCGTCACGGGCCGACAGTCCCTGGTCCAGACTCGCCAATTTCGGATTCGCGCAAAAGAACGCCAGCGTGTTGTAGCCCCAGTAATTGTGCAAGCCGAGCTTGTGCAGGCGCTCCTCGTCCAGACTCAAGTGCACGGGTAACAGGCTGACCGCCGTGATGCCAAGCTGTTTCAGGTGATGGATGGAAGCATGGTGCGCAAGGCCAGCAAAAGTGCCGCGCAGCGACGGCGGGATTTGATCGTTGAGCTGGCTGAAACCCTTGACGTGCACCTCATAAATCACCGTGGTGGCCAACGCCGTGCCTGGCATACGATCACCTTCCCACTCGTAGGCATCATCGACAACGCGGGCCTTGAGCGCAAAGGCGGCGTTGTCGTGGGCGTCCGGATGCAGCGGCAGTTTTCGATCTCCGCCAAAGTGCTCGTCGCGCCATTCGAACGACCCGACCACGTCGCGGGCATAAGGATCCAGCAGCAACTTGGAGGCATTGAACCGATGGCCCCGGTCAGGCCGCCAGGGGCCATGCGCCCGCAAGCCATAAATCAGGCCAGGACGCGCGTCGGGTAGATAACCGTGCCATACGTCGCTGGTATGTGCAGGCAAGGCGTGGCGGGCTGTTTCGTGCTGGCCAGAAGCGTCAAACAGACACAGCTCCACGGCCTGGGCGTGGGCCGAAAACACTGCAAAGTTGATGCCTTTGCCGTCCCAATGCGCGCCCAACGGCCAGGGCTTCCCAGCCCCCAACGGAACAGCTTTCAGGCCTTCCATTCGAGCATCACGGTGGCAAGCGGCGGCAGGTCCAGCAGCACCGACCAGGGTTTGCCGTGACAAGCAAGTTGCTGCGCAGTGGCAACACCCAAGGGGGTTCCCACATTGCTGCCCCCATAGTGGGCAGAGTCCGTATTGAGCCGTTCGCGGTAAGAACCCGGTTGCGTTACGCCCAGGCGGTAGCCATTCTGGACAACCGGGGTGAAATTGCAGACCACCACCATGAAGGTGCCGTCTTCCACGCCACGGCGGATGAAGCTCAGTACCGACCGGTCCGCGTCGTTGTGGTCAATCCATTCAAAGCCGCCAGGCACAAAGTCCAGGTTGTGAAGCGCCGGCGTATCCCTATGCAGCCGGTTGAGATCGCGCACCAGCCGCTGCACGCCCATGTGCAAGGAAGCGTCTGGCCCCTCGTCGAGCAAATGCCAGTCCAGGCTCTGGTCATGGTTCCACTCGCGCTGCTGGGCGAATTCACAACCCATGAAAAGCAGTTTCTTGCCCGGATGGCCAAACATGAATCCAAAATACGCCCGCAGGTTGGCAAACTGCTGCCAGCGGTCACCGGGCATCTTGGCCAGCAGCGATCCCTTGCCATGCACCACTTCGTCATGCGACAGCGGCAACACAAAGTTCTCGTTGAACGCGTAGACCAGGCCAAACGTCATTTCGCCATGGTGGTGTTTGCGGTTCACGGGGTCACGCGCCATGTAGGCCAGCGTGTCGTGCATCCAGCCCATGTTCCACTTGTAGTGAAAGCCCAGTCCGTCGGCATAGGTTGGGCGGGACACCGCCGGAAAGGCCGTCGATTCTTCCGCCAGCGTGATGGCCTGCGACCGCTGCTCACCCACCACTTCATTCATGCGTTTGAGAAAGGCAATAGCTTCCAGGTTTTCACGGCCACCGTGCACATTGGGGATCCACTCGCCGGCCTTGCGGCTGTAGTCGCGGTAGAGCATGGAGGCCACGGCATCGACACGAAGTCCGTCCACGCCAAACCGTTCCAGCCAATACAGACCGTTGCCCACCAAAAAGTTGCGCACTTCGGTACGGCCCAGGTTGTAAATGAGGGTGTTCCAGTCATTGTGGAACCCCTCACGCGGATCGGCGTATTCATATAGATGGGTGCCGTCAAAATTGCCCAGGCCATGCGCGTCGGTCGGAAAATGCGCGGGCACCCAATCCAGCAGTACGCCGATGCCTTGCGCGTGGCAGCAGGCGACAAACCGGATGAACCCCGCAGCGTCCCCATAACGCGAGGTAGGTGCGTACAGGCCCACCGGCTGGTAGCCCCAGGAGCCGTCGAATGGGTGTTCGCTGATGGGCAACAGCTCCAGATGCGTGAAACCTATGTCTTTGGCGTAGGGAACCAGCGTCTCGGATAGCTCATCCCAATCCAGCCAGCGGCCAGGCCCGCCATCCGCACCGTTTGCAATGCGGCGCCAGGAACCCAAATGCACTTCGTAAATGCTCATGGGGGCATCCAGCGCATTGGCGCGCCGACGCGCCGCTGATGGCGCAAGCATCGGTGGCATGGTGGTGACCACACTGGCCGTGGCGGGCCGCAACTCGGACTTGCGCGCATAGGGGTCGGCGCGGGCCGGCAAGACCTGCCCTTCGCGTGAGCGGATTTCGAACTTGTACAAGGCCCCTTGCGCCACACCGGGCAAGAACAGCTCCCAGACACCACACTCGCGCCGCAAACGCATGGGGTGGCGGCGGCCGTCCCAATGGTTGAAATCTCCGACAACGCTGACCCGGGAGGCGTTGGGCGCCCACACGGCAAAGCGCGTGCCCGACACGCCCTCCAGCTCGGTCGGCAGAGCCCCCAGCACCTCATAAGGACGCAGGTGGGTGCCCTCGCCCAGCAGCCAGACATCCATGTCGCTCAAAACAGGCGGAAACCGGTACGGGTCCTCCACGACAACTTCGCTGCCGTCAGCCCAGCGAACATGCAACCGGTAGGTCGAGCGCAGCTTTGCCGTCAACACACGTTCAAAAAACCCATCTTTGTGCCGCTTGGCCAGCATGGCCAGTACCCGTCCCGCATCGGCATCAATCACCAGCACCTGCTGCGCGTCGGGCAAGAAGGCGCGCACGGATACACGCCCATCCGGACGTCGGTGCGGCCCCAACACCGAGAAAGGATCGTCATGGCTTGCGTGACAAACCCGGGCGATGTCTTTCGGGTTTGGCGCGGTGGAGGAACTCATGGTCAGAGGGTGCGGGTGAGGCTAACGGTTGTCTGGTTCAATGTGCCAGATTTGCCGGGCGTATTCACGAATCGTGCGGTCTGACGAAAAAACACCCATGCCGGCCACATTGATGATGGCTTTTTCGCACCACTGCGCGGGCAAACGGTAAAGATCGTCAACACGCGACTGTGTTGCGACGTAGGAAGCATAGTCCGCCAGCAGCATGTAGTGGTCTCCCCCCCACAGCAGCGAATCGATCAGCGGGCGGTAGCGCCCCGGCTCATCGGGCGAAAACCGGCCGCCCGCCACCGCGTCAAGCACCGACTTCAAGGCAGGTGTGTTGTCGTAATAACGCATGGGCTGGTAGCCGCTTTGCCGCAGGGCCAGAACCTCCGGCGTCTTCAGGCCGAAGATGAAGATGTTGTCGTCGCCGACGTTTTGCCGGATTTCGATGTTGGCGCCATCGTCGGTGCCAATGGTCAGCGCGCCATTCAGCGCCAGCTTCATGTTGCCGGTGCCAGAGGCTTCGGTGCCCGCCGTGGAAATCTGCTCCGACAAGTCAGCCCCCGGCATGATGATTTCGGCCACCGACACCCCGTAGTTGGGGATGAACACCAGCTTGAGTCTGTCGCCCACTACCGGGTCATGGTTGATGACGGCACCCACGTCGTGAATCAGGCGGATGATGGATTTAGCCGTGTGGTAGCTGGACGCCGCCTTGCCGGCGAAGATCACGGTACGCGGTACCCAAGGGGCGTGCGGGTCCGCCAGGATGGCCTGATAACGCGTGACGACGTGCAGCACGTTGAGCAGTTGCCGCTTGTACTCGTGGATGCGTTTGACCTGCACATCAAACAGGCTGTCAGGGCTGACCGTGACACCTGTCGCGCGCTCAATATAGGACGCCAGACGGCGCTTGTTGCCGCGTTTGATGGCCCTGAATTTTTCAGCAAAACCTGCGTCGCCCCGAAAGGCCTTCAGGCGCTTCAATTGCTCAAGATCGAGCCGCCATGACGGCCCCAGGGTGTTGTCGAGCAAGCCGGCCAGAGCAGGATTGGCCTGCGCCAGCCAGCGGCGCGGCGTGACCCCATTGGTCATGTTGGTGAAGCGCTCGGGCCAGATGCTGGCGAAATCCGCAAAAATGGTTTGCACCAGCAGCTCGGAATGCAGTGCCGACACACCATTGACCTTGTGGCTGCCGACAATGGACAGGTGCGCCATGCGCACGCGGCGCTCCCCGTGCTCGTCAATCAGCGACAGACGCGCCAGAAAACCGTGGTCACCGGGGCGGTGCCGGGCTGCCATGTCCAGGAATTCCTTGTTGATGCGGAAAATTATCTCCAAGTGGCGCGGCAGCACATGCTGCATCAGCGAGACGGGCCAAGTTTCCAGCGCCTCAGGCATCAGCGTGTGGTTGGTGTATGAGAACGTCTGGCAGCACAAAGTCCAGGCGTCGTCCCAGGGCATGCCATGGTCGTCGCACAACACGCGCATCAACTCCGCCACGCCAATCGCTGGATGGGTGTCGTTGAGATGGATGGCCACCTTGTCCGCCAGATTGGCCAGCGAAGGGTGCTCCGCCAGATGCCGCTGCACCAGATCCTGGATCGATGCCGCCACAAAGAAATACTCCTGCTTCAGGCGCAGTTCGCGCCCGGCCGGCGTGCTGTCGTTTGGGTACAGCACCCAGGAGATGTTTTCGTACTCGTTCTTGGCGCTGGCGGCACGTGCGTAGTCGCCGGTGTTGAAGGCGCCCAGGTCAATGTGGGCCGGTGCCACAGCTTTCCACAGGCGCAGTGTGCTTACTTTGTCGGTGCCATGGCCGGGAATCACCATGTCATAGGCCTTGGCGGCAACCTCGCCCGCATGCTGCCAGACAGCTTTACCGTCCAGGTGCTCGACCCAGCCACCAAAACGGACCGGATAGGTGATGTCTGCGCGCGGAAACTCCCAGGGCGTGCCGTCCTGCAGCCAGGGGTCGGGATATTCCGTTTGGCAGCCACCTTGAATGTCCTGCGCGAACATGCCGTATTCGTAACGGATGCCATAACCAAAAGACGGCAGGCCCAGGGTGGCCATGGAATCCAGGAAACAGGCGGCGAGACGGCCCAGGCCGCCGTTGCCCAGGGCGGCGTCGGGTTCGCGCCCGGCAACATCTTCCAGCGTCTGCGCGTGCTGTACCAGGCCCTGGGCTGCGCTGTCGGTCAAGTTCAAGGCCGCCAGCGCGTTGGACAGCGTGCGACCCATCAGGAATTCCATCGACAGATAAACCACCCTGCGCGCCCTGGCAGCCCGGTCACGCGCCTGGGTCTCGACCCAGCGGGTGGACAACTGCTGGCGGGCGACCTGGGATACAGCCAGCATCAGGTCAGTGGTGGACGCGTCTGCCGACGCGACACCTACGGTGCTCAGCAAGTGTTCTTCAATCTGGGCGGCCAGGGCGTGTTTTGCAATGCTTGGGCGTGGGGTCACAAGGGTGTCCAAAGAGGTGCGGCAGGGAGACGGAGATATCGACGAAAAGTATCAGCAACAAGTGTTAGCAAAAATGTCAGCAAGTTTTGGGCCATTCAAGCAGCCCTCTGGAGCGCTTTGGATTCTCGCATGGGGTAACCGCGCGGTAACCCGCGTTTGCCCATTGCGCAGGCGTCGCCAGCGTGGTGTATCCGGTGGGCGCCGAGGCCGGCCCCCTGCGACCGGATCAGCGCTCCGGCGCAATCGCCTCCGCCCAGTCGTACAGGGCGCCCAGAATGGCTTCACCCCCCTCGTCGGCGGTTTCAGACAACTCGTCAATCGACGTGAAATAGCTGTCGATGGTTTTGAAGCTTTTTTCACCGCTTCCATGGCCCTCGAACAGCCGGGCGGCGCGGTGCTCTTCCCAACGGGCGGCCTCTTCCAGCGAGAGCGACGCCAGGAAATTGCGGGCGCGGTAACGAAACACCAGCTCTTCGAGGCGCGGGTCGTCAAAGGCGTTGCGGGCCTTGGCCAGTTGCGGGCCATCGAGTTTGCGCAGATCGTTCAGGCGTTTGCGGTCAGCGTTGTCGATGAAGCCGCCGTAAAGGTCTTCGTCCACGTCCACCGGCCCCTGCGCGTCGCGCTGGAACACTTTGGGCCAGATGGCGCTCATGTCGGGCAGGTCGCGGGCGGCATCGGCGCGGCGCAGCGCCGTGTCCATGTCGATGCCCCACTGGTTCGCCCGCGCGGGCGTCAGTGTCTTGAGATTGCCCACCACCATGGGTGACTTGTTCAGGTGCACGGTCTTGATGGGCAGGCGGCTTACCCCTTCAGGCAACTCGCCGCGTTTGCTGAACAGGCGCTGGCGAATCTCGTCCACATTCAAGGTGGCCAGCTGTAGAGGGTCAGCATCGGTGGCGCTCAAGTCCCAGGCGATGAGTTCATTTTTGTTGACCGGGTGCGTGGCCAGCGGCCACATCAGTGCCAAGCAACCGCGTTCTGGCGGGAACATGCCGGAAACATGCAGAAACGGCCTGGCATTCTGCGGGCTCGCAGGCAGGCCCAGCTCTTGCGCCACGCGCTCCTTTTTGTGCAGCGCGAAACAGAAATCCCACAGCTTGGCGTTGTGCGTGCGGATCAGGCGGGCCAGCGCAATAGTGGCGCGCACGTCACTGAGCGCGTCGTGCGCGCTCTCGTGCGCCAGGCCGTTGGCGGCGGTCAGGTCGGTGAGTTTGAAGCTCGGCTTCAGGGCGCCAGGCGGGCCGTTTTCATCCGGCTTTTTGGGCCACACGATGCCGTCCGGCCGCAGCGCGTAGGCCATGCGCACCACGTCGAGCAGGTCCCACCGGCCACAGTTGTTTTGCCACTCGCGGGCGTACGGATCCATGAGCGAGCGCCACAACATGAATCGTGTCACCTCGTCGTCAAAACGGATGGTGTTGTAACCCACTCCCACGGTGCCGGGGTGGCCGAGTTCCTGCTCGATGCGCGCCGCAAACTGGTGCTCCGGCAGGCCCTGCGCCAGGCAGTGTTGCGGCGTGATGCCAGTGATCAGGCAAGCCTCGGGTTCAGGTAAAAAATCATTGGCCGGTTGGCAGTACAACATCACCGGCTCGCCGACCTCGTTCAGCGCCGCGTCGGTGCGGATCGCCGCGAACTGCGCGGGGCGGTCACGCCGAGGGTTGGCGCCAAAAGTTTCGTAGTCATGCCACAAAAATGTATATTGACTCATATTGTTATAATTAAATTGGCACTTACGCCACGTATTTTATGTTATAAATGCTATTTAATTTAATATAAAAACGACTAATAAATGCACAAATCTACCGTCTCCTTGCGAAACGGACGCCTCTTAATTCGGCCACGCTGGCCAGCACTTTTTGCAGCCTACCGGAGTCTGCCACCTCCACCGTGAAGGTCATCCACGCGGTGCCTTTGATCGACTGCGTCTGCACACCGGTGACGTTCATTTTTTCCTTCGTGAACACCTCGGAAATATCGCGCAACAGGCCGGTGCGGTCGGCCGCTTCCACACTCACGTCCACCGGGTAGACGGCAGCTTCATCAGCCTGCGCCGCGCCCCATTGGACCTCAATCACACGCTCGCCATTTTTGGCCATCATCTCGCGCAAGTTGGAGCAATCGAGCCGGTGCACACTCACACCTTTGCCGCGTGTGACGAAGCCGCAAATCAAGTCCGGCGGTGCCGGTTTGCAGCATTTGGCCAACTGCGTCATCAGGGAATCCACGCCAACCACCAAGACGCCGCCCTTGGCAGACGGGTCGGCAGCCCTGGATTTTTTCAGGATCGGCGCGTCGTCAGGGCCGCTGGCGGCTTCGCCGGGTCGCAGCAAGACTTCAATGTTGCGCAGTGAAAACTCGTCTTTGCCCACCGCTTCAAACAAATCCTCGGCCGCCTTGAAACCCAGCTGCGCTGCCAGTTCATCCAGCTTGACGGCGGTTTTTCCCTCGCGCTGTAGCAGCTTCTCCACCGCATCACGCCCGCGCGCCACGGTTTCATCTACAGCGAGCGCGTTGAACCACGCGCGCACCTTGGCCCGGGGCCTGCTACCTGCGAGAAAGCCCAATTCGGGGTTCAGCCAGTCGCGTGACGGCCCGCCCTCTTTGGCCACCGTGACCTCCACCGTCTGGCCATTTTTGAGCGGCGTATTGAGCGGCACCATGGCACCGTCCACCCGCGCGCCACGGCAACGGTGGCCCATATTGGTGTGCACACTGTAGGCAAAATCAACCGGGGTGGCGCCCTGCGGCAGCTCGACGATGGCAGCATCCGGCGTCAGCACGTAAATGCGGTCGTCAAACAGGCCGGCGTGGCCCTTGGATTTGGCGGCCTCTTCCTGCGTGAGGTGCGAGAGCTCTCGCTCCCAGGCCAGCAACTGGCGCAACACGGCGATTTTGGCGTCGTACCCGCTGCTGGCCGATACACCGGCATACCCCTTGATGCCGGCTTCTTTGTAGGCCCAGTGCGCCGCCACGCCATGTTCGGCATGGTCGTGCATGGCCTGGGTGCGGATTTGGATCTCGATCGGTTTGCCTGAAACATCACGCACGATGGTGTGCAGCGACTGGTAACCATTGCTTTTGGGCTTGGCGATGTAGTCGTCAAACTCCTCTGGGACGGGCCTGAACTGGCTGTGCACCCAGGCCAGCGCGGCGTAACAATCTGGCGTGCTGCGCACCACCACACGCAGCGCCCGGATGTCGTACACGTGGTCAAAGTCAAGCGCCTTGCCACGCATCTTTTTCACAATGCTGTAGATGTGTTTGGGCCGCCCCTGCACGGTGGCAGCCACGCCCTCCAAGGCCAGGCCCTGTTCGATGCGCCCACGCAGTTGCTGCACATAGAGCTCGCGCTCGGTGCGCTTTTCATCAAGCTGCCGCGCTACCTGGCGGTACACCTCAGGCTCCAGGAAGCGGAACGCCAGTTCTTCACTCTCCCCTTTGTTCTCCCCGTGGCCCCGGCGGGTGGCCAGCGGCGCAAACACCTGCAGCGACTCACCTGCCAGCGCCAGGGGCACAGGCAGTTTGCTGGCCGCGAAGTGGCGCAGCGTTTGCAGTCGCGAAACCAGGCGTAGCAATACGACGCGCAAATCGCGCGAAAACGCGAGCAACATCTTGCGCACGTTTTCAACCTGCATCGCGGCGGTTTGCGCCATCGGGACGGGCCCCTTCCCCGCCGTGTTTTGCGCGGCCCGCGCGTGGCGTTGCACCCGCACGAGTTTGTTGGTTTCCACCGCCAGGGCGGCAAAATTGTTGCCAAAAGCCTTGGCGATCACCTCCTGCGGCTTGTTCAGGTATTCACACGCATACACCAGGTAGGCGCCCGCCTGCATCTCGGGCGAGCTGCCAATGGCCCGCAAAATGGCCGCCACGGCATCAGCGTGGGCGAAGGTGTTTTCGCCAGTGTCGAGCTGTTCATTGGCGATCAGCGGCTCGGCAAAAGCACGTGCGCGCGCCAACGCGTTGGCCTGATCGGGCGACTGCACGGACGTGGCTGCGAGCAACTGCGGGCGCATCGCCGACTCCTGCGTCTGCGGCTGCGGATGAAGGCTTTTCATGGGCCGGTCGGTTCAATCACATGCGCTAAAAGCTGTTAGCCATCACGAGAAAATGAAGTCAAGCGCCGTCGCCACCTGGTCATCGGCAATGAAAGTCGGCGCGTGGCCCACGCCGGCAAATTCAACCAAGCGGGCTTTCGGCCCGCGTTGCGTCATGGCGGTGGCGGTCTGCGCAGAAAGCAGGTCCGATACGGCACCGCGCACCAGCAAAGTCTCGGCCTTGATGTTGTCGTAGAGCTGCCAAACCACGGCCTCGCTGGCCTGGGTGCCCTCTGGCGTGAGCGTGCGAAACGGTACAGCGATGGCCGGGTCGTAATGCATGGCGATACCGCCCTGGCTGTCGTTCACCTGCTTGACCATGTGGCGCGAGAGTTCCAGCCACTGCGCGGGCGTGTGTGGCCCAAAACCGGTGGAGATGGCCCACATGGCGGTGGCGGCTTCTTCGAGCGACGCAAAATGCGGCGCGTTGCCCAAGAACAGGCCAATACGCTGAATGGCTTCCCACTGGATCACTGGACCCACATCATTGAGCAGTAGGCGCCGGACTGGCACCGGCAATGGCAGACCGGGCTGCCCGCAAATGACCACGCCAATCAGGCCCCCCATGCTGGTGCCGATCCAGTCCAGCTTTTGCGGTTTGAGTTGGGCCAACATCGCCAGCATGTCACCGGCATAGTTGGGAATTTGGTAAGCCATCGGGTCTTTGAGCCAGTCACTTTGGCCGCGCCCGACCACGTCGGGGCAGACCACACGCACCGCCTCGCCACCCCTTGTGGCGAGTGCCTGAGCCAACACGTCAAAGTCCCGCCCCTGGCGCGAGAGGCCATGGGCGCACACGATCACGTGCCCGGCGGCCGGGTTGCCCCACTGCCAATAAGCCATGCGGTGGCCGCCCGAGGCGTCGGGGCAATCTACGAAATGCAGGGTCGGTTCGGTCATGGTGGTGTCGATATCTGGATAATTGCCCTGAAATCAGGCGGTGGCCCTATCGTAATTCAGCTTCGCGCTGGCAAGCGGCACAGGGCCTGGCCTCAAGCTATCGTCTTTCATTTTTTTTGGAGAATCCATGTCCGCACCCCTGCTTCAAGGCAAAACCGCCCTCGTCACCGGCTCCACCAGCGGCATTGGCCTTGGCATCGCCAAAGCTCTGGCCGGCCAAGGCGCCCACATCGTCATGAACGGTTTTGGCGATGTGGCAGGCCCGAAGGCTGAAATCGAAGCGACCGGGGCAGCCTTTGGCGTCAAAGTCGTCCACCACGCGGCAGACATGAGCAAACCCGCCGACATCGCCGACATGATGGCCTTCGCCGCCCTGCAGTTGGGCCACGTGGATGTGTTGGTGAACAACGCCGGCATCCAGCATGTCGCCAAAATTGAAGACTTCCCCATCGACAAATGGGACGCCGTGATCGCCATCAACCTGACCAGCGCCTTTTTGACCACCCGCCTGGCGCTGCCCGGCATGAAACGGGCCAACTGGGGGCGCATCATCAACATCGCCTCGGCGCACGGCCTGGTCGGCTCGCCCGAAAAATCAGCCTATGTGGCGGCGAAACACGGCATCGTGGGCCTCACGAAAGTCACCGCCCTTGAAACCGCCACCACCGGCGTCACCTGCAATGCGATTTGTCCCGGCTGGGTGCTGACGCCCCTGGTGCAAAAACAAATCGATGCCAAAGCCGCTGCGCAGGGCATCTCCGTGGACGCGGCCAGTCGGCAGTTGCTGGCTGAAAAAGAGCCCTCCTTGCAGTTCACCACGCCGGACGAACTCGGCGACCTGGCGGTGTTTTTCTGCTCAGCAGCGGGCAACAACATCCGCGGTGTGGCCTGGAACATGGATGGCGGCTGGACGGCGCAATAAGGCTGCCGATCAACCTGCTTTCAACAATTCAAATCATACCTAAATTGGGTATGATTGATTGATTTTGAACCGCAATTCCACGTTTTCCAAGAAAATATTGACTGTAGGCCACGTATTTATTGAATAGTTAGCTATTATTTAAGTAGAAATCAAAAAAACCGGTAGCCAATTACCCGCCATTTTGGAAGCTTACTTGAGCTGCACCGACCCAGAAACGTTCACCACCACCGTGCTTTTGCCTGCCTCCACCGGCACGGGCGCATCTGATGAAGCCGCCCGTGCCTCCATCGCCATCATGCGGGGGCGGGGCTGAAAACCTTGGTCGTTGGCGTTGACTGAAATTTCACGCAAGGTATAGCTGCTAAACCCAAAAGCCTTGGCGATGCCTTCCGCCTTGGCCTTGAAACGCTCAATCGCCTGCGCCTGGGCATCGCCTTCCACCTTGGCGCGTTGCTCGCGCGAGAGGCCAAAACTCACGTTGCCCATGGTCAGCGTCTGGATTTTCCCCGCCGTGGTGCTGATGCGGGCGAAATCGCGGCCCTCCAACACGAGTTCAGCCGTGCCTTGCCACGCGCTGATTTTGCCGTCGCGTGCATAGCGGGGGTACAGGCTGAAATTGCCGGTGCGCACGTCCAGTTGGCCCGGCTGCGCGGCTTTCTTGGCTTCTGCCAGCGCCGCATCCAAGGCCACTTTGAGCTGGTTTTGCACGGTGCCCGCGTCTGGGCCCTCGCGCGTGGTGTTCATGCTGATCGACAGCAGGTCTTGCTGCACCTCGACGGTGCCGCTGGCAGCCAGTTGCACCACATTTTGCGGGGGCGGCGCAACTTGCTGGGAAAAAATGGCGGGGGCAGACAGTGCGAGCACGCAAGCTGTCAACAGTCGAAAGACGATCAATTCAAATCTCCAAGTGGCGACGGGATGATTCAAGGTTCCCATGGCACGGCAACTTGGCGTGCCACCGGGGCGCAAACTCAGTGTGATGATACGTCGCGGTGATGGCGCGGCTGATGACGCAGTTGCTCGCGCAATTCGGTGCGCTCCTGCGATGAGAGTTGGCGCTCCGGCACTATGGGCAGTATGGGCGCTGCCGCTGCTGCGGCTTCCTGCTGGCGGGTTTTCTGCATGAGCAGAACCGTGCGCAAATCCGGGCTGGGCGCCGGTTTGGCCGTGGTCATCGGCGCGGCTGCGGGCAGCAACATGCCGCCTTCGATGGATTGTGCGGCGGGTGCAGCCGGCGCACCAGATTGGGCATGCAGGGGCACGCCGGTGCACTGCGCGAGTGCGAACAGCGAAAACACAGCCCAGTTCAGATTTTTCACGGCACCTACAGAAAAGTTCATGGTCACAAGATAACGCAAATCAGGCCTGCTGCGAAGACCATGCGTTGTCGGCAAATTTCGGCGATGCAGCAACATTTGTAACATACTGTCAAACCGGTCAAAAATCCATGACTTCGGGCAGTTTCGCCCTGCAAAATAGGCTCTGTTACATATTTTGAGGGAGTTTATGAACCAAGTTGCCAGCCGCTCAGACAAGATTCTCGTCGTCGATGACGATGCCCGCATCCGCGACCTGTTGCGCCGTTACCTCGCCCAGGAGGGCTTCGAGGTGTTCCAGGCCGAAGACAGCAAGGCGATGAACCGCATATTGCTGCGCGAAACCGTCGATTTGATCGTGCTGGACTTGATGATGCCGGGTGAAGACGGCCTGTCGATTTGCCGCCGCCTGCGTGCCGCCAACGACCGCACGCCCATCATCATGTTGACCGCTAAAGGTGAAGACGTGGACCGCATCGTCGGCCTGGAAGTGGGTGCCGACGACTACCTGAGCAAACCCTTCAATCCGCGCGAGTTGCTGGCCCGCGTGCATGCGGTTTTGCGCCGCCGCCCGGCCATCGAAGCGCCTGGCGCGCCTTCCAGCGAAAACGAAACCGTGCAGTTTGGCCCCTTCGCCTTCGATCTGGGGGCACGCACCTTGCACAAATCAGGCTCCGAGCTGCCGTTGACAACCGGCGAGTTTTCGATGCTCAAGGCCCTGGTGCGCCACCCCCGGCAACCCCTATCGCGCGAAAAGCTCGCGCAGTTGGCGCGCGGCCGCGAGTTCGAGCCCTTTGACCGCAGCCTGGACGTCCAGGTGTCGCGCCTGAGGAAGTTGGTCGAGATTGACGCCGCCTCGCCGCGTTACATCCAGACGGTGTGGGGCGTCGGCTACGTCTTTGTGCCAGACGGCGCTGCTGAGGCACGCCAAATGGCGGCCTGACGCGATTGCACGCCAAGACCCTGCCCCCGATGGACGACAGCGGCATGATGCCGCTGGAGACCATGCCCGCGCCTTTGGGGCGGCGCAGGCGGCCGGGCTTGAGCCTGTTTTGGCGCACTTTTTTCATGTTGGCGCTGCTGCTTTTGGGCAGCATCGGCGCCTGGCTGCAGACCTTGCGCGCCCTCGAGCTGGATCCGCGCGCGGTGCAGACCGCCCAGCAGATCGCCTCACTGGTCAATTTGAGCCGCGCGGCGCTGATCCATTCCGACTCCATCGCCCGTGTCTCGCTGCTCAAAACCATGACCGAGCAAGAGGGGGTACGGATTTTCCCGCGTGAACCTGCTGACAAATTTGAACCTTTTGATACTGATGGATTGAACCTGCGCATCTCGCGCGAACTCGAGCGCCGGCTGGGCAAAGGCACCCTGCTGGCCAACGCGGTCAACGGCCAGGCCGGGCTGTGGGTGGGCTTCTCGATTCAGGACGACAACTACTGGATGTTGACCGACCGCGCCCGCTTCGCCCCGGCGACCGGCACGACCTGGGTGATCTGGTTGATCACGGCGGCAGTGCTCTCGCTGGCGGGGGCGGCCTTGATCGCCCGGCTGATCAACCGGCCTTTGAAGGATTTGTCGTTTGCCGCCAGCCGCGTCCGCGAGGGCGACTTGAGCGCGGGCCTGGACGAACACGTCACCACCAGCGAAATTCGCGAGGTGAATATCGGTTTCAACCGGATGGCCGAAAAACTCTCCAAAATCGACCAAGATCGCGCCATCATGCTGGCGGGCATCTCGCATGACCTGCGCACACCGCTGGCGCGCCTGCGCCTGGAGACAGAAATGAGCGTCGCCGACCCCGAGGCCCGCGCGCACATGGCCTCCGACATCGAGCAACTTGACGCGGTGATTGACAAGTTCCTCGATTACGCCCGGCCCGATAACGTCGAACTGAGCCAGGTGCGGCTCAATGATGTGATTGAAGCCTGCGTTTATTCGGTCAAAGATTACCCCGACTTGCAGGTCAAACTCGATATTCCGCCAGACGTGCTGGTGCTGGCCGACGAAGTGGAGCTGGGCCGCGTTTTGGGCAACTTGATCGAAAACGCACGACGGTATGGCAAAACGGTGCACACCGGCATCGCCTTGATCGATATTGCCGCGCGTGAGCGTGACCACTGGGTGCTCTTGAAGGTACGCGACCATGGCTCGGGTGTGGCAGAGTCCAATCTGGCCAACCTCACGAAACCGTTTTTCCGGGGCGACACCGCCCGCACCGCGGCCAATGGGGCGGGCTTAGGCTTGTCGATTGTCGAAAAAACCCTTCAACGCATGGGTGGCAAGTTTGCGCTGGTGAACGCTAAAACCGGCGGCCTGGCGGCCCACATCAAGCTGCAGCGCCCGCAAAGCAGCCGCACCGGTTCGCCAAGGGTGTCGATACAACCTGGCGACAGCCTGTTTCAGTAGATCAGCGCCGCCGCGCGCGCTTCCATGGCCTGGCCTAGTCCCACAGGGCCCATTTTTTCGGCCGTTTTGGCCTTCACGTTGACCTGATTCAAGTCCAGCGCCAGCGCGCGGGCAATGTTGTTGCGCATCTGTGGAATAAAAGGGGCGAGCTTGGGGGCTTGGGCGATGATGGTGCTATCGATATTGCCAATTTCAAAACCTGCGGCGCGCACCCTTTTGGCCGCTTCGATCAACAAAACCAGGGAGTCGGCGCCTTTGAATTGGGCGTCGGTGTCCGGGAAGTGCTGGCCAATGTCACCCAGCGCCGCCGCGCCCAGCAGTGCATCGGTGATGGCGTGCAGCAAAACATCAGCGTCTGAGTGGCCGAGCAGGCCCAGGTGAAACGGCACGTGGATGCCACCCAAAACCAGCTTGCGTTCAGCCACCAAGGCATGGGTGTCCCAGCCCTCACCGATGCGGGGCAGGTTCGGAACACGGAGCGTCTGAGGGCTTGGGGTCATGACCGGTTCATGCAGTCTAAGCTAGAGTTTCAGATTGGCGCGCCAGCAACAGGCTCTGCGCCACGGCGAAATCCTGCGGATAGGTGACTTTGAAGTTTTCCGCGCTGCCTTCGACCAGTTTGGGCCGCAATCCCATGCCCTCCATGGCGCTGGATTCGTCTGTGATGGAAAGGCCAGCCACCTTGGCCGCTTCTAACGCTGCACGCAGCGGGCCGAGGCGGAACATTTGCGGCGTCTGGGCCAACCACTTGCCAGAGCGGTCAATCGTTTGATTCACCCGGCCCTCTGACTCGCTTTTCAGTGTGTCGGGAATTTTTAGCGCCAGCAAACCGCCCACGTCGTCGTGCCAGCAGGCGGCGATCAGTGCACGGATCTGCGCCGGTGCAATGAGGCATCGCGCCGCATCATGCACCAGCACCCAGTCGTCGTCAGTTGCAGTTCTCTGCGCCAGCGCAGTTAAACCATTAAAAACGCTTTCAGCCCTCGTGATACCTCCGCAATTTGCTACTGAAAACGAAGCAGATGGCAACGCGTTTGTTGCAAAAAATTGATCGCCGGGCGCAACCACGATCAAGGTCCCAACAATTTCGGCAACGCTGTTGAACGCGTCGAGCGAATGCATCACCATGGGTTTGCCAGCCAGCACCTGGTACTGTTTGGCTTGGCTTGCGCCCGCTCGGGTGCCTGTGCCCGCACAGGGGATCAGTGCCCAGACGCGCGGCGTTGCGGAAGCTTTGATCGAGGCACTGCCGACGGGCGAAGCAGCGGGAGCTTGGACGGAGGTTCGGACGGATTGGGTCATTCAGGATGGCGCGCAGTGCCCTATTCTAAAATCCAGCCGACCACCCCTCGTTTTTCAACGCGGGGTTTTCTGGTTTCCAAAGCCGCAATGAATTTACCTACCTTAAAAAGCGGCCACCGCTTCACCCTGCCCCACCCCTTGGGTTCTGCCGACGCGCTGCTGCTGGCGCGCCTGGGTGCACGCGAAAAAGCGAGCGACAAACTGGTCGCCATCGTCACCTCAGACGCCGTGACAGCCCAGCGCCTGATCGACGAAATCTGTTTCTTTGAACCCGACTTGCGTTGCGCTTTGTTTCCCGACTGGGAAACCCTGCCCTATGACACGTTCTCACCGCATCAGGATTTGATCAGCGAACGCCTGGCCACGCTGTGGCGCATACAGCAGCGCGACAAGGAAACCGGCGCCGACATCGTCGTGATCCCCGCCACCACGGCGCTGTACAGGCTGGCACCTCCGTCGTTTCTGGCGGGCTACACGTTTTCATTCAAAGTCAAACAAAGGCTGGACGAAGCCAAATTCCGCTCCCAACTCACCTTGGCGGGCTACAGTCACGTCACGCAGGTCGTCAGCCCCGGCGAATACGCCGTGCGGGGTGGTTTGATTGACCTGTTCCCGATGGGCAGTCTGGTTCCCTACCGGGTGGACTTGTGGGACGACGAAATCGACAGCATCCGCACCTTTGACCCCGACACCCAGCGCAGCCTTTATCCGGTGCCCGAAGTGCGCTTGCTACCAGGGCGCGAATTCCCGATGGACGACGCGGCGCGGACCAAGTTCCGCAGACGCTGGCGCGAGTTGCTGGAGGGCGACCCCACCAAAAGCCGCATCTACAAAGACATGGGCACGGGTGTGGCCACCGCAGGTATTGAATACTATTTGCCGCTGTTTTTTGACGAGACTGCCAGCGTTTTTGACTATTTGGGCAGTGACGCGACGCTTGTTCTGCACGGTGACCTGGAACCGAGTTTTCAGCGCTTTTCGCAAGATGCGCGGGAGCGTTACCGCCTGGCCCAAGGTGACCCAGAGCGGCCTGTTTTACCGCCAGAGGCGCTGTTTTTGGGCGCCGAGCAGTTCTACAGCCTGGCCAACCTGCATGCGCAACTGGCTGTTCGCCCGCGATTAGCCGAAGAAGCCACCGCAAGCAGCCATTTTTCAGAAATCGAAGCCCTGCCGCTTTTGACGGTGGTCCGTGGCGCAGACGAGCCGCTGGCAAGTTTAAAAACGCACGCCCGCAACACGCAACAGCGTTTGCTGATTCTGGCCGAGAGTGATGGGCGCCGTGAAAGCCTTCTCGATTTTCTTCGCGCTTCGAATGTCAGCCCGCCGGCTTTTGACTCGCTGGCCGAGTTCCAGGCCAGCGAGGAGCGGCTGGGCATTGCCACATCTTTACTCAACACCGGATTCAGCTGGATTGAAGGCGGCATCGACTTCATCACCGAGACCGAGCTGTTCGCGGTGGGGCCAAGCTCCAGACGACGCAAAAAGCAGGAACAAGTCAGCGACGTCGAAGCGCTGATCAAGGACCTGAGCGAGCTCAACGTGGGCGACCCGGTGGTGCACAGCGCGCACGGCATTGGCCGCTACAAGGGCTTGGTCAACCTCGACCTGGGCAATCTGCAGGCCAATGGCGAGCCGGAGATTCAGGAGTTCCTGCACCTCGAATACGCCGACAAGGCCACCCTGTACGTGCCGGTCAGTCAGTTGCAATTGATCAGCCGCTATACCGGCGTCAGCGCAGATGAAGCGCCCCTGCACCGCCTGGGCAGCGGCCAGTGGGAAAAAGCCAAACGCAAGGCCGCTGAGCAAATACGCGACTCCGCCGCTGAGCTGCTCAATATCTACGCCCGCCGTGCCGCGCGCGAAGGCCACGCCTTCCGTTTCTCGGCCAGCGATTACGAAACCTTCTCCAATGCCTTCGGTTTTGAAGAAACCGCCGATCAAAAAGCAGCCATCCACGCAGTGATCCAAGACATGATCAGCCCCCGCCCGATGGATCGCCTAGTGTGTGGCGATGTGGGCTTCGGCAAGACCGAAGTGGCTCTGCGCGCGGCCTTTATCGCCATAACCGGCGGCAGACAGGTGGCGTTTTTGGCGCCCACGACGCTCCTGGCCGAGCAGCATTTTCAGACGCTGACCGACCGCTTCTCAAAGTGGCCGATCAAAGTGGCGGAAGTTTCGCGCTTCCGCTCCGGCAAGGAGATCACGGCCTCGATGAAAGGCATTGCCGACGGCACCGTGGACATCGTGGTGGGCACCCACAAATTGCTGAGCGAATCGACCAAGTTCAAGAACCTGGGCCTGTTGGTGATCGACGAAGAACACCGCTTTGGCGTGCGCCACAAAGAGGCGATGAAAGCCCTGCGCGCCGAGGTGGATGTTCTGACGCTGACGGCCACGCCCATCCCGCGCACCTTGGGCATGGCGCTCGAAGGCCTGCGCGATTTGAGTGTGATCGCCACCGCGCCGCAGCGCCGCCTGGCCATCAAGACCTTTGTGCGAACGGAGGGCAACGGCGTGATCCGTGAAGCTGTGCTGCGTGAGCTCAAACGCGGCGGCCAGGTTTATTTTCTGCACAACGAAGTCGAGACGATTGAAAACCGCCGCGCCAAATTGGAAGAATTGCTACCTGAAGCGCGCATCGCGGTCGCGCATGGCCAGATGCCTGAGCGCCAGCTTGAGGCCGTGATGCGCGATTTTGTCGCGCAGCGCTACAACCTGCTGCTGTGTTCGACCATCATTGAAACCGGCATCGACGTGCCCACCGCCAACACCATCGTGATGAGCCGTGCCGACAAATTCGGTCTGGCCCAGCTTCACCAACTGCGCGGCCGCGTGGGCCGCAGCCATCACCAGGCTTATGCGTACTTGATGGTGCCCGACAAAGAGAGTCTGACCAAACAGGCCAGCCAGCGCCTGGATGCGATCCAGCAAATGGAAGAACTGGGTAGCGGTTTTTACCTGGCCATGCATGACCTGGAAATCCGTGGCGCCGGCGAAGTTCTGGGCGAAAACCAAAGCGGCAATATGCTGGAAGTCGGGTTTCAGCTGTACAACGAAATGTTGTCTGAAGCCGTGCGTTGCCTCAAGGCGGGCATCGAGCCGGATTTGATGGCCCCAATGAACGCGACCACCGACATCAACCTGCACGCCCCCGCGCTCTTGCCCGACAGTTATTGCGGCGACGTGCATTTGCGGCTATCGTTTTACAAAAAGCTGGCCACCGCCAAAAATGCCGATCAAATCGACGCCCTGCTCGAAGAAATCGTCGACCGCTTCGGCAAATTGCCAGCGCAAGCCCAGACCTTGATGGATGTGCACCGCCTGCGCGTGTTGGCCAAACCCTATGGGGTGGTCAAAGTGGACGCCTCACCCACGTTGATCAGCATCACCTTCAGAAAAGACCCGCCGATTGATTCGATGCGCGTCATTGAGCTGATCCAGAAAAACCGGTACATCAAACTCGCCGGCAACGAGAAACTGCGCATCGAACTGGCCCTGCCCGAGGCCAAAGACCGGGCGCAGACGGTGCGGGATGTGTTGCGGAGATTGGGGCAGCCGGTGAAGGCTGAGTCAGGCAGCACGGCATCGCACCCCATCGGCGCATAATTGTCTGGCACTCAATTTGCTTTGGAAGTTGCATCCCCATTAAACCCAGGAGACCCTCATGCAAACTCGACGCTCAGCCCTCAAATTCACTGGTGCCATCGGAGCCCTGTCACTGGCGGGCCAAGCTTTTGGCCAAGCCAAATATCCGGACCAGCCGGTGAAGTTAATCGTGGCTTTGCCTGCAGGCGGCGGTGTGGACGTGATAGCGCGCAATCTGGCGGTGAGGATGGGCGCTGAATTGGGACAACCGTTTCTGGTGGATAACCGGGCCGGCGGCTCAGGGCAAATAGGCATGCCGGCGGTCGCCAAGGCAGCCCCGGATGGTTACACGCTGACTGTGTCGCCGGCTTCGTTCTTGACGACCAACAAAAGCATCTTCAAAAATCTGGCCTACGACCCGGAAGCCGACTTCGCCCCGGTCACGCGCCTGGTGAACCAGGCCATGATCCTGGTGGTCAAGGACAGACAAAAATACCCGACCTTCGCCGCATTCCTGGCTGCCGCCAAGGCCAATCCTGGAAAGATCACCTACGCATCGTCCGGCGACGGCAGCCCCCAGCATCTGGCTGGCTTGATGTTTGAAACGCGGACCCAAACCAAACTGTTGCATATCCCCTACCGGGGCGGCGCGTTGGCCATCAACGACACGATTGCCGGCACCGTGGATGCCATCTTCGCCGTGATGCCTGAAGCGGTTCAGCACGTGAAAGCGGGGACGCTTTATCCCTTGGGGGTGATGACGGCGAACCGCTCATCGATCTTCCCCCAAGTGCCGACCATGGTCGAGAGCGGTGTCAGCGATCTGGTTCTTCCGACCTGGATCGCTTTGCTTGCGCCTGCGAAAACACCCAAACCCATCATCGATCAACTCAATCGCGCGGTGCTCGCTGCGTTCGATGCGGACAACCGGAGCAAGCTTGCCGAGATCGGCATGGATGTGGCGCCCGCCGGCCCCGAGGATTTGCGCGCCTTGATCGCGCGCGACTTGAAGCTGCATGCAGAGTTGGTCAAAGCTGCGGGACTGGTGCCGCAATAGAGGCACTGCGATGCCACCGGAATCAACGTTTGGCATAGGCCTTGGCATATGCTAAACTTGCGGCAGTTCAATGTGTCGCACAATGTGTCGCAAGAGGTTTGCCATGGCCAATCTTCCTTACCCTGTTACGCCTCGAGTTTCAGAGGTTTTCGCCAACTATTTGCCTGAGCCGCCGAGTCGGCACGCGCGCCTGTTCCGAAACGGGGCCAACCAGGCGGTGCGCATTCCCAAAGAATTCGAATTGCCCGGCAATGAAGTCATCATCCGCCAGGAAGGCAAGCGGTTGGTCATAGAAGCCGTCCAGCCACAGTTCAAAAAGGGTTCCAGAGAAGCTATCTTGGCGATGCTGGATGAAATGGCCAAACTTGGCCCCATTGACGAAGAATTCCCAGACGTGGATGCAGGATTGCTGCCTTTGGATGACATTGACTTCGGCGAGGATTGAAGTTGAAAGAATCCCCCTTGTACATGTTGGACACCAATATATTGTCCGACATGATGCGCAACCCACTGGGAATGGCGGCGCAAAAATTCCGGTCAATTTTAACTGCTGGCGTCACTGCCAGTGTGTGTACCAGCGTGGTTGTTCAATGTGAGCTGCTCTTTGGGCTGCGGCGGCGCACTAACCCGAAATGGCAGACCTATTACGACCTGCTTTTGGAGTCTATGACCGTGATGCCTCTTGAACCGGGTGTAGCGGCGCACTACGCTAAATTGCGTACCGAGCTTGAAGGCGCTGGGACACCGATCGGCTCAAACGACACCCTCATCGCAGCCCATGCTATGGCATTGGGTGCCACCTTGGTCACCGCAGACACAGAATTTAACCGCGTGAGTGGTCTGAAAGTCGAGAACTGGCTGGTCAACGCATGAGCAATCCCACCGACCTGCTGCAAAGCCTGGAACATTTAAGCGCCCCGCAACTGCGCCGCCTGCTCACCGAGCATTTGACCAAGCAAAAACTCGGGCTGTACTGGGAGAGCAGCGCGATAGAGCGCGATGCCGCGCTGAACGCCACCCGGCCCGGCACCGTTCTTGGGCATTTGCAGGCCTTGGGGCGTGAGGTGGAAAGCCTGTCGCTGCAAAAAGCGCTGGTGCACGGGCAGAGCGCCCGCCGCACACATGGGAAAATGCCAAGCGTCGCCATTTCGGCCACTGACCTTTGATGACACCAGAGTTGACCATGAATACGCATCTGGAAATTTTGGAAGCCCAAGCCCTGCAACTGCCCCCGGCAGGCAAGTCGCACCTGCTGGAGAGACTGATCGCCTCGCTCGATGTAGACGAGGAATATGAAAAAGCATGGGAGGCCGTGGCGGATCAGCGCGAGGCGGAATTGACGTCGGGCCTGGTTGCTGCGTTGCCCGGCGAGGAAGTGATGCGTCGCCTGCGGGCCCGGCTAGGCCAATGAAATTTGCATTTCATCCAGGAGCGTAACAGGACATTGCTGACGCATCACACTGCTATGAAACCCAGGCTGGCGACCCACCTGGTGGAAACCAAACACGACGTGAAAGACGCCAACCGCAAAAGCAAACACCAATCAAAAGCCTATGGCAAGGTGCTGTTTTTGACCAAGGACGCGCAGCGCTTCAAAATTGTGGATGACAACGGCAGCCTGGGTGAAGTAGTTGACTTTGACGACCTGGCACGGCTCAAACAGTGGATGCGCGAATCAGCGCCGATCGGGCTCAAGCCACTGTGACTGAAGATTGAACCGTCTTTACCTTGTTTGCGCGAACCGCGCCATTCAGTGTTTTTTTTGAGAGGATCCAGCCATGCCCAACACCATCGTATTGCACCAGTGGGAAATATCGCCTTTTTGCGGCAAGATCCGCAAAGCACTCAAACACAAGGGCTTGGCATTTTCGGTGGTCAACTACAACGGCTTGCTGGCCTTGCGGGCCACCAGACTGTCACGCGTTGGCAAGTTGCCGGTGCTTGAGTTTGACGGTGATTTCATACAGGACAGTAGCGCCATCGTCAATTTCCTGGAAGCGCGCTTCCAGACGGCTGCACTGATTCCTGCTGATCCAGCCCAACGCGCCTTGGCTTTGGTGCTGGAGGACTGGGCCGATGAATCGCTTTATTGGTACGAGGTCGCCTTGCGGCTGGGTGACCCCGAGGTGCTGCCCAAAGCGGTTGAACTGCTGTGTCAGGGCCGCCCAAATTGGGAGCGGCGGCTTGTGGGGATCATCGCCAAAAGCCGCTACTCAAAAAAACTGGCGGCGCAAGGCCTTGGGCTGCTGCCGCTGGACCAGGTGCGCGCCCAGATGCTGGCCCATGTCGCCTCGATTGATCAAATGCTGGCTGCGGGGCCATGGCTGGTGGGTGGCCTGAAGTCAATTGCCGACATCGCAGTGTCAGCGCAGATAGACGAAATGGTGCGCACCAGCAGCCTGGCCCCGCGCATCCTCGAATTTTCGCGGGTGCGGGACTGGCTGACCCGCTGTGCGTAAGCTATTGGCGAAATCGCTCTTCAGCACGGCGCTAAAAGCTGCTTTATCTATAGTGAACTGACTGCATGAATGTCACAGAAATCTCCCCCAGCCTGGTGATCCAAGGCTTTGCGCCACCGTTGAAATTGCGTGACTTCAAACTCATCGCCTTCGACATGGACAGCACCCTCATCAACATTGAATGTGTTGATGAAATCGCCGATGCGGCGGGCCGCAGGGCCGAGGTGGCGGCGATCACTGAAGCGGCCATGCGTGGCGAGATTGCCGACTACAAAGACAGCCTGCGCCGTCGTGTGGCTTTGCTTAAAGGCGTGACGCTGGGGCACATGGAAGAGGTATTGAACCACCGGCTCAAACTCAACCCCAGCGCGGCAGACTTGGTGGCGGCTTGCCAGGCAGTGGGCATGGTCACACTTTTAGTGAGCGGTGGATTCACTTTTTTCACCGACCGCGTGCGTGACCTGCTGCGCATCAACGCCACCCGCAGCAACATCCTGGAGATGGACGAGGCCGGCCGCCTCACTGGCCGCATGGCCAACCAGCATTGGGGTGACATTTGCGACGGCGAAGAAAAGCGCCGCATGCTGATCCAAACCTGCGCCAGCAACGGCATCCACCCACGCCACGCCATCGCCATGGGCGACGGCGCCAATGATTTGCCGATGATGTCGGTGGCGGGCCTCTCGGTGGCCTACCACGCCAAACCCAAGGTGCGGGAGCAGGCCATGGTGGCAATCAATTCGGGGGGGCTTGACCGCTTGCTGGAAGTGCTGGTTTAGCCCTTCACCGCGTGATGCACCGCGTTGTGCGCCAACATTTGCACCAACATCTGCCCCATCAACTCGTGCAGCTTATTGACGGCCTTGAGCGGCCGCACCATCACTTTGAAATCGGTGATTTTGTCCGCGCTGTTCCACGTGATGATGTCCACACCGTTAACGTGCACGCCGTCGATGGTGGATTCAAACTCCAGCACCGCTGAGTCTGCGGCGTGCCACTCGCGCTTGTAGACAAAACTCTCGTTGCCCAACACTTGCATCGCGGCGGCGAGGTATTGGGTGGTGATGGCCCGGCCCTGCTGCGGCGTGAACACCACGGGTGACTGGAAGGTGCAGTGCTCGTCGATCAAATCGGCCAAGGCCGCAGTGTTTCGGGATTGGGCATAGGCATGCCAGGCGGTGATGACTGTTGGGGTCATGGGATGCTCCTGTCTTCAAAGTTCTAGAGTGAAGCTCAACTCATTCGCTCGACCACGGCTTTGCCGGGTTTGACTCCAAAGCTGGCGAGTGTGCCGACAGAGGCCTCTTTGCGCGAAACCTCGTCAACTGCCCGCAGCAGCGTGGTCAAGCCTGCGGGCGTGAATTCACATACGCCATAACCTTTGGCACGATTGTCGGCAAAGCTGAAATGCGGGTTCTCGGCAAGCCAGGCGTCCACCGTGCTGCGCGACGCGTTGTTGGCGCGGGAGGTGATGCTGGTGCCGCAAAACTCAACGGCGACGTTGCTGGAGGCCGGGTTGTCGTAGTCAGCCTTGACGTGGCCCACCCAG
>JANLYO010000134.1:0-1697 GCA_031365665.1 Rhodoferax sp. | reverse complement strand
CGCGTGGCGGCAACGATGTAGGCGTCTTGCACTTGTTTGCTCATGATTTCTTTCCTTCAGTTTTTTGAACGGGCCGACGGCACCCAGGCCCAGATAAATTCACATTCCACCGGCTGGATGCCGGCCTCATCCGTCACAGTGACGGACACATTGATCTCGCCCTTGTCGCTGGCCTGCAGTGCCGCGCGCTGCCCGGGCGTGAGTACGGCCACAGCGCGCAGGGCACCAGTAGCGCGTTTTTTGAACGCCATCTTCAACTCTTTGGCCAGCGGAATACAGTCATCACGCACATTCATGCCCACCACCATGCCGGTGGCAGTCTCGGCCAGCAGGTTCATGGCCGAGGCGTGAATGCTGCCGATATGGTTTTGCACCTTGCGCTCGTTGGCCAGTGTGACTTCCACACGTTCAGGGGTTACATCCACAAACTTGATGCCCGCAGTACCCACAAAGGGCACCGCTTTGCGCAAGATGATGCTGCGGTACCACGGGCGCGCAAACGCAGGCACCTCGGACAGGCGCCCCAGCTGGTACTGCATGCGGTTGAGGGGAAACTCCATCAGTTTCGAACAGGTTTGCCCGTGGACATCATGCCCATGATGCGTTCCTGGGTCTTGGCATTGGCCAGCAGCGTGCCAAAGGCACGGCGCTCAAGCAGCATGATGTATTCCTCATCCACCAGCGAGCCCGCGTCCACATCACCGCCCGTGACCACCCCGGCGATCAGGCTGGCAATGTAGAAATCGTGCTGGCTGATGAAGCCGCCGTCGCGCATGTTGATGAGCTGGCCCTGGATCGTGGCCTTGCCGCTGCGCCCCGCCACCGCAAACTGGCGCTTGTGCGGTGCGCGGTAGCCGCCAGCAAACAGCGCGCGGGCTTCGTTAATAGCCACAAACAACAGTTCGTCCTTGTTGGGCACGATGATGTCACTGTCCAGCAGGTAGCCCAGCTTGCGGCTCTCCAGCGCGCTGGTGCCTACCTTGGCCATGGCGGCGGCGGTAAAGCCTTCAGTCAGGCATTTCAGGATGTCCTTGTCTGTCGAATTGGCGGCATTCTCAGCGGCGCGGCGTGCGATGTAGGTCAGGCCGCCGGCACCGGGCACCAGGCCCACACCCACTTCGACCAGACCGATATAGCTTTCCATGGCCACCACGCGGCGCGCGGAATACACCGCTAGCTCGCAGCCGCCGCCCAGCGCCAGGCCACGCACGGCGGACACCACTGGCACATTGGCATAGCGCAGCTTGAGCATGATGCGCTGCATCTCGTGTTCAGCCTCGTCAATGGCGGCCACGCCCCCTATCATGAAACCGGGCAGCATGGCCTGCAGGTCGGCACCCGCGCTGAAAGGCTCGTCGCCTGACCACACCACCACGCCCTCGTAGTCTTTTTCAGCCAGGTCCACCGCCATGGACAGACCTTCCATCACATCAGGCCCGAGGGCGTGCATCTTGGATTTGATGCTGACGATGACGACGCCGCTGCCGGAGGGACGCTCATCACCTTCGAGCATCCACAGCCGCACCGAATCGTCTTCATGCAGTGTCTTGCCTGCGGATTCAAACTTTTGCGAACCATCGCCCAGCAGGCTCTCGGGAAAATGCTGGCGCTCGTACACCGGCAACTGGCGGCGTGGCACAAACTTCTGCAGGGAAGCGCTCCAGGAGCCCTGCGGCGTTTGCACCCCTCCGGCTTCG
>JANLYO010000100.1:0-2478 GCA_031365665.1 Rhodoferax sp. | reverse complement strand
CGGGCAGCGGCCTCGGTAACGGTGACTGGCATGTCAGGCGGCTTGCGGCACGGCTTGTTCAGCGGCTTGGGGCACCAAGTGCTTCTTTTTGTAGTCGTCCACCGCCGCCTTGATGGCGTCTTCGGCCAGGATGGAGCAGTGAATCTTGACAGGCGGCAGGGCCAACTCTTCAGCGATCTGGCTGTTTTTGAGCGCCGCCGCCTGGTCCAGCGTCTTGCCCTTGACCCATTCCGTCACCAAGGATGATGATGCAATCGCCGAGCCGCAGCCGTAGGTCTTGAAGCGCGCGTCTTCAATCACGCCCGTCAGCGGGTTGACCTTGATTTGCAGCTTCATCACGTCGCCGCAAGCAGGCGCGCCGACCATGCCGGTGCCTACGGTGTCGTCGCCCTTTTCAAAGCTGCCGACGTTGCGGGGGTTTTCATAGTGATCAACGACTTTTTCAGAATATGCCATTTGGTTTACCTCTTTAATCTTTAATGCGCCGCCCACTGGATGGTGGAAATATCAATGCCTTCTTGGAACATATCCCACAATGGACTCAACTCACGCAGACGTGCGACGTTGACTTTAATGGTGTCCACTGCGTAATCAATATCCGCTTCGGTTGTCCAGCGGCCAATCGTCATGCGCAGGCTGCTGTGGGCCAGCTCGTCGCTTCGGCCCAAGGCGCGCAACACGTAACTCGGCTCCAGCGACGCCGATGTACACGCGGAACCTGACGACACCGCCAGGCCCTTGATGCCCATGATCAGCGACTCGCCTTCCACGTAGTTGAAGCTCATGTTCAGGTTGTGCGGCACGCGTTGCGTGGCGTGGCCATTGATGAACACCTGCTCGATGCCCTGCAAGCCTGCCACCATGCGGTCGTGCAGCGCCTGGATGCGTTTGTTCTCAAGGTGCATCTCAGCCTTGGCGATGCGGTACGCCTCGCCCATGCCGACAATCTGGTGCGTGGGCAGCGTGCCCGAGCGCATGCCGCGCTCGTGGCCGCCGCCGTGCATTTGCGCCTCGATGCGGATGCGCGGTTTGCGCCGCACGAACAGCGCGCCGATGCCTTTGGGGCCATAGGTTTTGTGCGAAGTGAGGCTCATCAGGTCAACCGGCAAAGTGGCCAGATCGACATCAACCCGGCCGGTGGCCTGCGCCGCGTCCACATGGAAGATCACGCCCTTTTCGCGGCAGATTTTGCCGAGGGCGGCGATGTCTTGCACCACACCGATCTCGTTGTTGACAAACATCACGCTGGCCAGAATGGTGTCGGGCCGGATGGCGGCTTTGAACACATCGTGGTTGACCAGGCCGTCTTCCTGCACGTCAAGGTAACTGACTTCAAATCCCTGGCGCTCGAGCTCGCGGCAAGTGTCGAGCACGGCCTTGTGCTCGGTCTTCACCGTGATGAGGTGTTTGCCCTTGGTTTTGTAGAAGTTCGCAGCGCCCTTCAAGGCCAGGTTGTTGGATTCGGTGGCACCGGATGTCCAGACAATCTCGCGCGGGTCGGCGCCAATCAGTGCGGCCACCTGCTCGCGCGCTTTTTCTACCGCCGCCTCCGCTTCCCAGCCCCAGGCATGGCTGCGCGAAGCCGGGTTGCCAAAGTGGTTGCGCAACCAGGGAACCATGGCATCCACCACGCGCTCGTCGCACGGGTTGGTGGCGCTGTAGTCCATGTAAATCGGAAAGTGGGGCGTGGTGTCCATCAAAAAACTCAACTCATTCAAACAGTTGCGGGTAAATTACGACTTGGCAAATGAATTGCCAAGGGCAAACACTGAATTCGGCACATTGATGCGCATTGGCTTGGCCTGCGGCATGGCAGAAATTGCCCGCTTTACCATTGGCTTGCTTTCAACCGTCAGGCCTTTGGCAAGCTGGTCGTCCACCAGCTTTTGCAGCGTGACCGACGACAAAAACTCCACCATGCGCACATTGAGCGAGGCCCACAGGTCGTGCGTCATGCAGCGCTCGCCCTCGCCGGTGCAGTTTTCCTTGCCGCCGCAGTGGGTGGCGTCAATCGGCTCATCGACCGAGGTGATGATGTCGGCCACGGAAATCTCCGCCGCCTTGCGCGCCAGCGTGTAACCGCCACCCGGCCCGCGTGTGGACTCGACCAACTCATTGCGGCGCAGCTTGCCAAACAGCTGCTCCAGGTAAGAGAGCGAAATCTGCTGGCGCTGGCTGATCGCCGCCAATGTCACTGGCCCGCCGTTTTGGCGCAGCCCCAGATCAATCATTGCAGTGACCGCAAAACGGCCTTTGGTGGTGAGACGCATAGTGGTAACCCCTTGGTAATGGAGAACTCGGTGAACTTACTGACAAGCCTTTTGAGCTTTGGTTGAGTAATAAGTTCAAGTATACCAAATAGCCGATGGATTTGGTCGGGTATGGGTTGAGTCGGGCCGCCAGCTACTACTAAATTAATAGCTGTTTGTTATTATTTTACGTGGCCTAAGCTCGGATTTTATCAAAATTTTTGTAACT
>JANLYO010000082.1:0-25215 GCA_031365665.1 Rhodoferax sp. | reverse complement strand
CTTGAGTTGGGGCAATCCAGCGTCACCTCAAAACCCTGCTGATAACCGGCCTCGGCCATCAAGGCACGCGCCTTGGCCAAATCAAAGGGCAGGCGTTTCTCGACCTCTGGGTCGTTGAACGACGCTCTGGGTGAATGGGTGATCGAGCCAGTCGGATAGGCCTGCCCGTTGAGCACGCCGCTGCGCATGGTTTCGATGTCCATCGCGTGGTAGAGCGCACGGCGCACCCGCACATCTTTGAACGGATTTTTGCCTTTGACGCTGCTGTAAAGCAGTTCTTCTCGGCTTTGGTCCATGCCAATGTGTGCGCTGGTGTTGCCCACGTTGTCCAGCACTTTGGTGGCGGGCGTGCTGCGAAAACGTGGCAAGTCTTGCAGCGAAGGGTCGTAAATGAAGTCAATTTCGCCCGACATCAAGGCTGCCGTGCGGGTGGCGTCGTTGCCAATCGGCGTGAACACCACCTCTTGCACGTTGCCGTCAAACTGGCCCCACCAGTTGGGGTTGCGCTTGAACACGGTCTTGCTGTCGGGCTGGCGCGAGACCAGGCTGTAGGGCCCGGTGCCATTGGCGTTGAAGAGCGTGAACTTGACCTCTTTGGCTTTGAAATCCGGCGTGGTGGCCGCGTTGTTCTTCTCTGCCCAGGCCTTGCTCATCATGAAAATCTGCGTGGTGTGCACCAGGAAGATCGGGTTGAACTGCTGCAAGGTGAATTCAACCGTCAAGTCATCGACCTTGCGTGGTTCGCCCATGGGCATGGCGAAAGTGCGTTGGTTGGCGCTGGGCTGCTGCGCACGTTTCACCGAGAACACCACGTCGTCTGCGGTGAAAGGCGTGCCATCGTGGAACTTCACACCAGGGCGCAGCTTGAAGCGCCACAGCAGCGGATTGACCATCGTCCATTCCGTCGCCAGGCACGGAATGATGTTGAGGTCTTTGTCGCGCGTGATCAGGCTTTCGTACATCTGCGCGTTCACGTAGTTGGTGAAGGCAATCACCTCAGAGTGCGGATCGGTCGTCAAGATGTCGGCCCGCGCCGCCCAGCGCAGGGTTTGGGATTGAACGGACAAGCTTGACAAGATCAGCGCAGCAAGCAAGGCCAGCGCCGTAGTTGAGCGGCTCATGGTTTTGTCTCTCTTGTAGGAATAGTGCCCCATCATGATGATGAATAGCGCCGCCTGTCAACAAGGTTTACCACCGGCCAGCCCACCTGGCCCGCCCGGCTGCAAAAGCCCACCTGCCGCGCTGCCTCAAGCTCTGACCTTGGCCGCAGCCGCTTTGCCCATCTCGTTGCTGCCTTGCGCAGCACCGCTTTGCGGCACGATGTCGCCTGCGCGGTCGGTGGCCTCGCCCAAATGGGCCACCAGGCGTTCGGGCGTGCTGTCGTCTGAGCCCAGCCACAGGCCCTGCGTGAGTGTCACGTGGGCGGCTTCGAACGTGCCTGCGCCGGCACACAAAATCGCGCGGGTCGGCGCATCGCGCGAGGCCATCACCAGCATGGCGGGCACCACAGCTTCGGGCTGCAGGGCCTTGAGCACGGCTTCGGTCATCAGGTCTTCGGTCATGCGGGTGGCGGCGGTGGGCGCCAGGCAGTTGACGCGGATGTCATTCTTCGCGCCTTCGATGCTCAGCGTCTGCATCAGGCCCACCAGCGCCATCTTGGCCGCGCCGTAGTTCGTCTGGCCGAAGTTGCCGTACAGGCCGGAGCTGGACGTGGTCATGATGATGCGCCCGTATTTCTGCGCGTTCATGATCGGCCACACCGCCTTGCAGCAGTGCACCGCGCCCATCAAATGAACGTCCATCACCAGGCGAAAGTCGGCCATGTCCATCTTGGCAAAACTCTTGTCGCGCAGGATGCCCGCGTTGTTGACCAAAATATCGACCCGGCCCCAGGTGTCAACCGCCTGCTGCACCATGGCCTGCACGGCCTCGTAGTCGGTGACGGAGGCGCCGTTGGCAATTGCCTCGCCGCCCGCAGCCTTGATTTCATCCACCACCGCTTGCGCGGCGCTGACTGAGCCGCCTGTGCCATCACGCGCGCCACCCAGATCATTCACCACTACTTTGGCGCCGCGTTTGGCCAATGCCAAGGCGTGTTGGCGGCCCAGGCCGTTGCCTGCTCCAGTGACGATGGCGACCTGGCCTTTGAAATCAATGCTCATTTGTTTTCCTGTGTTTTCGGGGTTGCTGGATGAACAGTGGCAAGTTTAAGGGGGTGCGCACAGCCACTCCACTCCCCCAAAACCGCAAAAGCTAAAACAGACCGGAAATTCTCCCGTGCTCATCCACGTCAATTCGCTCAGCCGACGGCACTTGGGGCAGCCCCGGCATCGTCAACACGTCACCGCAAACCATCACCACAAATTCAGCACCCGCCGCAAGACGGACCTCGCGTATTTGCAGCGTGTGGCCGTTGGGCGCCCCGCGCAATTTGGCGTCGGAGGAAAAGGAGTACTGCGTCTTGGCAATGCATACCGGAAAGTGGCCATAGCCGCTGTTTTGCAAACTGGCAATTTGCGCCTTGACTTTGTCGCTCGCCTCAACACCCGAAGCGCCATAGATCTTGATGGCGACAGCATGCACTTTGTCCCACAGCGGCTGTTCATCGCCATACCCAAACTTGAATTGATTCGGCAACTCACACAGCTTGACCACCGCCTGCGCCAGCTCGGTGGCCCCCGAGCCGCCTTCGGCCCAATGGCGGGCCAGCACCACGTCCACACCGAGGCGGGCCGCACAGGCTTTGAGCAAAGCCACCTCGGCAAGCGTGTCTTCGGTGCGGTGGTTGATGGCCACCACACAGGGCAGGCCAAAGTGTTCGCGCATGTTGCACAGATGCCGCTCCAGATTCACCAGCCCACGGGCCAGGGCATCGGGATTTTCAAGCGCCACGTCTTTGACCTCGACACCGCCGTGGTACTTGAGCGCACGGATGGTCGCCACCAGCACCACGGCGTCAGGCCGCAAGCCCGATTTTCGGCATTTGATGTCGATGAATTTCTCGGCCCCCAAATCGGCACCAAAACCGGCTTCGGTCACGACATAATCGGCCAGCTTCAACGCGGTGGACGTGGCCAACACCGAATTGCAGCCGTGCGCGATATTGGCAAACGGCCCGCCGTGGATGAAGGCCAGGTTATTCTCCAGCGTCTGCACCAGGTTGGGCGCGAGCGCGTCCTTCAAAAGCGCGGCCATCGCGCCGTGGGCTTTGAGATCGCTGGCCAAGATCGGAGTTTGCGATGCCGTGTAACCGACCACGATGCGGCCCAGCCGTTTCTTCAAGTCCGCGAGACTCGTGGCCAGGCAAAAAATCGCCATCACTTCTGAGGCCACGACGATGTCAAAACCGTCTTCGCGCGGGAACCCATTGGCCGGGCCACCTAGGGCTACGGTGATGTGGCGCAGCGCTCGGTCATTCATGTCCACCACACGTTTGAAAGCAATGCGCCGCACATCAAAGCCCAAGGCGTTGCCGTGGTGGATGTGGTTGTCCATCAGCGCCGCCAGCAGGTTGTGCGCCAGCGCGATGGCCGAAAAATCGCCGGTGAAATGCAGGTTGATGTCCTCCATTGGCACCACTTGGGCCATGCCGCCGCCCGCCGCACCGCCCTTCATGCCAAACACCGGCCCCAGAGAAGGCTCGCGCAGGCAGATGATGGTTTTCTTGCCCAGGAGATTCAGCGCATCGCCCAGTCCGACCGTGGTGGTCGTCTTGCCTTCCCCTGCGGGCGTGGGCGAGATCGCTGTGACCAGAATCAGCCTGCCCTTGGGTTTGCCAGCCAGCGAGGCGCAATAGTTGAGCGACAACTTGGCTTTGTATTTGCCGTAGGCTTCGAGCGCTTCTTCGGGGATGCCAGCCTGCTCCTGGGCGAGTTCGCTGATTCGCCGCAATGAAGCGGCCTGGGCGATGGTGATGTCACTTTGCATGCGATTGACAATGGTCAGTGGGTGAAGTGGGCAAATGGGGCAAACGCGAAGAGGCCGCAGGACCCTGCGGGGCACGCCAGTGTAAAACCACCGCGCGCCGCTTCCACCAAGGAGCGGTTTAACATGGACGCATGGAAATCAACTCTCAATTTGTGTCGGGCCCGGCGCGTCCGGCCGCTACCGTGGTCATGCTGCGTGACAGCGCACACGCAGGGCCATCACCTCTCGAAGTGTTTTTGCTCAAACGCAACGGCCTCTCGGATGTCTTGGGCGGCGCCTACGTATTCCCCGGCGGCAAGGTGGACCGTTTCGACGCCGAGCTGGACATGGACGCCCATCTGGACGTGACGCCCGAAGCCCTGCATGCCACTTTGTGCGAGCCCGAGCTGCAAGCGCTGACGGCTGCGGGCCTTTATGTTGCTGCGCTGCGCGAAGCGTTTGAAGAGTCCGGTGTTTTGTACGCGCAAAACGCCACTGCCGAAGATGCCGCGCAGGCCAGCGCGTTGCTGCGGGAAGGCCGCTCGTTTGAGGAAGTGCTGGCGATGATGCGCCTGCGTTTGCAAGCCAGCAGCCTCACGCCCTGGTCGCGCTGGATCACCCCCCAGGTGCCCTCGATGATGAACAAGCGTTTTGACACGCGCTTTTTCCTCGCCACCGTGCCAGCCACGCAAACCGCGCGGCATGACAACCACGAGGCGATCGAAAGTGTCTGGCTCACGCCGCGCGCCGCGCTGGAGCAATACCGGGATGGGCAAATTGAACTCGCCCCGCCGCAGATCATGAGCCTGGCGCACCTGTCACGTTACCGCAACGTGCAAGAAGCGCTCAGCGCCGCCCAGAGCCAGAAGCCTCCCGTGGTGCAGCCCGAGCCCTTTGACGACGAACACGGCGTGCGCGTATTGACCTATCCGGGCGACGCGCGCCATTCCGTCAAAACCCGCGCCCTGCCCGGCCCGACGCGTCTGCGTTACAACAACAAGCGGTTTGAGCCTTTGCAGGGGTTTGAGGCGCTGTTTGTGGATTCTTAAAATCCGCCGAGTGGGAGTCAGCCTGCAATTTGTCGGCACCGCACGCCCCTTGCCTCGTCGCCGCAACCGCCCCACCACGAACGAAGGCCCTGAATTCACCCCTTACCAGCCAACCCCAGCTTCTCAATCAACGCTTTTTCAGATGCGAAACTTTCCCGGGCGAACTTGGTGTATTGCTCGGTGTTCATGTAAATCACCGACTGATCGTACTTCTCGAACACGGCAAGCACCGCCGGGTCGTCCAGGGTTTTCTTGAACGCGTCGTGGATGGTTTTGACGAGGGCCGGGTCCATGCCTTTGGGACCGCCCACGCCGAAGGGAGAATCGGACACCGTTTTGTAGCCCAGTTCGTCCAGTGTCGGCACGTTGGGCCAACGTTTGGTGCGTTTGCTGCCGTAGGTGGCCAAGAGGCGCAGTTTGCCCGCGTCCACGTGTGTGCCCCAGCCGGTGGCGTCGCTGGCCGACATGATGTGGCCGCCCAAAATCGCCTGCATGTTTTCGGCATTGCCTTTGAAGGGCACATTGGTGAGTTTGATGCCGGCTCTCTGCGCAAACTCTTCGATCGCCAGGTGCGGGCTGGTGCCCAGGCCGGTGTGGCCGTAGGTCATTTTTTCAGGGTTGGCGCGGGCGAAATCCACGTAGTCCTTGACGCTCTGGATCGGCGATGAAGCGGGCACCACCAGGCCGAAGGTGTAGCCCGTGAGGCAGGCAATCCAGGTGAAATCTTTCAAGGTGTCAAACTGCGTTTTTTGCATGTGCGGAATGCGGAATACGCCCTGCGGCAGCTGCGCCAGCGTGTAGCCGTCGGGCTTGGCGTTGACCAGTTCGTTCGGGGCCATCATGCCGCCCGCGCCCGGTTTGTTGTCGATGATGACGGTGGTGCCCAGTGTCTTGCCCGCGCTTTCACCAATCGCGCGCATCACCACGTCTGTCGAGCCACCGGCTGGCCAGGGGCAAATGTACCGGATGGCCCGCGCTGGATAGGCCTGCGCCCCCACGTGTGCGGGAAACGCCAGGCTGGCGGCGGCGGCGGCGGTGCCGTGCAAAATAGTTCTGCGATCAATCATGTAAGGTCTCCAATCGTCATAGGAACCGACTCGGAACACATCGGCAAATCAGTCCCCATGATATTCGCTGTAGCATCCATGACCATGCTGGAAACCCCCAAACACTTCACCGCGCTGGTTCACGCGCAAAACCACCCCGAGCCCCTCAATTTCATCTTCCAGGGCGACGCGCTGCTGGTGCGTGAAGGCGATTTGGCGCTGCCAAATGCCCAACATCTGCGCGCGCTGGGCCTGGACACCCTGAGCTTTCAGCCAGTGGGCCAGTTGGGTGATGTGTATTGCCAGACCGTGGCCGCACCCAAGTCTGCTGTGACGGGATCGGGTTATCAATTCCGCAAGCTGCGTTCACTCTTCGGCGTTCTGGATGACGAGCGGCTCTCTGTCGCCGGGCGCGCTTTCCAGATCGGCGAATGGGCCCGCACCCACCGCTTTTGCGGCGTGTGCGCCACGCCCACCACCCAACTCGCGGGCGAACGCTGCATGAAGTGCCCGGCTTGCGGTTTCGCCGCCTACCCGCGCATTTCACCGGCCATGATGGTGCTGGTGCAGCGCCAGGATGCCCTGCTGCTGGCGCGCCACATCGCCTCACCCACGGGCTTCTTCACGGCGCTGGCGGGTTTTGTCGAAGCCGGCGAATCGGTGGAAGACGCGATCCACCGCGAGGTGTTTGAAGAGGTCGGCTTGAAGGTGGGCGCCATCCGTTACTTCGCCAGCCAGCCCTGGCCCTTCCCCCATTCACTGATGATCGCCTACACCGCTGAATACGAAAGCGGCGACATCCGCATCGACGAAGCAGAAATCGCCGAGGCCCGCTGGTTCGGGCCGGGTGACGAACTGCCGCCGATACCGCACGGCATCTCGGTGGCCAGCGCCTTGATACGCGCCCACTTGCCTTGATTCAGGTCGTCGAATGAACGGCACACTCTCGCATCCCCGGCTATGGGGCGCACTGGGTTTCACCCTGCTTCTGTTCCTGGCGGTGGATCTCACGGGTGTGCGCGAGAACTTCAACCTGGCCTATGTGCGCGAGGCCTTTCTGGCGCACAAGCTGATCGGCATTTCGCTTTTTGTGGCGCTGTTTTCACTGGGCAACCTGATCCATGTGCCGGGCCTGGTGTTTCTGGCGGCGGCGGTGTTGTCGCTCGGCCAGGTGTGGGGTGGCCTGGTCACTTACCTCGCAGCAAGCGTCTCCTGCCTGGTCACCTTTTTGGTGTTCCGCTGGATCGGCAGTGATGCGCTGGCACAGCTCAAAGGGCGCTTCGCCCAGCGTATCCTCAAACGCCTGCACGCGCGGCCCGTGCGTTCTGTGTTCGTGCTGCGCACGCTGATGCAAACTTTGCCCGCGCTGAACGTCACATTGGCGATGTCGGGCATCCGCCTGCGCGACTACATGCTGGGAAGCCTGCTGGGTTTGCCCCTGCCCATCACTTTTTTTTGCGTGTTTTTTGACGTTTTGGCCAAAGGCCTGAAGAGTTTGTAAACTCGGGTAGCAACGGGTGACTGCGCCCGCGCGACCTTCATAAACCCATCAGGAGCCTTCAATGACCGTCAACGTCAGCATCGATCTGGGATACGAATTCGAAGTCAAGGCGAAATTCGCCGACGTGTTTGAGCTTTTAGCCAACGTGCCCGAGTCGGCCGGCTTCTTCCCGAAGGTGGACAAACTGGTGGATGTAGGCGGCGGCGTCTACCGCTGGGAGATGGAAAAAATTGGCGTCGCGTCGATCAACCTGCAAACCATCTACGCCTCGAAATATGTGTCCAACAAATCCAAGGGTACGATTGTCTGGACACCTGTGAAGGACGTCGGCAACGCCCAGGTCTCAGGCAACTGGCTGATCAAGGACAACAAAAAATCCACCAAGCTCACACTCGAAGTCAAAGGCGACCTGGC
Organism: Rhodoferax sp.; assembly: GCA_031365665.1. Classification (GTDB taxonomy): domain Bacteria; phylum Pseudomonadota; class Gammaproteobacteria; order Burkholderiales; family Burkholderiaceae_C; genus JANYCG01. Next base: position 17,299 of record JANLYO010000082.1, on the reverse strand, counting down.
GATTCCCCTGCCCGGTCTGATGAAGATGGTGGTGGCGCCGATTGTTGAAGGCGAGTTCGAGAAGATGACCGACAAATACATCGCCAATTTGACGAAAAAGTTTGGCGGTGAGGTGTAGCCCCCACGCTCCACCGCTGCGCGGGTCGCTGCCCCCCGAGGGGGCTAATTTTTCTTGGAGCGGGCCTGGCGAAAAATTGCCGCCTCACACTCCGCCGCGAAGGCTCTCAGTTCTTCGCCTTGTAGTCCGCAATGGATTTTGCCAAGTCTGCATATTCCTCACACGTCTTGTTGCCGCACAGGGCTTCAAGTTGCGCCAGATGTTTTTCAGCCTCGGCAGGCTTCTTGTCCATGAGGTAGGCTTCGCCGATGTACTCGTGGGCGCCTTTATGTTTGGGGTTGAGGTTCAGCGCCGTCTTGTAGTGGTCAAACGCCTTGGCCAAATCAGGCGTCGCGCGCTTGCGGTAGGTGTAACCCAGCAAATTGTGGACATCCGCGTTGCGTGACTCTTCGCGCAGTGCCTGATTGAGCTCAAACATGGCCTTGCTCCAGTCTTTGGCTTCAATGGCTTTGCGGGCGCCTTCCAAGCGTTCGCTGGTCGTCGGGCCTTTGGGAGTATCGGCCGCGTTCGCCACCGGCATCAGCAGAACCATCAACGCCACGCTGGAAACCACCAACAACGATCTTGCAATCTTTGGGAAATATTTGAAGGTCAGGGTGTGGATCATGGGAAACTCCTAGGGAGAGTGTAAAAATCAATGGAGTGGCGACAGCGCCGACAAGTTTCTGGTTTCGACACCGGCAGGCCAGACTCGAAGCCAGATGTCAACTTTGTCACAGAAATTTGTGTTTTTTCCAAGTTACAAATACGAAGCCGGTTCACTCCAGCGGTGAAGGTTGGGTGGGCGCACTATCACCGTCCTGGCGTTTCAGGGCGGCTTGCCATTCCTCCCACGCCAGATCGCTGTCTTCATCCTGCACTTGCAGGCCGCGCAACTGCGTGTCGGTAGCCCGACGAGCTAACGCCAACTTGGCTTGCGGTGCAGGCCCGGCGCTACGTTTTTGATAGTTGACTGCCAAACTCATACCTCCATGCGCGTGCCGTGAAATCGGTAAAACCCAAATCCGGCGCGATTTGAGTACATGGTAGGCCTTTTTTTAATCGGTGGAAACCGACTTTTCGACGCTTTTTTTGCGACCCAGTCCCCCGACCTAAGTCTCATTGTGATACCTGTTGTTACGGTTTAGACTAAATGTGTGTGTCGGCGACCCGTGTCGGCCCCTATTTAGGAATGCACCATGACCCGATCCGCAATGGGATACCTCAAGCGCCAATACCTGTGTGTGTTGCGGCGCAATGCACTTCTGATGGCGGGGATCGGCTTTATGGGTGGGTCTGCCGCCTTGGCACAGCCGCCGTCCATCGTCACTGACGGGCGAACGGCCACCCAATTGACGACCCAAGGCGCGGTGACGGATATCAGAACCCAAACCGTCCGGGGCGCCACTGCCTTCAACTCGTTTTCCAAGTTCAATGTCGAAACCGCCAGGACGGTCAACTTGCATCTGCCTGGGCAAACCGCCAACCTGCTCAATTTGGTCACAGGCGAGGCGAGCTACATCAACGGCCTGGTGAACTCCTACAAAGCGGGGCAAATTGGTGGAAATGTGTTTTTCCTCAATCCGCATGGCGTGGTGGTGGGCAGCACCGGCGTCTTGAACGTTGGCAGCCTGACGTTGGTCACGCCGACCACGGGTTTCATGGACCGACTGATGTCAGCCAGCGGCGCGATTGACGATGCTGCAACTGCCGCCGTGTTGGCCGGACAGATTCCATTGAGCGCCACGGGTTTGGTTAGTGTCAAGGGGCGCATTAACGCCGCAGAAGCCGTCACTTTGGCTGGCGGCAATGTCGATATCGGCGCGGGCGCGCAGGTGTTTGCCGGTGGCCACGCGCAGGTGGCGTTTGCCGATTTGGTGAACGTGAATGGCCTGGCCGTCCCGTCCATGGTGAGTTTTGACGGCGGCGTGATCCGAATCCGCGCCGCGCAGGATATTCAGGTCGCGGGCACGGTGGCAGCTGATGGTGTCGGCGGCAATGCCAAAGGTGGCTCAGTCACCGTTATGGCGGATGGCAATTCAGCCTTAGCCGCCAGTGGCAGGGTTTCTGCCGACGCAGCGGGCAGCGGCGACGGCGGTTTTGTCGAGTTTTCGGCCAAAGGCGACGTGAATTTGATGGGCAATGGCCTGTCGGCCCGCGCAGCCCAAGGCAAGGCGGGTTCGATCTTGATTGACCCGGACAACCTGGACTGGACTAGTGCCAACGACTTTTATTCCCATGGCGCGGCGGTCACGATCAGTGCCACCAAAAAGGTGGTGCTCGACGGCGTATTCGTCTCGTCGCGCAATGTCGGCGCTGTGGCTGACACCCGCAGCAATCACGATACGCTAGCATCCACCGGGAACTCCGGCAACATCAGCGTCACCGCCAAGCAAATTGAAATCAAAAATGGCAGCCAATTGCGCGCTGACGCCAACAACGGCAAAACGGCAGGGGACGTGAGCATCACTGCCACCGATGACGCGGTGACGCCGGTGTTTGGCTCCTCGGAGGATCAGAAGGCCTCCATCAGCATCAACAACGCCGTGATCCGTGGCCGCGACGTGACCATCAAGGCTGCCGCAGACGACAAGTTCCATTTTGTCGGTGCGCAGGACAACAGCACGGTTGGCGGCTTTTTTGCCAACATCGGCATTGCTGCGCTGGACTTCATAACGTCCTTGCGCTTGGGCGCGAACGTGACATTCTCCAAGGCGCAGGCGACGGTGGATATCGATGGCGGCGCTGACATCGGCGCCTCGGGCAAACTCAAGGTTGAAGCTGAGGCCAAGGCCGATGCCAGCATGAAAGTGGTCAGCAGCCTGGTCGGATTTGGTTACGGCGAGACCAACGCGCTGGCCAAAGTCAAGGTCGGCAATGCCAAGCTCAGTTCCACCGGCGAGATGTCGATCAAGGCGCAAGCCGACAGCACTTTGGGCGTTGAAGTGGACACCGTCAATACCGGGTCATTGGCCAACCCGGTTTCGGCCGCCAGCAAATACGCCAATTTCTCGTTTGCCGTCGGTTTGGGTACGCAGGTGGCAGAGGCGACGGTGGAGTCCGCCGCCACCATCACCAGCGCAGACAAATTTACGTTGGAAGCCACCGGGGAGAAAAAACACACGGTAGCAGCCAGCGGCGGCTCGTTCAAAGACGGCGTGGCGTCAGCGGGCATCTCGGTGGGCATTTCCAACACCAACTTCACAGCCAGCTTGGGTGGCAACACCACGGCCAAAAGTGTCGAAGTGAGAGCCGTGATGAAAGGCGCTGAAACCGAAGTCTCGGCGGCGGCTGGCACGGGCGGCAGTCCGGACTTGAAGGAAGCCATCACCAGCGCCAAGCCGGTCGATGAAATCCTGTTTGAAAAGTTGTCCGATTTGATGGCCGCCGCACCCAGCACCGACTCAAAGAGCGGCTCCAGCAGCAAACTGGGTTTGTCGGCAGCGTTCGCGTGGGCTGAAAACACGAACAACGTCAAGGCGCAAATTGTTGGCGGCGCGCATGTCACCACCACTGGCGCGGTGAGCGTCAAGGCGCAGGCCAATGAGGCCATCAGCTTTGCCACCTCTGCCGCAGTGGACCAGCGCGACCTTGACAAGGAGACCCCCGGCGACACCAAAAAGCCCGCTGATAAAAAAGCCATTGCCATATCAGCGTCCATCGCCATCGTGCAAATGCAGCACCATGCAGATGCGCTGATTGATGACGGTGCCGTCGTCAATGCGGGTGGCGCAGTGACGGTCTATGCCGAATCCAGCATCGACCCGTTCTGGTCCGCCTGGACGACAGCCATCGACAAGTTCAATGCCATGAACTGGAACAGCGCCAGCGCCTGGTATGACTTTGCCGGCGCCGTCAAAGAAGTGGTGGCAGACCCGATCCACGGCACGGTGTGGTCACAAACGGCGGTGGAAAGCGACAAACTGGCACTGGCCGGGGCGTTGGACTTTTTCACCCTCAACAACAAGGCCACTGCCAAAATTGGCAATGCCACCATCAACGCCGGCAGCGGTGCAGCAACTGCCCTGCAAGATGTGAGCGTGATCGCCACCGCTAGCCAGGGCACCTTGAATTTGACCGGCATCCCTGAATTTGACCCCACCAGTTTTGGCACCAACAGCACCAGCGGCAAGGCCGGGTTTGGCGGCTCGTATTTGCAATTCAATCTAAGTGGCGGCACCGACGCCTCGATTGCCAAAGGGGCCAAGGTGCGCGCTGACGACGTGGTCGTGGCGGCACACACCGATTTCCTCAATATCGACGTGGCCGAAACCAATGGCAAGGCCGGCAAGGTGTCGATCAACGGGGCCTTTTCATTGCTGAATGTGGATACCCACACGATTGCCCAAATCGGCTCGGGCGGGACGATGCTCGCCAATGACGTTTTGGTGCTGGCCAAGGACACCAGCCTCTTTATCAACGTGGCCGGCGGCGTGGCGCGGTCTGAAGCCGTCGGCATTGGCTTCTCGATTGCCATCAACAACGTGGATCGCGAAGTGCGCGCCATCATCGGCAACCGTAGCACCGAGACTGGCAGCGGCGGTACCTTGACTGCCAGCGGCAACCTGTTGCTGGACACCCAGGTCAGCAACGTGATTGGCGCCTTTTCGGTGGCGGGCGCTGGCCCTGCGGCCAAAGAGGACGATGCCACGGCCAAAGGTGGCGACGGTGCCAAAACCAATTCAAAAGACGGTGGCAAACAGGGTAAGTCGGGGGTTGGAATTTCTGCTGCTGTGGCGGTGAACATCGTCAACGACACCAGTTCGGCCACGATTTCTGATCTGGCGACGGTCACCGTAAACGGCACTGCCGCTGTCAGCGTTGCGGTTCAAACCGATTTTGACGGCAGCGCCAAGGACGATGTCGCCTTGGCTGCCGGCCTGAAGGTCAATGCCGAAAACCGCGCTTTGGCCTTGGGTGGCGCTGGCGCATTGACAGTGGACCCCAACAAATCGGCTGGACTGGCCGGGGCCTTCACCTGGAACGAACTGGTCAAGGATACCCGTGCCACCGTGGAAGATGCCACGGTTGGAGTTGCCAGCGGGCTTTTGGTCAACGCCAAAAACACGGGTGCCATGTGGTCTGTCACGGCGGCGGCGGCAGGCGGCGACAAGGTTGGCATTGCAGGTTCGGTTTCGTACAGCAATATTGACAACATCACCGAAGCGGCATTGAGCAATGCCAACGTCACCACGACGCTAGCGGCCACGCTGACGGCCAAGGACGATTCCGACATCCGCAGCGTGGCCGGTGCGGCCAGTTATGGCGGCAAAGCCGGCATTGGCGCAGGGGTTGCCATCTCCACTGTAGATTCGGACACTCTGGCGCACATCGACGGCGGCAGTGTCGCCAGTGGCGGCAAGGTATCTGCCACCGCGACTAACGACAACTCGATTGTTTCCGTGGCTGCGGCCTTGGGCGCATCGCAAGGTGTGACGGTGTCGGGTTCTGTCACCGTCAACATCATCACCAACCGCACGGAAGCAGCGCAAACCGGGGCCAGCATCACCTCCGGTGGCAGTTCGGTCGAGTTGAGTGGCAATGACACCTCTAACATCTTGTCCATTGCCGGCAGTGTTGCCTTGTCGGGTGGCCAAGCGGCTGTAGGTATTGCTGCGGCATACAACGAAATCAACAACGAAACTTCGGCGCTTGCGAGCGGCGGTTCAATGGGCGGGATCAACGTTTATCTGGATGCCGCTGAAACCGCTGAAATCCGTACCTACGCGGTGGGAGGAAGTGGGTCGGCCAAGGTTGCAGTCACCGGGTCGCTGGGCATCAACACCATCGGCAATACGACGATGGCATCAGGCACTGGCACGACCATCACCGCCTCGGGCGATGCGCGCATCCGCGCAACCGATACGTCCGAGATTCAATCGTTGACGGGTGCCGCCGCCGTCGGTGGCAATGGCGCGGTGGGTGCATCTGGCTCGTACAACCATATTGGTGGCGCTGTCAAGGCATTGGTGTCGGGCGGGAAAATTACCGCTGCCAATGCGACCATTGATGCCGAGCGTACTGGCACGATGGATGTCTGGGCGATTTCGGGTTCCGGCGCAGGCACGGCTGGCATCTCGGGCTCAGTCGCAGTTAACGATGCAGGCGGCACAACCCAGGCCAAAGTCTCCGGCGCAGCAGAAATCGCCGCGACAGGTAATGCGCTGGTGTTGGCGCAGGCCGACGACGCCATCAAATCCAGAGCAGGCGCTGTCGGACTGGGTGGCACGCTCGGTGCTGCAGGCGCAATTGCATTCAACGACATCCATTCGTCTACACAAGCCGAAGTGTCGGGCGCGAACACCAAGGTCACAGCATCGGGCAATGGCAGCGCGGCGTCGGTGGACAACGGGGTCTTGTCGGCGCGTGACGCGGCCAAGCTGCCCTCGCAACAACTGTTGGGCACCCGCCAGCAACACGATTCCATGCGCGGCGTGGCAGTGGTGGCGTCGTCCACCTCATCAGTGGAGAACTTCGCCATCAGCGCAGCGGGCGGCGGCAATGCTGCCATTGCGGCTACCGTCAGCGTCGCGATGTTGGGCGGCGATACGTCGTCCATCGTCAGCAACGGCGCAGCGGTCAATACAAGTTTTGGCGGCGTGAACCAGGAAGCGCGTATTGCCGCCTACCACCACGACAACAATTGGTCTGTGACCGGCGGCGTGGCCGTCGGCGGCGACGCGGGCATTGGCGGTGCAGTCGACACGACAGTGGCGTCGCACACTACCACGGCCAAAGTAGACGGCGCAACAGTTCAAGCCAAAAAGACAGTGGGGGTGAAGGCCGGTTCCACCAACGAAGTTGGCCAAAAGGTGATTGCCGTGGGCGGCGGCGTGTACGTTGGCCTGGCTGGCACGGGCGGCGTGGTGCTCATCAATGGCCAAACCGATGCGTTGGCCAATAATGCCACAGTCAATTCGCAAGGCAACATCGACCTGCTGGCCAACTCCCGCACCGACGTAGATTTGATCGCCGGGGCTTTGGCTGTAAGCGGCGTGGCGGGCGTGGGCCTGACTGCTGGCGTGACCTTGGTGGAGCAAAAAGCCAATGCCAAAGCCAGCGGCACGAGCAAATTCAACGCCAATGGCACGACGACCATTGAGGCGGATTCCAGCTTCAACCAAAGCGTGTACGCATACACCGCCGCCGCTGCGGGCGGCGTCGGGATCGCGGGCACGGTCAACGTGGTGGTGGTCAAAGGCAGCACCTTGGCTGAAGTGGGTTCGCAAACCGAAATCAACCAAGACACCGTCAACTACGGTGGCAGCGGCCAAAACGTGGCCGTTAGCGCGTCTGACACCACCAAGGTGGACAACAAAGTCGGCAGCCTGGGCGTTGGCCTGGGTGGCGCAGGCATTGGCGCGGTCGCTGATGTGGTGCTGATCCACAACGGCGCAACCGCCAATATCGCCGGTGGAGCCAAGGTGGCGGCGGACAACGACATCTCTGTCACCGCCAACACGGTACGCGACGTGACTTCGGTGAGCACCGCTTTTGGCGGCGGCTCCACCCTGGGCATCGCTGGCGCGGTGTCAGTGGTCTCGGTCGGGGCGCGGCCGGAGGGCGATGCCAAGGACAACACCTCGGGCTCCATCAACAAGGCAGGTCAACTGTCCTCCGCTAGCGCCACCGGCGACCAAATGGGCAGTGACGGCGGCACCAGCGCTTCCAGCACCCGCGCGGACAACGCCCGCGCCAACATCAATTTGAACGGTGACTTGAACACCACCCCGGTCAACACCACGGCAGGCGCCTACGTGGGTGTGGGCGCCATCCTGAACGCGGGTCGCGACATCAACGTCAAAGCGCACAACAAAACCGACACCGACGCTATCGCGGCGGGTGCTGCGGTGTCGGGCGGCGTGTCGCTAGGCGGCGGCATTGCCATCGCACTGGTCAAAGACGTGACCGTGGCATCGCTCAAAGGGCAAACCACCGCCACACGCAACGTCACCGTGACGGCCACTGACGATCAGCCAGACGTGTCGATCATGCGCACCTACGCGGGCGGCGGCGGCGTGGCGGGCCTGGCAGCCAGCTTTGCCTGGCACGAGAAAAAGTCCACCGCTTTGGCTGAACTGGGCGGCACGGTCACGTCCACCACGGGCGGCGTGGTGGTCGATGCAGGCGTTGACCACAACCTGGAAGTGAACGGCGGCGGCGTCGGCATCGGCGTTGTCGGCATCGGCGCGTCCATCGGCATCATCACCGAAGACGGCGAAGCCACGGCCAACGTGAGCACCGGCACGCACGTCACGGCCAAATCGCTGGACGTGCATGGCCACATCCGCACCACCAGCGAAGGCAACGTGCTGGCGGCGGCGGGCGGCTTGATCTCCGGCGCTGGCGCAGACATGCAGGTGAAAGACAGCTCGGGCGCCAGCGCCAACCTGGGGCAAGGTGTGGTGTTGCGCACCGCAGGCGGCCTGGCCCAGGTGCGCGCGGATTCCGATCCGGTGGCCAAAGCCGCCGCCAAAGGCGTGGCGATTTCGGCGGGCCTGTCCATCGGCATCTCCAACACCGAAGCCATTGCCAACACCACCACCAAAGCCACAGCAGGCGACAACCTGGATGTGCAAAGCGATGGCCTGAGCTTCAGCGCCACCACCAAACTGCGCAACGGCAGCCGCACCGCGTATGCCGATTCCCTGGCCGCAGCGGGTGGCGCACTGGTGGGCGCGAGCGCAACCGTGGCCAAGGCCGAAGTCAACCCGGTGACCCAGGTGCAGCTTGGCAGTGGCAACCAAGTCACGCTAACAGGAGCTTTCAACGCTCTGGCCAATTCAACGACCAAGTCAAAGTCCAACGTGCTGGGCATTAATGTCGGCTTCTATGCGGCTGGTGCCAACGTGGCCGACACCACGGCCAACAGCACGACCGAGACCACCATTGCGGGCGGAACATTCATCACTGGCGCATTCAACGCCAAGAGCACCAGCAGCGACGGGTTGGATGCCGCTTCTCGCTCGGGCGCGGGTGGCCTTGGCGTGCTACTGGCCGCCAAGGTCGACAACGATGCGGATGCCCACACCTTGACCCGCGTCGGCGGTGTCGTCAACGCCACCACCATGACACTGGAGGCCAAACACACTACCGACGTACAAGGCACAGCCGACAGCACGTCTGCGTCTGTGGCAGGATATTCCGGCGCATGGGTCACCAACACCGTGGACAACGTTACCCGTGCCGAATTGGCCAACAACGCCGATGTCGCCGCGCAAAGCTTTGTGATGAACGCCGAAGTCAACGTGACCAAAGGTTCTGCCAACTATGGGTGGACGGTGCAAGCCGCATCTGGTGGCATCCTGTCGGGGGCTTCGGGTGCCAGCAAGACGACCATCCACAACGACACCGATGCCGTCATCGGCAGCAATGCCGTGGTGGACACCTTCCGCTTGGGTGCACCCATGGGCAACATCCAGATGGATGCAAAAAACAATGTGCAAGTCTATGACGCGGTGCTGCTCGACACGGGCGGCGCGATTGCGATTGCCCATACCGAGTCCTACATCAAGGCGGACCGCCTGAACGCCACCGTGACCGTGGGCAGTGGCAGCGTACTCTCCAGCGACGGCGATATCGTGCTGGAGGCCAAAACCCTGGCCACGGTGGACACTGAAGCGCAGAGCAAAACCTACGGCCTGGCTGGTGCACCGTCGGGCAAGTCGCTGTCGCGCATCACCACCGCCAACAATGTCAACATTGACGGCGCCAGGTTGGAAACCGACGAAAACGCCCGCATCTTCGCGGGCTACCACAACAATCTGCGGGCTGACGCTGAAACCCGCTTGTGGAACAAAACCGTCATCCCGATCAACAGCACGCCCGAAGCCCACGGCGAAATCAACCAGAGCAACAACATCACGGTGGGCAATTACAACGCCAACCTGGCAGGCGTGACCGACCCAACGCAACAGCTCATCAAAGGCGCGGCGATTGGCACGGTGAAGGACATAGAGCTACGGGCTGGCGCAGGCAACCACGTCACGCGCGGTTATGGGCGCGGCACAGACCTGTACCGCGAGGCTTTGGAAGCCTTGGGCAAGGTTTTTGACTCCAGCATCAGCCTTGACATCACTGGTGGCAGCGAAAAAGACGATTCCCGCTCTGGTGTTGCGGTGAATGGTGGCCTGTTTGCCGGCACGCACTACCAGCAGTTTTTGACGATCGCGGCCGACGGCACGGTCACCAGGCAGTCCGAGGGCATGGCCACCCCGGTGCAGCACACCAATGTGGACCTGGCGCGTGACATCTCCGACCGCATCGCCCGCTTGACTGCGCTTTACAACGAGTACAAAGACGACAACGCCGACATCGCCAACGGCTTTTTGGCCGACATCGACATCCTCAACGCCAAGAAAAGCAAGTTGGGCGTCGGCGCCACGGCGACCTTCCTGGACATCCAGCCTGCGGCTGCGTACACGGGCTACATCCACATCAATGGCGACAAATTGGTGGGCAGCGGCAAAATCACTGCCCCTGGCGACGCCAAGATCGAAATCGCCAATGCCTCCAACAAATTCCTGCGCGTGGTGGGCAATGGCGGCCTGCCCAGCCTGTTCATCTCGGAGGACTTGGGCGGCGTTGTCGACTTCAACAATGTGCGCGTCAGCAGTGTTGGCGAGATCAACGCCATCAACAAAGGCGGCGCAACTGCCAGTTTCACACAGGTCGTCGACAGGGGCAATTCGCCAGACCCGGTGATCCTGCTCAAGAACACCTACAAAGACAACATCAACCTCGATGCCCTGAACCCCGAAATCCATGTGGACGGCGACATCACCAACATGCGCGGTTTGGTCAAGATCGAAAGCGCGGGCAGCGTGCAGGTGTCGTCCAACATCGTTGCCAAAACTGTGGACATCGCCACGGGCGGGGACTTCATCAAGACCTTCACGGTCGGTTTCACGCACCAAGGCGGCGACCCTACTTTGAACGTGCTGAACGGTTCGGTTGCGGGCCATGCGTCGGTGTCGCGCCCCGTCAAAGACCCGCTGACAGGCATCACCACCAACCGCCTGGTGCCCTACACGGTGGATCTGTACTACGAAGATGTGGCGCGTGGCGCCTACCCCAACCATGTGCCTGATGACGCCAACGGCGTGCCCTCCGGCGCCAGCACCACCCACGCCACCTGGACTGCCAACGCCTTCCAGCCGGCTGTGCAGGGCTCGGTCATCGCAGGCAACAACGTCTTCATCAGTGGCGAGAAGCTGAATATCAACGGCCTGATCCAGAGCGGCTTGGCTAGCTACACCGTCAACATCAGCGCTGCGGATGCCAATGCCGCCAAAGCCGCCAACGGCAACTTCGTCGCCCTGGCGATGACCGAGAACGGTGAGTCGGTCAAAGATGTGTTCAGGCCCCAACTGCGTTGGGACGCCGCCAAAAGCCAATTGGAGCTGGGCAGCATCGCGGTGGCGGGCGGCTACATCCAGTTGTATGGCGACATTTTCAGCACTGGCAGCGGCAAGATCAAAGTCCTGGATGGCTATGGCCGCATCAACGTCACCAACACCTCGGGCCTGGATCTTGCAGTCAACAAGCTGGACACCGGTCCGGGTGTGGCGGGCCAGATCAAGATCACCGACACCAGCACCAAAGTGAATGCGGGTGGCGTATTGAAGCCGCTGGTGACTGTCATCAGCCTGGTGAATGACGTCGTCACCTACAACTACCAGAACTTCAATTCAGGCGATGACAGGACTCCCTTTGGCGTTGCCAACGGCTCGACGCGCACTGGGACATACAACCCGCGCGACGGCAGACGGCTGTATTGGGCCGACGCCGAGACCTGGACGAACGAGTATTGGGAGACCTACCACAAGAGCTGTTACGGGGGCTGCAACTTCCTGGGCGACTTGCTGTCAGCCGACCCCGGCTCCCGGCAGGCCTTCCTGAGCACAAAAGCCCTTTCGGTCCGGCCTGGCGGCGAATGGCTGGCAGACGCCCCGTACACCAAAGGCGTGGCGCAACCCGCCTACAAGATGGAATACACCAAGGCCATTTCACCCGTGATCTACACCGCCGGGCTGGATGCCAGCGCAACCAACGGTGGCCACTATTGGACAGATCATTGCTTCGCCGGCATCTGCGTCGACGACTACGAAAACTTCATTTCAAAGCGCGACTGGACCTGGACTGAGAAGAGCTACTACAAACACAGCCTGGACGCCTCGCGGCCCATCGCGATCGAATTCTCCGGCTTTAAAACCGGCGCGCTCGCCGTGGACAACGCCAGCAAAAACCTCTTGCTACAAGGCGCGGTGCGCAACTTGACGGGCGCCACGGACATCAGCGTCGGCAGCATCAAGTCCAACGATGGGGTGGTGGTCTACGCCAAAGACCTGAACCTGAACGCCAAGGCTGGCGACATTGGCCGCCCGGCTGCCCGACCGGCGGACAGCAGCTACCTGACGGTCGAGCTGGCCAGCGGCGGCAAACTTGACGCCCGCGCCACCGGCGGCATGGCCATCGAGCAGCAATTCGGCGCATTGGACGTGAAACGCGCCCAAGCCGGCGGCCTGGTGGACCTGAAGGCTGATGGCAATATTGATTCCAGCAACGCGGCGGTTGTCAGCGGTTCCAGCATCCGCCTGACGTCCGCCAACGGCGCCATTGGCAGCATCGCCACGCCACTGCAAATCGACGTGACCTCTCCCACCGGCACGATAGAGGCCTACGCCGCCAAAGACATCGCCTTGACCGAAACGAGTGGCGACATGCGCCTGCTGTCCGTCACCTCGGTGGCGGGCGACCTGCGGCTGGAGTCCAAAACCGGCGCCTTGATTGACGCCAACGACGCCCAGCGCGTGGACCTGGAAACCAAAGCTGAGTTGTTGCAGTCCGCCAAACGCGCCCGGTTGATGGTGGCAGATGGCGCAGACGATGGCGTTGCCGCCACCGTGGCTTCCTTCAACATCGCCAAGAAGCAGGACTACTTCCAGTACTGGCAGATGCGCGGCATCAAAGAGACGTTTGACGCCAACGGCAACTCGACCGGTTTCACCGCACTGGCCTATGACCCAGCCTTCAAGTTTGTGGTGGACCCCGGCACCGCCGCGACACTGAAAACCGTCAACAGTTGGGGCGATGCCGAACTACAGGCCTACCAAGACACCCGCACCAAGTTCTACCACGCAGCAGCCACAGACTTCGGCAAAGGCGCAGCAGGCACCTTCAACAAGAATTTCAGCTACGACGTGGCCACCGCAGACGCTACACGTTTTGCAGCAATGAAACAAGGTGGCGCATGGACATCTGACGAAATTACCAACCGCATCGGTGCTGGTTTCTTCAAAGACGTGTCGGATACTGAAATTTTGATTGAGGCACCCAACGCCGTAGGCCGCAACATCACCTTGATTGCCAAAACCGGCATTGGCATTGAGAAGACACCGCTGGACATCAACACAAGCCCCTCTTCATGGTCTGAGGCCGATCAGCTCGCCTTGATCGCGGCAGAGAAGTCTGACATCAGCATCAGCACCAGCATCGGCGGCAGACGCATCACCATCAAACAAAAAGACGACGTGGACTTCACGCTGCAAAACGGCGGCGTCATCACCGCCAGTGCAGCCAACAGCATCTACCTCGGCTCTGAAGATGATGTACGCATCAACTTGATCTCCACGCCAGAAGACGTGCGGCTCAAAACCGGCACGGCCCTGACCAGCAGCGGTGCAGTGGGCCAAACGGTAGTCAACGCCCGCAACATCACGCTGGAAGCCGGTGGCGGTGACTTGGGCACTGATGCCAAAGACCTGGTGGTGCAACACGCCCTCCTGGGCGCCGTAACAGCGCGCGCTGGTGGCAACCTGTACTTGACCAACGGTTCGGGTGACCTGCGTGTGGACCAAGTGTTCTCGCCTGCTCTGGCCCGTATCACCGCCAAAGGCGCGTTGATTGAAGCCACGCCCGACTTGAACCTCGACGTGCAGGCCAAGTTCATGCAATTGATCGCTGGCACGACCATTGGCCTGGGCGCGAGCCCCACCAATTACCTGGACATCGGCTCCGACGCCACAGGCTGGATTGACCTGACGGCCCCCAACGGCATCTACATTTACACGCCTAACGCCATCTTGAACCTGCGGAACGTGCAAGCCAGCAACGGCGAATTCAAGCTGGACGGCACCGCCGACAAGGTCAACCTGACAGGTGACATCGCCATCGCCAAAGACATGGCGCTGAAAATGTCAGACACGCTCAGCTTGGGCGCCGGTGTCAACCTCATCACCACGGCGGGCGACATCCGCCTGGACGCCAAGAGCATCGACATGCAGGCTGGGTCGCGCATGAATGCCATTCTGGGTTCTGTCGTGGCGATTGCCACCAACAACATCCAGTTGGGAGATGTGAACGCGGGCAAAAACATCCAATGGCAGGCAGGCTCCGGCGTATTGGCTAGCGGCAAACTGGCTGCGGGGGGCGACCTGACGGGCACATCCGGCGGCAACACCACATTGGCTGGCATGAGCACCGTTGCAGGCAAGGCGACACTCAATGCGGGTGCAAAGTTGCAAATTGGCGGCACGACCACGGTCGGTGGCGATCTGCTGGGCACTTCAGTTGGCGACCTGGAGACGGCTGGCACGACCCAGGTGGCCGGTAAGCTCACGGGCACGGCAGGCGGCAACCTCGCCGTGGGTGGCGCGGCTACCGTAGGCGGCGACACCGCGCTCAATGCAACCGGCAACGTCAGCCTCGCTGGCACCGCCACGTTAGGCGGTAAATTGCAGGCAAGCAGCGGCCTGAACATCGAGTCGTCTGGTCAAGTGGATGTCACAAAAACTATTGATTTGGTAGCGGGTAGTGCAATATCCACGATATCTGGGGCCATAAGTGGCAAAGAAACTGCAGCTTTGCAGGCCGGTAGCGACATCAACGTAGCCGGTAATGTACAAGCCGCAGGCAAGCTTGACGCAAACGCCGCACGCAGCGTCAAATTCGACGGCGGTCGCCTCTCCAGTGGTGCTGACATTGTGGTCAACGGTGGCACCAGCGGTGCAGGCGACGTGCTGGGCACCGCCAAAGTTGGAGCCGACATCAAAGCCGCTGGCTTCGTCACGGTGAAGGCACCGGGCACCATTGGTGGCGTGAACCCGCTCGAGATCGAAATGGGCGGCAAACTGACGCTGCAAGCCAAAGACGTGTCAGCCGCCGCCAAACCCGCAGTGCCTGGCGCACCGGTGGTTGTGGATGTCACGGGCACGGGCGGAGCAATGGCCAGCACGGTAAAGCTTGACGTGAAAGGTGCCAGCACGACCACGCTGAAAAACTACAGCGCCAATACCGGCGCTGTGCAGACCGACAGCGGCAACCTCATCGTGCAGCAGGGCACCGTGGGCGACTTCGTCCTGTTCAACACCCCCTTCTTCAGCAGCCGCATTGACCACGTCAACCGCGGCCCCATTGAAGGGGTCGACATCCGCGCCTTCACACTGAGCGGCAAGTTCACGCTGGACTACAAACCTGGCTCCGCCTTCGTCGACGCCGCCGTGATCAAATCCAACGAGAAACTCATCGTGACCGGCAGCCCCAAAGGCAGCGTGACCCAAGTGGTGGCTGGGGGACTGCGCTTTGCACCCTCACCCGAAAGTGCGTCCGCTTTTGTCCCGCAAACAGCAGACGACAAACTTGTCACCGTTAAGCCGGGCTTGATGGATGAGCTCATCAACCAGGACAACCAAAAATAAACATGGCTATCCTTTCCCCCCAAAAACGCCATTTTGCTTGGCTATTTGCGGTCTGCACGGCGCTGCCTGCTGCGCCAGCCGCTTGGGCACAGACTGCGCCTGCGGTGTTGCCGCCGGGCGTGGCCGACCCGGCCGCACCCCAACGCATCGACCGCCAACAAATCGACCGACTTCGCGACGAGCAACGTCTGCAGCAGCAGCCCGTCAAACCCGATGTAACGCTGCCCGCCACACCCGCGCAATCACAGCCCTCGCAGGTGCGCAACATCGCGGTCAAGGGCTTTGAAGTGGCTAAATCGGAGATCCTGACGCCAGAGGAAATCAAATCGGCGCTGACGCCTTTTGAGAACCGGACACTCAGCCTGGCCGACCTGTTCGAGGCCGTTGCCGCGCTGAACAAACTTTACGATGCCAAGCAGATGCCGACCGCTCGTGCCTTCCTGCCGCAGCAGGACATCGCCAACGGCATCGTCAAAATCAGCCTGATCGAAGCGCGCATCGGCCAGGTTCAAGTGGGGCCAACCACACAAATCTCCAGCGAATTTGTGCAAAAGCGCATGAGCCAGCAGCCGGGCGATCTGCTGTCTGCCGCCAAGCTGGAAAAGGACTTGATCCGTTTCAACCGCCTGCATGACGTGCAACTGCGCGCCAATGTGCAGGCTGGGGCCAGCCCTGGCACGACGGACGTGAAGTTGGAGCCCGTCGAGCCGAGCCGCGTGCAGTTTTCCGCCTTTATGGATAACGCAGGCGGCATCACCACCGGCGAAGAGCGCCTGGGTTTCACCGCGCGTGTTGCGGGTTTAAGCGGCAACGGCGACAGCCTGTCGCTATCGGCGTCAGGCGGACGTGGCAGCAGCAGTTATTCGCTGGCGTATGCCCTGCCCCTGAACGCCAACGACTTGCGCCTGGATTTAGGCTATAGCACGGGCCGGATCAAAGTCATCAACGGCGCTTTTGTGCCGCTGGATATTGGCGGGCTGTCGCGCGAAGTGTCGATAGGGCTCACGCAACCCCTGGTGGTCGAGGCCGCCACGCTTTGGAACTTTTATGGCCGGCTGATCCGCAAAACCAGCATCAGCGACTTTGGCGGCTTGGCACAGACCCCCGCCGAACTGGCGGTGTTGGCAACTGGCTTCTCGGGTGAAGTGCAAGGCGATTCGTCGGCCTGGGCGCTCGACGTGGGTGTGCGCCAAGGCCTGCGCAGCTTCGAAGGGCAAACCGAGTTCACCGCGCTGCGCACCAATGCCTCGTGGCTCAAGAGCGTGAGCAGCCAATCCCAGATTGTGCTGCGCGGCGGCATGCAGTATTCGCAGACGCAGATCGTGCCCTCCAGCGAGCAGTTTTCCGTGGGCGGCAGTTCCACCGTGCGCGGCTACTCGGAGGGTGTGTTGTCGGGCCGCAATGGCTATCTGGCCAGCGCCGAATGGCGCTACCGCTTCCAAGACCCTGCAAAAGAGACGCAGGGGCCGTCTGACGTGCGCTTTACCGGCCTGCTGTTCATCGA